>JAEZEB010000375.1 GCA_023438115.1 Pseudomonadota bacterium | reverse complement strand
GGGCCGCCGCGGCGAGCAGCAGGGACCGGAGTTTCGTCATCGCTTCGCTCCTTCTTGTTGGCGCCAACCCGCTGGCCGGCAGCGCGCATTGGAACGTCGGGTGCCGGGGGCGTCAATCCGGCGCGCCACTACACTGCGCTCCGTGCCCGACAGTCCCCGCTCCCGGTTCGACCGCATCGACGCCCTGCGCGGCGCCGCCATCGTGTGGATGACGGCCTACCACTTCGCGTTCGACCTGGACCATTTCGGCGTCGTTCAGGAAGACTTCGTGCGCGACCCGTTCTGGACCTGGCAGCGCACCGCGATCGTGAGCCTGTTCCTCTTCTGTGCCGGGCTCGGCCAGGCCGTCGCCGTGCACCAGGGGCAGGGCTGGCCGCGGTTCTGGCGGCGCTGGGCGCAGGTGGCCGGCTGCGCGCTGCTGGTGACGGCGGGATCGTGGCTGATGTTCCCGCGCAGCTTCATCTACTTCGGCGTGCTGCACGGCATCGCGGTGATGCTGGTGGTGGCGCGGCTCACGGCGGGCTGGGGCCGCGGCCTCTGGCTGGCCGGCGCGCTGGCGATCGCGGCGCCTTTCGCGGCCCGCGCGGCGCATGCCGCCTGGCCCGCGCTCGATGTCCTGAACGGGCCCTTGTTCAACTGGCTGGGATGGATCTCGCGCAAGCCCTTCACGCAGGACCACGTGCCGCTGCTGCCCTGGATGGGCGTGATGTGGTGGGGCGTGGCCGCCGGGGGCTGGCTGCTGCGCGGGCAGGGCGCCGTGGTGCGCGGCGCCATCCCGGGCGCCTTGCGTCCGCTGGCCTGGATGGGACGCTGGAGCCTGAGCTGGTACATGGTGCACCAGCCGGTGATGATCGGGGCGCTGGCGCTCGTCCTCTGGTTCGCCCAATGAAGAAAGCGGCCTGAGGCCGCTTTCTTCATGGGTCCTGGATCCCCGCCTGCGCGGGGATGGAATGAAGCACGCGCCTGCGGCGCGCTTCTTCATTCCACCTTCGCCGACTTGCGCAGGTTGTCCTGGAACTGCGCCAGCTTCTGCTGCTGCAGCTGCTGCGCGATCTGCGGACGCACTTCGTCCAGCTTGGGCAGCTGCGCTTCGCGGATGTCGTCGACGCGGATCACGTGCCAGCCGAACTGCGACTTCACCGGCGCCTGCGAGGTCTCGCCCTTCTTCAGCTTGACCATCGCCTCCGCGAACTCGGGGACGTAGCTGGCGGCCGTGGCCCAGTCGAGGTCGCCGCCGTTGGCGCCGGAGCCGGGGTCCTTGGACTGCTTCTTGGCGATCTCCTCGAACTTCGCGCCCTTCTTCAGGTCGGCGATGATCTTCCTGGCCTGGTCCTCGTCCTCCACCAGGATGTGGCGCGCCTTGAACTCCTTGCCGCCGTTGGCCGCGACGAACTTGTCGTATTCGGCCTGGATCTCGGCGTCGGTGACCGGGTTCTTCTTCTGGTAGTCGGCGAACAGCTCGCGGATCAGGATGGTCTGGCGGGCCAGTTCGATCTGCGCCTTGAAGTCGTCGCTGGCGTCCAGGCCGCGCTTCTGCGCTTCCTGCATGAAGATCTCGCGGGCGATGACTTCGTCCTTCAGCTGGCCTTCCATGGCGGGATCCACGGGCCGGCCGGCCTTGGCCAGCTGCTGCGAGAGCATCTCCACCCGCGCCTTGGGCACCGGCTTGCCGTTGACGATGGCGACGTTCTGCGCGGCGGCGGGCAGGGCGAGGCCGAGGGTGGCCGCGGCGATCGCGGTCAGGAGGACTTTCTTCATGGGATTTCCCTTGGGAACGGAATCAGTGTTCAAGCGTCTCGATCGCCAGCGCGTGCAGGCCGCGGTCGATATGGTCGCGCAGGGCATCATACACAAGGCGATGGCAGGCCACCCGGGCCTTTCCGGCGAACAGCGGGGAGGCGATCCGCACCCGGAAATGGGTGCCGGCGCCGGTGCCGTCCTGTCCCGCGTGGCCGAGGTGGGCGGCGCTTTCGTCCAGCACTTCCAGGTGCGTGGGTTGCAGCGTTTCAGCCAGCCGCCGGTGCAGGGCTTCGGCCGTGATGCCGGTGGCCATCTCAGGGCTCCCCGGCTTCCTTGGCGTCCTTCATGTAGCGCCCCAGGTACAGCGCCTGGCCGACGACGAACAGCGCCATCAACCCCAAACCCCCGAAGAGCTTGAAGTTCACCCAGGTATCGGTGTCGAAGTTGAAGGCGACCCACAGGTTCAGCACGCCCATCACGGCGAAGAAGCCGACCCAGCTCCAGTTCATGGCGCGCCAGGCGACGTCGGGCAGCTCCAGCTGCGCGCCCATCAGAGACTTCAGCAGGTTCTTGCGGAAGAACAGCAGCCCGCCGGCGAGCGCCGCGCCCATCAGCCAGTAGAGGACCGTGGGCTTCCACTTGATGAAGGTTTCGTCGTGGGCCAGGATGGTCGCACCGCCGAACACCACGATGATGCCCAGGCCCAGCCACTGCATCGGCTCCACCTTGCCCGACGAGTACTTCAGCCAGGCGATCTGCGCGATGGTCGCCACGATGGCCACGCCGGTGGCCACGTAGATGTCCCAGACCTTGAAGGCCGCGAAGAACAGGACGATGGGAAAGAAATCGAGCAGCAGTTTCATCAGGTCTTCTTTTCCGGCTGGAAGTCCAGCGAGGCGGAGTTCATGCAGTAGCGCAGGCCGGTTTCCGTGGGGCCGTCGGGGAACACGTGGCCGAGGTGCGCGCCGCACCGGGCGCAGACGGTCTCGGTGCGGATCATGCCGTGGCTGGTGTCGCGCTTTTCCTCGATCGCGCCCGGGATGGCCTGCGAGAAGCTGGGCCAGCCGCAACCGGCGTCGAACTTGGTGTCCGCCTCGAACAGCTTGTTGCCGCAGCAGATGCAGTGGTAGCTGCCGTCGGCCCACACGCGTTCGTACTTGCCGCTGAAGGGACGCTCGGTGGCGGCGTGCCGCGTGATCTCGAAGGCGCCGGGCTCGGCGCCCTTTTCCGCGAGGAGCGCCTTCCACTCGGCGGCGGTCTTCTGGATCGGGTAGTTCATGAGGAGCAGCTGATCTCGATGTGGGATGCCCAGTCGGGCGGGAAGCCGGCCTTGGCGTCGTGCGCCGGATGCTCGTCGAACGGCGCCTGCACCAGGCCCAGCAGTTCTTCGACACCGGAGAAGTCGCCGAGTTTCGCCTGCCGGATGGCCAGTTCGCAGAGATGGTTGCGCAGCACGTACTTGGGGTTGGTCCGCAGCATCGCCGCCGCGGCGCCAGCGCGGTCGGCCGGCAGGCGTGCCGCGTATTGTGCCGCCCAGGCGTCGAAGCCGGCGCGGTCCAGGAAGAGGTCGCGCACGGTCGCCGCGTCCTCGCCGCCCACATGGTGCGAGAGCCGGCGCCAGAACACCGGGTAGTCCACGCGGTCGGCCGCCAGCAGCGTCAGGATGCCTTCGACCAGCTCGCGATCGCCGGGCTGCACGTCGGCCAGGCCCAGCTTGGCGCGCATGCGCGCTTCCAGCTCGCGCGGGAACACGGTCTTGTACGACTCCAGGGCGCCCAGTGCCTGGTCCTGGTCGACGATCAGCGGCATCAGCGCCTGGCCCAGGCAGAACAGGTTCCAGTAGGCGACGTTGGGCTGCCGGTTGTAGGCATAGCGGCCGGTTTCGTCGCTGTGATTGCAGACGTGGTTGGGCACGAAGGCATCGAGGAACTGGAAGGGGCCGTAGTCGATGGTCAGGCCCAGGATGCTCATGTTGTCGGTGTTCATCACGCCGTGGCAGAAGCCCACCGCCTGCCACTGCGCCACCATGGCCGCCGTGCGCTCGCTGACCTCGCGCAGCAGCGCCGCGTAGGGACTGCCGCCCGCGTCGCGGCAGTCCGGGTAGAAGGTGTCGATCACGTAGTCGGCGAGCTTGCGCAGCAGCTCGTCCTGCCCGCGGGCGGCGAAGTGCTCGAAATGGCCGAAGCGCACGAAGGAGGGCGCCACCCGCGTCACCACGGCGGCGGTTTCCACCTCCTCGCGCCGCACCGGCTGCGGCGAGCCCGTCACCACCAGGGCGCGGGTGGTCGGGATGCCGAGCGCCGCCATCGCCTCGGAGCACAGGTACTCGCGGATGCTCGATCGCAGCACCGCGCGGCCGTCGCCCATGCGGGAATAGGGGGTGCGCCCCGCGCCCTTGAGCTGCAGCTCCTGCAGGCCGGCGGGCGTGTCGATGCCGCCCAGGAGGATGGCCCGCCCGTCCCCGAGCTGCCCGGCCCACACACCGAACTGGTGGCCGCTGTAGACGCTGGCCAGTGGCCGCGCGCCGGCCAGCGGCAGGTTGCCCGTCAAGGCGGCGACACCTTCCTCGCCGGTCAACAGCGCCGTATCCAGTCCCAGTTCGGCGGCCAAACCGCGGTTGAGGGAGACGAGGTGCGGCTGCGGCAGCGGGGTGGGGCGCAGCTCGGTGTGGAACTCCGGGCCCAGCTGTGCGAAGTCGTGCCGCCAGGCGGTACCCAGGTCCAGGGCCTGCCCGGCCTCTGCGATGGCTTGATCCATGCAGGCATTGTCCGCCGTGGCGGCCGGGGGCGGGGATGTAGGGGAATGGCTTATTGTTCCGCTTCGGGGGCGCGCACCCATAATTCCATAGGCCATATCCGGCTGTGTCAGGGAGTAAGAAATGAGCGATTTCTCCGGGCTGGAGCAGTCCTTCGCGTTGTCGGCGATGACGACCCTGCAGGAGCCCTTGCCGCCTCTCCTGGTGCCCGCGCCGGCCGCGCGCGCGCGGCGGGACAACGTGCCATTGGGCGAGATCGATTTCCGCCCCTTGCGCGCGGCCGACGAGATCGCGGCCATCCACAAGCTTCGTGGCGAGATCCGCCTGCCCGGCTCCGCGAAGGCGGACGCCGGCTTTGTCGCACGCGAAAAAAAAGAGACCGCGAGGGGGTCGTCGGCGCCTTCGAGTGGGATGACGAGTTCATCGGGACGATGAGGTTCCTGCCCATGGGGAAGGGACTCAGCCCCGTGGAAGACCTGCTGAAGGAGAGGGGGGCCGGCGTGTACGCTGCCAAGGGCAACTGGGAGTTCGGCCGGCTGGTGCTGGATCCGCGCTACCGCGCCGGGCCGGAGATGCTGGAGCGCTGCGTGTTCCTTGCCGTATCCCACCTCGTGCGCGAATTTTCCTGCGGCTATGCCTTCGCGTCGTGTACGCCCGTGCTCAGCCGCCTCTACCGCCGCTTCGGTTTCTCGGTGATCGCGAACGACCTGCGCGTGCCGGGGGAGGAGAAGCCCTATCACCTGATCCGGGCGTCCATCGCGGACGTGCTGGTCAACGCGGCGTCCACGGACGCCGAGCGGACCGCGGCCCAGAGCCTCCTTGCCGCATGAGGCCTGCGATGTCCGATGTTGCACGCCTTCTCCTGTCGCCCTTCCGCACGCTGTGGGCGCACTACGAGACCTACCACGGCCAGGGCCGCCCGCTGCTGAAGTACATCGGCATCATCGGCGCGCTCACCTATCTCACCTTCTACCTGATCCGCTTCACGCGTCCGAACCCGCGTCCCTTCGACGACATCGGCATGCGGCTGCTGGTGATCGGCCTGTTCGCGCTGCTGGCCTTGCGCAAGCAGTGGCCGGAGAAGCTGCGCAAGTACTACCTGCCTTACTCGTACTTCGCGCTGATCTTCTGCATGCCTTTCTTCAACGTCTTCTTCTCGCTGCAGCGGGGAGGGGGCATCCCGGCCATCTCGAACTGCTTCATCGCGCTGAGTTTCCTGGTGATGCTGACGGACTGGCGCAATACGGTCGCCATGCTCGTGGTCGGCATAGGCTCGGCGAGCGCGCTATATTTCGGGCTCAACCCCGAAGGGCGCTGGCCGCCCGACCTGCTGGCGCAGATCCCGGCCTACCTGATCATCCTGATCGGCGGCGGTGCCTTCAAGCTGTCGGAAAGGCAGATCGACAGCGAGAAATCCCGACTGGCGGCTGCGCTGGCGGGATCCATCGCCCACGAGATGCGCAATCCCCTGGGCCGCATCCATCACGCGCTGGAGAAGATGCACGGCGCGCTGCCGCGGCCGCGGCCCCGCTCGGCTGCGCAGACGTTGACACCCGAGCAGGTGGAGGCGCTGTATCGGAATCTCACCGACAGCGAGCTTGCGGTGCGCCGCGGCCTCCAGGTGATCTCCATGACGCTCGATAGCGTCGCCGCTCGCCCCATGGACGCGTCGGCCTTCCGCTATCTCTCCGCCGCCGAAGTGGTGCAGCAGGCGGTGGAGGAGTACAGCTACGACACCGACCAGGCGCGCGACCGCGTGCACGTCGCCGTGAAGGAGGACTTCACCTTCCGCGGCGACGAGACGGCCTACCTGTTCGTGATCTTCAACCTGATCAAGAACGCCCTGTACTACGTGGCCGCCTACCCGCACACGCGGGTGACGATCACGGTGGACCGCAACGAGGTCCGGGTGCACGACACCGGCCCCGGCATCGCCCCTGACGTGCTGCCCGGCCTTTTCGAAGCCTTCCGCTCCGTCGGCAAGTCCGGCGGCACCGGCCTGGGCCTGGCTTACTGCCATCGCGTGATGCGGGCATTCGGCGGCGAGATCAGCTGCCATTCCGTGCAGGGGGCCTTCACCGAATTCACCATGCGCTTCCCGCCGATCAGCGTGGAGGAAGAGGAGAAGCACCGGCTGGACTCCGTGGCGGCGGCCCGCACGGCCCTGGCCGGCAAGCGCGTGCTGATCGTCGAGGACGATCCCGTCCAGCGCACGGCGACGCGGCAAAAGCTGGGCCCGATCGCGCTCACGACGGAGCTCGACGAGGCACCGGACGGCCAGACGGCCTTGCGCATGCTGGCCAGGCGCCAATACGACATCGTGCTGCTGGACCTGCACATGCCTGGGCTCGACGGCTATGCCGTGGCGGACAAGATCCGGGCAGGCCGCGCCGGTAGTCCGGACGTGCACATAGTCGCCTACACCAGCGAGCCGCCGCACCTGGCGCGTCACCGGGCCCTCGCCGCCGGCATGGACCATTTCGTCGGCAAACCCTGCGCGCAATTGCCGCTGCTGGCGGCGCTGCAGCACGTCATGCAGCACCGTGTCGCGACGTTCGGAGCGCTGGCCCGCCGCCTGGCCGGGCGCCGGATCCTGGTGGCCGACGACAGCGCCTTCAACCGCAAGGCGATTGCCGCCTACCTCCGCAATGCCGCCGCGATCGTGATCGAGCTCGAGCACGGAGCCGCGGTGCTCGAGCAACTGCATGCCCAGGAGGGCATCCACGCCGTGGTCATCGACCTGCACATGCCGGGCATGGACGGCCTGGAGACCGCGCGCGCCATTCGCGCGGCGCGGGAGTCGTGGTCTGGCGTGCCCATCGTCGCCATGACGGCGCGCTCGGACGAGCCCGCCATCGCTGCAGCGACGGCTGCCGGCATGAACGCCTTCCTGGTGAAGCCCGTGGATGCCGCCGTGTTGTACGAGACCCTGGCCGGCCTGATCTCCGGCGACGTGGTCCGGACCCCGTCGGTCGGGGCCGGATACGCCGCGCCGCAGCGGCCGCCGGAGGGCTTGCTGAACATGCAGCGGCTGGAAAGCTACCGGCGCCTGGGCATGCTCGACGAGCTGATGAACGACTACGTGCCCGAGATGGCCCGCCTGATCGAGACCTTGAAGCAGGCGGTGGACAACGCGGACGTGCAGGGCAGCATCGCGGCGCTGCATTCGCTGCTCGGGATGAGCGGAGAGGCGGGCGCGCAGGCGATGTACCAGCAGGTGCGCAAGTTGTACGTTCCCCTCCTCGAAGAAGGCGAATGGCCCTCCGGCACCACCTGGCTGCCGCAGCTGCAGGCGCTGGCCGTGCAGACCGAGGAGGCGCTGCGGGCATACTGCACGCCGGAGACCCGCACCGACGCGACCTGAAGTTCCATGCAGTTCCCCGATCTTTCCGGCGAAGCGCCCGCGGTCCTCTTCGTCGACGACGAGCCCACTTCCCGCAAGTGGTTCGCGCTGGAGTTCGGAGACGAGTTCCGCGTGGTCACCGCGGGCGGCGCCGACGAGGCGCTGGGCATCCTGGCCGAGCGCAGCGCGGACTTCGGCGTGCTGGTCACCGACTACCGCATGCCCGAGCGCGACGGCATGAAGCTGCTGCGGGCCGCGCAGCGCGACTTCCGCCACGTGATCCGCCTGCTCGCCACCGCCTATGCCGAAAAGGACGTGGCGATCGCCGCCGTCAACCAGGGCAAGGTGCTGCGCATCCTGGAAAAGCCGCTGGACGGCGAGTCCACCCGCGAGGCGCTGCGCGAGGCGCTGGCGCTCTACCGCGCGCAGGCGCTGGAGCGTGCCGTCAACGAGGGCCGGGTGGCCGCGCTGCGCGAGGCGCTGGGCTTCTTGGCGCACGAGCTCAACACGCCGCTGGCCACCGTGCGCGGCTACGTCGGCTCGGTCGCGGCGCGCTACATGCCGCCGGGCCCCGAAACCCCACCCGGCGTCGCCTGTTTCCGCGAGGATACGCCGGGCGAACTGCGCACCGCTCTGGAGCGCGCAGAGCGCCGGGCGCTGTATTGCCAGTCGCTGGTGTCCACCTTCGTGCAGTCGGCGCGCGATGCGTATCCCGATGCCGTGCCGCAATCCATCGCGGCCAGCAGCCTGGCGAAGGCGCTGCTGGACGAGTTCCCCTTCGAGGAGAACGAGCGCGCCTTCGTCACCCTGGACGTGCGGCGCGATTTCCGCCTGCCCGGGCGGCGCGACCTGCTGTACCTGGTGCTGTGCACCTTGACCAAGAACGCGCTGCTCGCGCTGCGCGGGCAGCCGCGTCCCCAGCTGTGGCTGGAGGTCGACGCCGATCCCGAGGCGCCGCCCGGCCAGCGCGCCTGCATCTGCGTGCGCGACAACGGCCCGGGCATCCCGCCGCAGGTGCTGGCCAGGCTGACGAAGGAGCCCGTCACCACGCGCGCGGCCAGCGGCGGCAGCGGCATGGGCCTCATGTTCTGCCAGCGCGTGATGCAGGCCATCAACGGTTCCATCCGCATCGAGTCGCGCCCGGGGGAGGGCGCCGCCGTGACGCTGTTCTTCCAGCCACAGGGTTCCTGAGCATCCTCCCGGAGCCCGCGCCGGTTTAGCATTGCTCCTTGCAATCACAACCGAGGAGACACCCACGATGTTGGGCCTGATGCAGAACCAGCCGCTGTCGATTTCGTCGCTGATCGTGCACGCCGAGCGGCACCATGGCGACGGCGAGATCGTGTCCCGCCGTGTCGAAGGGGACATCCACCGCTACCGCTGGAAGGATGTCGCCGCGCGCTCGCGGCAGGTGGCGAACGCGCTGGACGCGATGAAGCTGCTGTTTTCCGACCGGGTCGCCACGCTGGCCTGGAACGGCTACCGGCACCTGGAACTGTATTTCGGCGTCAGCGGCTCCGGCCGCGTGCTACACACGATCAACCCGCGCCTGCACCCGGAGCAGATCGCCTGGATCGCCAACCACGCCGAAGACCAGGTGCTTTGCTTCGACCTGACCTTCCTGCCGCTGGTGCAGGCGATCCACGCGAAGTGCCCCACCATCCGCCAGTACGTGGCGTTGTGCGACGCCGACCGCCTGCCCGCCGACAGCGGCATCCCCGGCCTGGTGGCCTACGAATCCTGGATCGGCGGCCAGCCGGTGGATTACCAGTGGCCCGAGTTCGACGAGAACTCCGCCTCGAGCATGTGCTACACGAGCGGCACCACCGGCAACCCGAAGGCCGCGCTCTACAGCCACCGCTCCACGGTGCTGCACGCGTACGCGGCGGCGCTGCCCGACGTCATGGCGATGTCCGCGCGCGACTCGGTGCTGCCCGTGGTGCCCATGTTCCACGTCAACGCCTGGGGCATCCCGTACTCCGCCGCGCTCACCGGCAGCAAGCTGGTGTTCCCCGGCGGCGCGCTCGACGGCAAGTCGGTGTACGAGCTGATCGAGGCCGAGAAGGTCACCTTCGCCGCGGGCGTGCCCACGGTGTGGCAGATGCTCCTGGGCCACATGAAGCCCGCCGGCCTGCGCTTCTCCTCGCTCAAGCGCACGGTGATCGGCGGCTCCGCCTGCCCGCCGGCCATGATCGACGCCTTCCGCGAGGAGTACGGCGTGGACGTCCTGCACGCGTGGGGCATGACCGAGATGAGCCCGCTGGGCACCCTGTGCACGCTGAAGAACAAGCACCTGGCGCAGGGCGCGGAGGAGCAGATGAAGATCCGCCTGAAGCAGGGGCGGGCGATTTACGGCGTCGACATGAAGATCGTGGGCGACGACGGCCAGGAACTGCCCTGGGACGGCAAGACCTTCGGCGACCTGTACGTGCGCGGCCCCTGGGTGGTGCGCGAGTACTTCAAGGGCGAGGGCGGCGATCCGCTGGTGGACGGCTGGTTCCCCACCGGGGACGTGGCCACGATCGATGCCGACGGCTACATGCAGATCACCGACCGCAGCAAGGACGTGATCAAGTCCGGCGGCGAGTGGATCAGCTCCATCGACATCGAGAACATCGCCATGTCCCATCCGGCGGTGCAGATGGCGGCCTGCGTGGGCATGCGGCACCCGAAGTGGGACGAGCGTCCCATCGTGGCCGTGGTGAAGAAGCCCGGCGCGGAGCTCACGCGCGAAGAGCTGCTGAAGTTCTACGAGGGCAAGATCGCCAAGTGGCAGGTGCCGGACGACGTCGTCTTCGTGGAGGCGATCCCGCTCGGCGCCACCGGCAAGATGCTCAAGACGCGGCTGCGCGAGCAGCTGAAGGACTACAAGCTGCCCACAGCCTGAAGCGGGCGGTGTTTGCAATGTGCGGCGCGCACACCTGCGGCGACGATCCGCAGTGCGCTCCGCACGCTGCGCGTTTCGCGGGCGCGCGCTGTCACTTCAGCGATAGCGCGCTTACGGGCAATCCCTGACCGCTGCGCTGCACAAATACTTGTACCCTGCGCCCTGTTCTTCGCTACCAGACCAGGAGACAAATCCATGAACTTCACGCTGAGGATCGTCGGCGCCACCCTCGTCATCGCCGCCTCGACCGCGGCATTCGCGCAGAAGGGCGAGACCGTCAAGCTCGCCTTCATCGACCCGCTGTCGGGCCCGATGGGCGGTGTCGGCCAGAACATCCTGAAGGAATGGCAGTTCATGGCCGACCGGTACGCCGGCGACAAGAACCCCGCCGGCGTCAAGCTGCAGTTCGTCGGCTTCGACGGCAAGCTGTCGCCGCAGGAAAGCCTGAACGCGCTGAAGGCGGCCACCGACCAGGGCATCCGCTACATCGTGCAGGGCAACGGCTCCGCCGTCGCGGGCGCGCTCATCGACGCCGTCAACAAGCACAACGAACGCAACCCCGGCAAGGAGCTGCTGTTCATCAACTACGCCGCCGTCGACCCCGCGCTCACGAACGAGAAGTGCAGCTACTGGCACTTCCGCCTGGATGCCGACACCTCGATGAAGATCGAGGCGCTGAGCAGCTACATGAAGGACGTGCCGTCGATCAAGAACGTCTACCTGATCAACCAGAACTACTCGCACGGCCAGCAGATCGGCAAGTACTTCAAGGAAGCCATCGCGCGCAAGCGTCCCGACGTGAAGATCGTCGGCGACGAGCTGCACCCGCTCGCGCAGGTGAAGGACTTCGCGCCCTACGTCGCCAAGATCAAGGCGAGCGGCGCCGACGCCATCGTCACCGGCAACTGGGGCGCCGACATGACGCTGCTGGTGAAGGGCCTCAGCGACGCCGGCCTGAACATCCCGATCTACGCCTACTACCCCGCGCTCACCGGCACGCCCACGGCGCTGGCGCAGATCCCGAACGCCAACGTGCTGCAGTTCGCCATCGCCCACTCCAACCACGGCGGCGAGTACGGCAAGATCCGCAACGACTTCAAGGCCAAGTTCAAGGAAGACTTCTACGTCCCGCAGACGGTGTATGGCGTGCAGCTCCTGACGGCTGCGATGGCCAAGGCCAAGAGCACGGATCCCGTGAAGGTCGCCGCGGCCCTCGAAGGCCTGAGCGTCAACGCGGGCGTGGGCGGCGAGATCACCATGCGCAAGAGCGACCACCAGCTGCAGCAGCACGTGTACATCTCGAAGTGGACCAAGGCCACGGCCAAGGCGCCCTACAGCGAGGAGAACACCGGCTACAACTTCGAGGAAGTGAAGGCGCTCGAGCCCTACGTCTCGTCCACGCCCACGTCCTGCCAGATGAAGCGCCCCTGAAGCGCTGATCCCGGCGAGATCCGGCGGCGCCCGCGTGGCGCCGCTTCCTGAACGAGGGGCACGCGTTGCCCCGTTTTTTCGGCACCCGCTGCATCGATGGAATTCTTCACGATCTCCCTGCTGAACGGCCTGAGCTACGGGCTGCTGCTGTTCATGCTCAGCTCGGGGCTCACGCTGATCTTCAGCATGATGGGCGTGCTCAACTTCGCCCACGCGAGCTTCTACATGCTCGGGGCGTACATGGGCTACACCATCTCCAAGTGGGTGGGTTTCGTCCCCGCGCTCGTGCTGGCCCCGCTGGTGGTGGGCCTGCTCGGGGCGGCCTTCGAGCGGCTGTGCCTGCGGCGCGTGCACAAGTACGGGCACGTGCCCGAACTGCTGATCACCTTCGGCCTCAGCTACCTCATCCTGGAGCTGGTGCAACTCGTCTGGGGACGCATCGCCGTCGACTACCGCAAGCCGGAGTGGCTCGACTTTCCGCTGTTCCAGGTGTTCGGCACCCAGTTCCCGGCCTACCGGACCTTCATGATGGGCGTGGCCCTGGGCATGCTGGGCGCGCTGTACCTCCTGATCACCCGCACGCGCATCGGGCTGGTGATCCAGGCGGCGCTGACGCATCCGGAGACCGTGGAGGCCCTGGGCCACAACGTGCCGCGCATCTTCATGGCGGTCTTCGGCGGCGGCACGGCGCTGGCCGGCCTGGCCGGGGTGGTGGGCGGCCCGCAGTTCGTCACCGAACCGGCCATGGCGCTCACGCTGGGGCCGATCATCTTCGTGGTGGTGGTGGTCGGCGGCATGGGTTCGCTGCCCGGCGCCTTCCTGGCCTCCATCCTGATCGGCATCCTGGACGCCTTCGCCGTCGGCAGCGACCGCTCGATCGCCGACCTGGTGCGCTTCTTCGGCGCGGAGGCGGGACCCTCGACCTTCGGCTGGACGGTGCTGAAGGTCAAGATCTCGCAGGTGGCCGCGATCCTGCCTTACCTGCTGCTTGTTCTTATCCTGATCTTCCGCCCGAAGGGCCTCCTGGGCACGCGGGAGGGCTGACATGACGACTTCTCTTTCCGACACGGGCGCCGGGTCCGAGGCCGAGCGCGAGGGCCGTCGCGTTGGCGTGGCGATGGACCTGCCCGGCGCGGTGCCGCGACCGGCGCCGGCCGCACGCGGCTCGCGCAAGGCCTACTACGAGTTCCGCCCCCACAACGTGGGGCGCTGGGTGGTGTGGAGCGCCTATGCGCTGGTGCTTGCCGTGGCGCCGCTGGTCTTCACCAGCGGGCTGGCGCACACCATGCTGATCCAGATGGGCGTGGCCATCATCGTCTGCCTCTCGTACAACATGCTGCTGGGGCAGGGCGGGATGCTCAGTTTCGGCCACGCGGTCTATTCGGGCATGGGCGCGTTCCTGGCGATCCACACCCTGAACATGGTGAGCGACGGGCAACTCCCGCTTCCGGTCAGCCTGATCCCGCTCGTGGGTGGCGTGTCCGCGCTCGCCATCGCCGCGCTGCTCGGTTACGTGACCACCAAGAAGGCGGGGACGCCCTTCGCGATGATCACCCTGGGCATCGGCGAACTGGTCTGGGCCTCCTCGCTCATGTTCCCCGAGTTCTTCGGCGGCGAAGCCGGCATCAGCGGCAACCGCGTGACGGGCAGCAAGCCCTTCGGCATCACCTTCGGTCCCCAGATCCAGCTGTACTACCTGATCGCGGTCTACACGTTCGTGTGCACGGCGCTGATGTTCGCCTTCACGCGCACGCCGCTCGGACGCATCCTGAACGCCGTGCGCGACAACCCGGAGCGGGTGGAGTTCATCGGCTACAACACGCAGAAGGTGCGCTACCTGGCCTTCATGATCGCCGCGTTCTTCGCGGGGATCTCGGGCGGCCTCGCGACGCTGAACTTCGAGATCGTCACGTCGGAGGTGGTGGGCGGGGCCCGCTCGGGCGCCTACCTGCTGTTCACCTTCCTCGGAGGCGCGACGTTCTTCTTCGGCCCCATCATCGGCGGCGTGCTGATGGTGCTGGCCTTCGTGCTGCTGTCGGAGTTCACCAAGGCCTGGCTGCTGTACCTGGGCCTGATCTTCCTGTTCATGGTGATGTACGCCCCCGGCGGGATCGCCAGCCTGATCATGATGAACCTGCGCGTGGCGTCCTTCGGCCGGCTGCGCGAGCTGTGGGTGAGCTACCTGGCGCTGTTCGCCACCGCCTTCGTCGCGTTCGTCGGCGCGTCCGCGATGATCGAGATGCTCTACTACCTGCAGCTGGATGCCGCCTTCGGCGCGAAGCTCACCTACTTCGGCGTCGAACTCGATGCCGGCCGGCTCGACACCTGGTTCGGGGCGGGGTTCATCCTGCTGACGGGCGCGGTGCTCTTCGAGCTCACGCGCCGGCAGTTCAAGCGCCAGTGGGACGAGATCCACGCGTTCATCGAACAGGAAACGAAGCGGCGGGAGACGCTATGAGCTGGGCGCTGGAACTGAAGGACCTGCGCAAGAGCTTCGGCCGGACGGAGATCATCCGTGGCTGCAGCCTGCAGATCGGCAAGGGCGAGCGCGTCGCCGTCATCGGGCCCAACGGCGCCGGCAAGTCGACGCTCTTCAACCTGGTCAGCGGCCGGTTCGCGCCCACCAGCGGCGAGGTGCTGCTGCATGGCCACCGCATCGACGGCAAGAAGCCCTTCGAGATCAACCGGATGGGCCTGTCGCGCAGCTTCCAGATCACCAACATCTTCCCCAAGCTGTCGGTGTTCGAGAACCTGCGCTGCAGCGTGCTCTGGAGCCTGGGCTACAAGTACACCTTCCTGCGCTTCCTGGCAGACCTGGACGACGCCAACGAGCGCGCGGAGCAGCTGCTGGAGATGATCCGCCTGCACAAGAAGCGCGACGTGCTGGCGATGAACCTCACCTACGCGGAACAGCGCGCGCTGGAAGTCGGCATCACCATCGCCGGCGGCGCCGACGTGATCCTGCTGGACGAGCCCACCGCGGGCATGAGCCGCGAGGAGACGCGCCGCTTCATCGAACTGATCAAGGAAGTGACGGTGGGCAAGACCCTGCTGACCGTGGAGCACGACATGGGCGTGGTGTTCGGCCTGGCCGACAAGATCGCGGTGGTCGTCTACGGCGAGATCATCGCCTACGACACGCCGGAGAACGTGCGGGCGAACCAGAAGGTGCAGGAAGCCTACCTCGGCTCCGTGATCGCCGCGCAGCAGGAAGGGGGCCACTGATGCTGCGCGTCCAGGACCTCCACGCCTACTACGGCAAGAGCCACGTGCTGCACGGCGTCCAGCTCGAGGTGGGCGAGGGCGAGATCGTGGCGCTGCTCGGCCGCAACGGCTCGGGCCGTTCCACCACCGCCAAGGCCGTCATGGGCATGGTCGAGTGCACGGGCCAGGTGCTCTGGAAAGGG
Source organism: Pseudomonadota bacterium (assembly GCA_023438115.1). Lineage (GTDB taxonomy): Bacteria > Pseudomonadota > Gammaproteobacteria > Burkholderiales > Burkholderiaceae_C > Ramlibacter. The sequence goes on along the minus strand of JAEZEB010000375.1, from coordinate 903 downwards.
CAGGACATCACCGGGCGCAAGCCCTACGAGGTTGCGCACCTGGGTATCGGCTACGTGCCGGAAAGCCGCGACATCTTCCCCAAGCTCACGGTGCACCAGAACCTGATGCTGGGGCAGAAGAGCGCGCGCCAGAAGGGCCGCTGGAGCTTCGACGACATGTACGGGATGTTCCCGCGCCTGCGCGAGCGCCAGCACACCGAGGCCGGCGTGCTCTCCGGCGGGGAGCAGCAGATGCTGACCCTGTGCCGCACGCTGATGGGCGATCCCGAGCTCATCATCATCGACGAGCCCACGGAGGGCCTGGCGCCCAAGATCGTCGAGCTCGTGGGCGAGTACCTGAAGACGCTGAAGTCGCGCGGCGTGTCGGTGCTGCTGATCGAGCAGAAGCTGACCATCGCGATGTCGATCTCCGATCGCGCACTGGTGATGGGGCACGGGAGCATCGTTTTCACCGGCACCCCCGAGACGCTCCGCAACGACGCATACATCCGCAAGGAGTGGCTGGAGGTATAACGGGGCAAGCTCCGATCCTGGTCATTGCGGGCTTGACCCGCAATCCGGACGGCGTCGGATCGAGCGCCGTCGTGGATCCCGGGTCGAGCCCGGGATGACAAGTCCCTACGGTGACAACCCATCGTGCCCCAGGCCCGGCGTCCCCCTACAATCCACGGAAATAGAACGACCGTTCTTTTCTCATCAAAGGAAGCAGCATGACGGCTGAATACAAGGTCCACGGCGACGTCGCCGTGATCACGATGAACAACCCGCCCGTGAACGGGCTCGGCATGGCCACGCGCCAGGGCATCGTCGCCGGCCTCGCGCAGGCGATCGCCGACGACGCGGTGAAGGCCATCGTGATCACCGGCGCCGGCAAGGCGTTCTCCGGCGGCGCCGACATCAAGG
>JAEZEB010000372.1 GCA_023438115.1 Pseudomonadota bacterium | reverse complement strand
GCATCCGGCCGGCGGCCGCGAGCAGCAGGCGTACCAGCTGGGGCCACGCGCGCGCGTCGTGATAGAGGCGCGCGGCCTCGTCCACGCGCCCCTGCGCGTCAAGGATGGCCGCCGCCCTTTCCAGCAGGGCCGCGCGCTCGACGGGGTCCAGGCGCCGGTCGGCCTCGTACCGCAGGAACTCGCGGAACAGGGCGTGGAAGTGGTACGTGAAAGGGGCAGGACCGCGCCGGTCCACGAACAGGCGATGGTGGTACAGCTCGCCGAGCAGGCGCGCGGCGCCCGTGTCGCCCGTGAGCGCCTGGGCGTCGGCCGCCGAGAGGCCCGGCAGGCACGACAGCAGCAGCAACTCCCGCTGGCGCGCCGCGGGCATGCGCCCAAGGATCTCGCCGGCGAAGTAGCGGAACACCGCCTCCCGCCCATCGGGCAGGGCCGCCGCGGCCGGCTCCGGTGCGGCCGGCGTGCGCGCCATGTGCTCACGCAGCATGACGATGCCTGCGGCCCACCCGTCGATGCGCGCGAGCCAGCGCGGATCGGGCGCGCCGTGCGCGTCCTGCGTCCGGGCGAGCGCCTTCGCCTCCTCCTCGTCGAGGCGCACCTCGCTCCAGCCGAGGGTCACGATGCGGCCCGACAGCTCCAGCCGCGCCAGGCGCTCGGGCGGGGCGTCCCGGCTGACCGCCACCACCGTGATGCCCTCCGGCACTTCCTCGAAAGCGATCTCCAGCAGCTGGCCGCTGCCGTCCCAGTCGAATTCCTGGATGTTGTCGAACACGAGCACGCCGCCCGCGGGCAGGCGGGCGAAGTACTCGCGGAAGAAGAGGCGGGCGAAGCGCGGCAGGTCGTCGGCCAGCTCCGGGGCCAGCCACGGCAGGGCGCGCGCGGGCCGGCGCAGCGACTGGCCCAGGAAGAAGAAGAAGCTGGGTGGGTCCGCATCGGCCTCGTCGACCTGGTACCAGATCGACGAGGCTTTGCTGGTCGGGAGCCAGCTGGCGACCAGCGTGGTCTTGCCGGCGCCCGGGGGCGCGGCGATCCACACGACGGGGTGCTTGCCGCGCAGCGCCTCGAGCCGCGCGAACAGGCGCGGGCGCGGCACCGCGTCGAACAGGCGCGGGTGCGCGAGCTTGGCGTATTTCACGGAAGGCGCGTTCCTGCGCATGCCAGGCCTCCCGCGTCGCGCATCCGTACACGATCCGTAAGTGCCCCCTTCCTAGCATTCCGCCTTCGCCGCGCGCCCCGTCCGGGCCCGCGGCGCCATTCGTTCAAGGAAGGAAAACGATGCGAAATCCAGTCATGCACGTGGCCGCCCTGGCCGCGGTCCTGTTCACCGCCGGTTGCGCGCACGTCCCGCATCCCGGCGCCGTCGCCGAGGCGCGGATGCAGCCGACGAAGGGTCACGATGTCCGGGGAAGCGTCCAATTCAGGCAGGCGGGCAATGCGGTCGAGGTGGTGGCGAGTCTAAGCGGCCTCGCGCCCGGCCTCCACGGCTTCCATGTCCACGAGAAAGGCGACTGCAGCGCGGCCGACGGAACCAGCGCCCGCGGTCACTTCAATCCCGCCGGCAAGCCGCACGGCCATCCGGGACATGGCCACGCGGGCGACCTGCCGATGCTGCAGGCGGACGCCCAGGGCCGCGCGCAGTTGCAGGCGATGGTGCCAGGGCTGCGCGTGGAGCCCGGCGCCTCCGGCATCGTCGGCCGCGCGGTCATCGTCCATGCGGCCCCCGACGACTTCCAGACCCAGCCGACCGGCAATTCGGGCGCGCGCGTCGCCTGCGGCGTGATCGCCCCCCGCTGATTCCCAGGAGCCATCCATGTTCTTCATTTCTGCGCGGCGAGCGACCCGGCTCGCCACCACCACCCTGTTCATCCTGGCACTCGTCGCCTGCGGCGGCGGCGGAGGAGCGGTCGCCGATGGCAGCTCCGGCGACACGCCTGCGGGCGCGCCCGGCGGTGATCCCGCAGGTCACGGCGTCGTGGCCGTGGCCGATCCCGTCGAGCCATTGAGCCTGACGCTGGGCACGAACCGCCAGGTGACGATCACCTTCCGGTCGAGCGGCGCGGGCGGGGCGACGGCCCTGCGCATGGCGACCGACCTGGCCGCACTGCCGTCCGGATGGAGCAGCACGCAGGGCACGTTCGCGTGCGCCAGCGTGGAGTCGGGCGACGATTGCCGGCTCGCGCTGACCTATTCGCCGGAGCGGGTGACGGCGCCCAGCGAGCTCGAACTCGCGTACGCCTACAAGGACGAGGATGGCGCCGATCGCACGGGCGCGGTCTCCCTCCCGTACGAGGCCGTCGCGCCCGCCTGGGCCACCATCGTCAACTACGCCGCAAAGCGCGTCGACCGCTGCCGGATTGGCGCCGACGGCTCGCTCGCGCGCTGCGAGGTCACCGCCGAGACGGGCGCGTTCGACGGACCGATCGCCACCGCGATCCACGGCTCCGGCGCCTACGTGCTGAACTATGGCAACGATCGCGTCCTGCAGTGCCGCATCGATTCCGATGGCCACATCCTGGACTGCGTCGATTCCGGCATGCGAGGCCTGGACGGACCGACGGCGATGGCGGTACACGGCTCGCGCCTGTACGTGGTCAGCCGCACCTCCAGCACGCTCGCGTGGTGCACCATCGGAGAGGCCGGCGCGCTGGCGGATTGCAGGACCCAGGTCACCGACGCCCTGTTCGATGCGCCGTTCCAGCTGGCCTTCCATGGCAGCAGGCTCTACATGACCCAGAGCAGCTCCAGCCTGCTGACCGTCTGCGACGTGCAGGCGGACGGCGCGATCGCCGGCTGCCGGGACGCCGGGGCGACCCGTATGGACAGGCCAGAGGGCCTGGCGATCTCCGGCTCCGATCTCTACATCACCAACGCCGGGGACCTGACGGTGACGCGCTGCACGATTCGCGACGAGGGACTGCTCGCCGACTGCAACCGCGCCGCCACGCTGCCCGGCTACGCATCCAGCATCGCCGTGAGCGGATCGCACGCCTACGTCTCGCAGGACGCCGACAACCTCGTGCTGCTCTGCGCCGCGGGCGACGGCGTGCTGCGCGGTTGCGACGATGCGGGCGCGTCGGGCCAGGACCGGCCGATGGGCTTGCGCCTCCAATGACTGGCCCCGCGCACGTCCTGTTTGCATTTGCCAGGAGAAGAAGCCATCCAGGACGCGACGCCGGCGTCCAGGCGCTGGAGCGCGGAAACAGCATGGTCCTGTACGGCGCGCGGATGTACATGGCGGACGGCACGCCGGCGAGTTGCGCCGATGCGGGAGCCGACGGACTGAATGCGCCCCTGGGCATCCTGCTGCGGTAGCGCGGGCCGGGACGGATAATGGACAGGCGCGGGCGCCC
>JAEZEB010000331.1 GCA_023438115.1 Pseudomonadota bacterium | reverse complement strand
GGGGGGGTGGGGGGGGGGGGGGGGGGGGGGGGGCGCGTCGGCGCGCTCGCCGCGATGCATTTCCCCGATGCGGCCGGCGCGCCGCGCTGGGTCCTGGTTCCCCTGCTGGTGCTGCTGGGTGCGCTGTTCGATGCCTGGACGGCCAGCATGATCGGCATCTCCGTGCCCAGCCGGCGGCTGCGGCGCTTCGAAGCCGACATCGCGCAGGGCTGCATCCTGCTCATCGCCGACGTGCCGCCGCGCCGCGCGCGCGAGATCGGCTCGAACGTGCAGGCCCTGCATCCCGAGGCGCGGTTCGAGGGCATGGAGGCCGACGCGCTCGTGCTGCCCTGAGCGGGCTGAAGTCGGACCGTCAGCCGGCGAGCCAGTGGTTGTCCAGCCGGATGCCGGGTTCGAGCTTGTAGGGCGGTGCCGCCGCGACGACATCCTGCGCCGCCGTGTGACCACCCACCCAAAGTTGCGCGCCGTCGGCCGCGAGCGGGCAGGCTTCGGCGATGGGCTCGAAGCGCATCCACTTTCCGTCGCTGCCGTACAAGGCGACGCCGCCCGCGCGCGGACAGCTCACCGCGATGCGATCGCCGGCCCAGGCGATGTCGCCGCCGTAGCCTGCCAACGCGCGCGGCGCTTCCACGGCGCGCAGCGCGCGGCCGTCGAACAGGGCGAGCACGGGCGCTTGCTTCTTCTGTTCCGGATCGTCGTGCTCCGCCTGCAAGGCGATGCCCAGTACGCGCTGCGCGCCCGTGCCGCACCACGCGAGATGGCGCACCGACAGGCGCGGGTCGGACAATCGCCATTGACCGCGCAGCTTGCCGTCGGTGGAGTCCAGGCGCACCAGCGAGGCATCCATGCGCTCCAGCCCGATCTTCAGCCGGCCCGTCTCCGGCAGCGTGGGAATGCCGCCGTTGGCCACCAGCAGCGTGCCGTCCGCATCCAGCACCAGCTCGTGCGGGTCCATGCCGCCGGTGCGCCACTCCGTGAGCTTCTCGAACGAACCCGCATCACGCACGCCGACGAGCCCGGCTCCGTTCTCCAGGTCGGTCTCCGTCGTGTACAGCAGCCGGCCGTCCGGCGAGGCGATCACGTGGCCGTTGAAGGCGCGGTCGGATTCGATCCAGCCCCATTGCGGCTCGTGCCCCGGACGCCAGCGCACCATCCAGTCGCCGGGCCGGCGCGCCATCGCCAGCAAGTCCTGGCCCTGCCACAGCAGGCCGTGGGCGCGCGTGGGAACTTCCAGGGTCGCGCGCGGGGCGAGGGTGCCGTCGCGCGCGGCGAGCAGGCCGATGCGCCAGCCGTTTTCGCCGGATTGCCAAGTGGCCGCGAAGCCGCGCGCATCGGTGCTCCACGCCGGCATCGCCATGCCCGCGGCGAACGCCGCGAGCCACGCGCGACGCGTCAGGAGAAAAGAGTCAGTCGCCATCCGCGTCCGAGAAACCGATGTTCACTTCCAGCGCCGGCGCCACTTCGGCTTCGGCCAGGCGCTTGAGGTCGGAGAGCGAGCGCGAGATCGCGAGCGCCCGGGTTTCGTCGACCGTCTCCGACGCGTACAGCTGCCGCGTCAGCTGCGCGGCCTGGGCCGCAAGCTTGTCCGCCAGCGGATTGAGGCCGCGGCCGCGCAAATAGCTTTCCAGCGGCACCAGGTCCTGGCCGGGCACAGCCACGTGGTTGCCCGCGGCGGCGGCCAGCGTGCCCAGGCCTTGCCATTGCGCGTTCCACGAAGCGTTGGTGCTGCCGCTCGCCTGGCGTGGCCACTCCGGCGCGTCGCCGCCCGCGCTGCGCACCGGCCTTTCGATGTGCGCCCAGCGCAGGCGCTCGATGCCGCCCACCCACTGGTTCAGCAACTCGCCCATCGAGGCGGTGGCGGCCTCCGGGTCAGCGCTCCAGTCCTTGGCGGCGAGTTCGGCGAAGCCTTGCGCGAGCGCGCGGCCCTCGGCATCGAGCTCGCCCGCGAGCAGCACCGCGTAGCGACAGGAGGGCGTGTTCGCCGAGATGGGCTGCGTCCACAGGAGCCATTCCAGCGCGGGCAAGCCCTTGGCCGGCGTGCCCACGCGTTCCAGGGCGCGCAGGTCGGCGGGGTTCGCGCGGATCGCACGCTCGATCAGCTGCGGCCGCGTCGGCCAGAAGTCGACCTGCCGCAGCGAGCGGCGCTGCACCAGCGGGCCGATCGCCACCGCGGAGAGACGATCCCACGCGAGCGCGGTGGCCTCCCATTGCGCGCGCGCGGGCCGCAGCGCGCCGATCGAGCCTGCGCAGACCTTCTCCAGCGCCGGGCCCAGCGCGGCAGCCTCCTGCGCGAAGTCGCGCGCGCGCGGCGCGAACCATTGCGCGTGCACGCCATGCATGAAATGCGGCGGCGTGTAGAAGGGCACGGCCACGTTGGCCGGCACCTTCTGCGCGCCGGCGAGCGCCGGCAGCGCGAAGGCCAGCGCCAGCAGCATCTTCTTCATAGCGACTCCACGAACTTCACGAGCGCCGCGCGGTCGGCGGCGTCGAACTGCAGCACCGCATCGCGGCTGGCCTGCGCCTCGCCGCCGTGCCACAGGATGGCTTCGAGCACGCCGTCGGCGCGGCCGTCGTGCAGCAGGCGCTGGTGGCCGTTGACGTCCTGGATCAGGCCGATGCCCCACAGCGGCGGCGTGCGCCACTGGCGGCCGCTGGCCAGGAAGTCGGGACGCCCGTCCGCGAGAGCCTCGCCCATGTCGTGCAGCAGCAGGTCGGTGTACGGGTGGATCAACTGGCCCGACAGCGCCTTGCTGGCCAGGCGCGGGAAGGGCCCTTCGCCGGTGACGTAGCTCGGACGATGGCAGGCGGCGCACTGCGCCTGCGCGAACAGCTTCTCGCCGCGCAGCACCTGCGGATCGCGCGCGTTGCGCCGCGCCGGCACGGCCAGCGTGGCCGTGTAGAACGCGACGTTCTCGAAAGTCTGGTCGTCCAGCTCGGGAACCCTGCTCGCCTGGCCTGCCGGCGCCGAGCCCTTGCCGCGGCCGCTGGGTGCGGCCAGGCAATCCTTCTGCGTGGGCGTGCACGCCTCCTGCGGGAAGATGCTGGAGGTGATGCCCATGTCGCCCAGGAAGGCGGCGGCGGTCTGGTGGCCGACGGAGGTGGCATTGGCCTTCCAGCCGAAGCGCCCGATGGTGACCTTTCCCGCGATGGCGTCCCACGCGCGATTGGGCACGCCCTTGATCGGTCCGGGCATGGCCGCCTGCGCCTTCTGGTTGGCGAGGATCTCCGATTCGGGGATGGCCTCCAGCAGTCCCATGCCGATGATCTGCGGCGCGATGCGCGGGCTCACCATCATCTGCGGATGCATGGGCCCGTAGGCCAGCTTGCGGAAGCTGTACTCCGGCTTGCGCAGCGTGTAGGGCGTGCCGTCGGCGAACTTGCCGTGCACCAGGCTCTCGCGGATCACCACTTCGCCCTCGGGCTTCACGCCGGTGATCGCGGCGTTGTTCAACTGGTCCCCGTAGACGGGTTCGGGCACCACGCCCACGCGCGGATCCGCCTTGCCCGGGATGGACAGGCGCATCAGCAGGTGCACCGGCTGCTCGTCGTTGATGCGGTTGCGGATCTGCGGCGGCTCGCCGCGTCCGTCCTGGGCGTGGCAACCGCCGCAGGAGCGCGCGATGAAGTGCGGCCCCAGGCCGTCGCGCGCGGTGGTGGAGGCGGGCGCCTCCACCCAGTTGCGGCGGAAGAAGGAGTTGCCGATGACGAAGCGCGTGCGCTCCGCATCCTCGAGGTTGGCCGCGGGAAAGGAGAACGCGTTCCTTCCGGTGGCGAAGACGGTGGTGTCGCCGCCCGCCTTCTCCACGGCGGGCGCATCGGCCTGCGCGCGCGCGATCGCGGCGGCGAGCAGGCCGGCCGCGGTGACGGCGGCGAGGCCGAGGGCGAATCGCGCTGGCTTCACTACGGCGAGACGAGGGTGAGCTGCGTGATGCCGATCGCGGCCGCGGCCGCCACGAGGTCCTTGGACTGCGCGGTGAGGCTGTCGATGGTCTTCTGGATGCGCTGGGGGCCCGGCGCGTTGCGCCCGCCCAGGATCTCCTGGTCGAAGGGCGCCTGGATCGCTTCGGCCGCTTCCACCGAGGCAGCGATCTGCCTGGTGGTGCGCTCGGCCAGCGCGGCATCGCGCGAGGCGACCAGCTCGCGCAGCGACGGTCCCTTGAGCACGCTGCCGTCCAGCCGCTTGTATTCACCCAGCCACACGTTGCGGATGCCCAGCGCGTTGGTCACGGCGTCGCGGTGCGTGTTGTCGGAGAAGCAGCTGTGCTCGTCTTCCTGGTCCTGCGTGCTCAGCGCCACTTCCAGCCGCTCGCCCGCCAGCTCGCCGCGCGACAGCGAGCCCAGGCCCACGAGGATGCGGCGCACCGACTCGCGCCCGCCCTTCTCGAAGGACGCGCGGTAGTTCTTCGCGCCCGGCGTCCAGGCGCGCACCAGGAACGACAGGTCGTCGATCAGCAGCTCGGTGACCACGGTGAGGTACTGGCGGCGGCGCGCGGCATTGGGATGCTTGCCGTCCACGTAGTCCTCGAAGCTGCGGTTGCCCGGGCCGGTGTCGGAGGTGTCGGGGCCCCACAGCAGGAACTCGATGGCGTGCCAGCCGGTGGCGATGTTCTCCTCGCCGCCGCGCTCGTTCTGCGCCGAGAGGTTCTTCTTGGTGATCGCGAACTTGCGGTCCGCGATCAGGCCCTTCTTGCCGTCTTCCGATTCCACGAAGGATTCGTCCATCGGCCAGGCGTTGATGCGGCCCTCGGGGCCGTTGTCGTCGTCGATGGGGCCGCCGTAAAAGCGGAAGGCCTCGGTCTGCCCGTACACCTCGCGCGCGGCGAGCCAGCTCTTGCGCGCCGCTTCAAGGCCCTCGGCCGAAGGCGACTTCACGAAGGCGGCGATGCGCTGCTGCATCGCGCGCGCGGCGGCCAGCGCGTCCTCGTAGTTGGCGTGCACCAGCGCCGCGTAGTGCGCTGCCACCGGCCCGTAGGCCGGCGCGGGCTGCGCCTGCGCGAAGGCGGGGAGGGTGCAGGCCAGGGCCGCACCCAGAAGCAGGTGGCGGCGCGAGGAGAGGGGACGCATGGCGAGGGGCTCCTTGGGAAAGGGAAAGGCAAGCGAAGGCGCTTGCGCGCAACCCGCAAGTGTAGTCGAGATGAGAATGGTTCTCGTTTGAGTTCACTGGCGGAGCCCCAATGAAAAAGCCCCGCGGCAACCCGCGGGGCTTTTGATCGGGCGACTCAGCTCAGGGCCGCGTCACGACGATGCCGTAGCTGTCGGTGCTGGTCAGGTAGGGAGCCATCCCCAGGCCCGGCAGCACGAGCTGGAGCATCTCGGAGGTGCCGGACTCCAGTCCGCGGTAGCGCACACCATCCACCGGCTTGTTGACGAGCCACGAATCGACCCTGCCGTCGCTCGTCACCTTGCGGGTGTACGTGCCGGCGGCCGCGTCCGAGGCGGTGACGGTGGAGCCGTCGCGGTTCAGCTCCATGGACAGCTCCGAGCCGTTGTAGCCGGTGAGGCCCACCTGCCAGTACTTCTGCACGGCACCCACTTCCGGCACGGGGGCCTTGGGCGTGCGCGTCATGACCCAGTGCGTCCGGTAGGCGCCGGGCTCCCAGCTGTTGCCGGGGTTGTTGGTGCCGAAGATCGTGACATCGCCATTGGGAGCGCGGAAGCCGTAGAAGCGGGTGTCCATGCCGTCGTCGTTCACGATCCGGAAGCCGCCGTCGGCGTGGGCCTGGATGGTGTCGGTGGCGTCGACGGTACAGGTGGCGAGGCCAGGCAGGTCGTATTCGCAAACCGTTCCCTTGCCGTCGGCCGCGATGGCGATCCTGCCCATGAAATGGGTGATCTCGTTGTCCTCGTCGATGCCGCTTTCCATGAACGTCCAGGTGCCGGCGACCGAGGCGAGCGTGTGCGACTGCATCGGGATCGCGTAGCCGATGATGTTCGCGTCGTGGATGACGCCCACGCCGCCCGGGCCGAACACGACGGTGGAAGTGTCGGTCTGCATCTCGCAAGCCTGCGCCGTGCGTGTGATCGGGTGGGTGCCGCTTTCGCCGTCGACCGCGATGGTCATGGCCTTGAAGTCGATCGTGGCTTCCTGCAGCGCGCCGTTGTAGTCCAGGAAGCGGTAGCGGCCGCTGACGGCGACGGGGCAGCCTTGCAGCGCGCCGCTGCTGACCGCGGTCATTGCATTTCCCAGGGCGCTGGTGCCGGCGCTGCCGCCGGTCGCACCGGCCGCCGCGATCTGGTTCACCACCATCGGCAGCGACTCGGGGGTGACGGTCTCGCCCAGCGTGTCGAGCAGCTTGTCGTAGGCATTGCCGCCGGTGCCGTTGACGGCGGGCACCAGCTCGTCCTTCAGCGGGTCGATGCCCGTGAGGTCGACGCCGGCGTCCTTGAGCGCGGAGACGATCGCCTTCGCGGCGTCGGCCACGGCGGCCGGGGTGATCTGGCCGGCGTCGAAGTTCGCGAAGGCCTCGGCGGGCAGCGCGCCCAGCAGGTAGGCCACGATCATTTCGGTCACGGGCGTGACGTTGGCGGTGATGACGCCACCGGGACCCGCTTCGTCGGCGATGGAGTGCAGGGTGACTTCGACGCCACCGGCGGTGGTGCCCTTCACCTGCACCAGGCAGGGCAGCTGGCCGCTGCCCACGTTGACCGTGTAGCCGCCGGTCGCGTTGGTGGTGGCGCTGCCTTCGCCCTGGGCGCACTGCACTTCGACCTGCGCATCCGCCAGCGCGGCGCCGGTGGCGGCCGTGCCGGAAAGCTGCAGGCTGGAACCGCCACCGCCGCCGCCGCAGCCGGCGACCAGCAGTGCGACCGCCGAGGCGGCCAGGGTCTTCGTCACTCCGTTGAACTTCATCGATGGACTCCGCTTGGATCAGGGAAAACCCGCCCCGAAGGGCGGTTGCTTTTGAAGAGCATTCGAAACAAACGGTTGCGAGCATCGCGGCAAGCGCCCCGCGGAGCCATTCCGCGTTTGGGGTATGCCCAAGGCGGAGGGGAAAACGCGGAGAACCTATTGCTGCACCGCGTTGTGCGGCAGGTGCAGCAGCAGCCGGATCAGTTCGGGCTGGCGGTTGGTGGAGGTCTTCTGGTAGATCGAGCGCAGCTGCTTGCGCACGGTGTCGTGCTGCGTGCCCTGCACCTGCGCGATCTTCTTGAGCGACAGGCCTTCGGCCAGCAGCGTGGCGATGCGGCATTCGGCGGGCGTGAGGCCAAAGACGGCGTAGAGCAGGCTCGAATCGATCGCCGGGGCCGACCGCGGGTGGTAGAACAGGAGCATCACCACGGGCCGCAGCCCGAAGGTGCCCATCGCGCCTTGCGGCGACAGCACCGTGTAGAAGGCGTAGAGCGATTCCGCCGCGCGCTCGTCGCCCACGCGCAGCGAGCGGAACTGGCCCGCCGGCGCGTCCTCGGCCCCGGCGCCGGCGGCGCCCGACTTGATCGCCTGCTCCAGCGCCGCGCATTCTCGCAGCAGCTCCTGCAGCGAGCGTGCGGGCAGGCGCAGCTGCCCGCCTTCCACCGCCACCAGCTTCGTGGAGAGCAGCAGCTCCTGCGCGGCCTCGTTGGCGTGCATCACCTCGCCGTGCATGCCCATGAGCAGCACCGGCTGGCGCAGCTTGTTCACCAGCATGTGGCCCACCAGCGCCTGCGTGGAATAGACGAAGTTCTGCAGGCTGATGCGGCACGCGCGCCGCAGGTGGGGCAGCAGGCGCTCCAGGAAGGCGAGGGCCTGCTCGCCGAGCGGGCCCTGCTCCGTGCCGCTCAGCATCGCCAGGACCACGGCCGCATCGTCGGTGTCCACCAGCTTGCACGCGCTCATGTAGCGCCGGTCGTAGGGGATCAGGAATTCCTGGTAGAAGGGGTGCGTGGCCACGGCCGCCTCGTCCAGGATCTCGTGGCAGTGCGTCCACGTGCCCAGGGGCCGCTGCAGGATCACGGGCAGGCGCGGATCGATGTGCCGGTAGTGCTGCATGTAGGCCAGCTCGCCCTGCACCGGCATGTTGGCGCCGTCGCTGTACGACAGGGTCTGGTGGCGCTTGTCGATGGCCAGCATGTGGATCGACTTGACACCCAGCGCCGACTGCAGCTCGCCATACAGTTCGCGCCAGCGCTGCGGATGTTCCGCCGCTTCGTAGATGCGGTCGATGAGACCGTGGAAAGACTGCTCGGACAACTCCATCGCCCAACTCTCGTTCTGCGGCCCTCGCCGGGATCTTGTAACGAGATTTTACGAGGGATGGCCGGCTCTACCTCGCGCCGTGAGGCTTGCTTCGCTGCGGATGCAACGCGGGCGAGGGTTATTCCTGAGCCCAGCGGACCAGGCCTTCGAGCTCCTGGTACATCGGCGTCTTCGGGGAGATGTCCAGCCCGCCGGCATCCAGCAGGCTGATGGCGCGCATGCAGGCCTCCTCGCGCCGGCCCTGGAGCATGGCGCGCACGGCCTCCTCGCCGCTGCCGATCACGGCGTTGCGCATCGCCTGCTGCAAGGCCTCGCGCGCCGGCTGGCCGCCGGTGGCCTCGGCTTCCGCCAGGCGCCTTTCCATGTACCTGGCCGAGGCGTCCACGTAGGGCGCGTTGCGGTCCTGCCAGCGCGCCACCACTTCCTGCGGCGTGTCCGCGCGGCCCACGAGGCCCAGGCACTCGCGCGCCAGGCGGCCGACGATGAAGTTGCCGGAGCCCACGTAGGTGAGGGCCGTGTCGCGCGAGGTCGAGGCGACGGAGGCGGGTTGCGCGCCGGCCGTGGTGGCCGCGAAGGCGGCAAGGAGGAGGGCGCTGCGCAGGCGGGTCATGGCCGTGATTCTCGCCGCACGCAGGCGGCGAGGCCAGACTGCGCGTGGCGCCGCCGTCACTGTCCCTGCGCCGAGAGCGGCAGCCCGAACAGGCGGTCGAACGCCAGGTTGTAGAGGAAGGTGTACGCCAGGAAGAACAGGATCATTCCCAGGTTGTAGAGGAGCGCCTCCCACAGCGAGATCCCGAGCACCCACGCGAACAGCGGCACCAGCATCACCACCAGCCCGCACTCGAAGCCGATGGCGTGCGCCGCGCGGCGCAACAGGCTGCGGCCCTTGCGCGCCTGCCTGGCCTCCCAGCGCTCGAAGAGGCCGTTGTAGACGAAGTTCCAGGCCAGCGCGATCGCCGACGAGGCGACGGCCACGATGCCCGCGTGGGTGGCGGGGCTGCCCGAGAGCCACTTGATCAGCGTGCTTGCCAGGAGGATGGCGAAGAGCTCGAAGAAGACGACGTAGACGATCCTGCGTTTGATGCCTTGCACGGCGCACGATTCCTGCTGTGGCGCCGGGTCGTCCCGACAGGTGTTCCGAGATGGGGAGGGCGTCCTCCGGTTGCGCGTGGCAACGGGCGGAATTGTAGGGGAGGGGCCTTACCCCTCGTGCGCGGCGCGCAATGCCGCGAGGTCCGCGCCCATGATCGCCTGCAGGTTGGCGGTGACCTTGGCGATCGGCCAGTCCCACCAGGCGATGCGTTCGAGCTCCGCGATGGTCCCGTCGTCGAATCGCGTGCGCAAGGGGCGCGCCGGGTTGCCGCCGACGATGGTGTACGCGGGCACGTCGGCCACCACCACGGAGCGCGAGGAGACGATGGCGCCGTTGCCGATCTTCACGCCGGGCATCACCAGGCTGTCGTAGCCGATCCAGACGTCGTTGCCGACGACCGTGTCGCCCTTGTACGGGAACTCCCCGGGCGCGGGCATCGCCTTCTCCCAGCCGTTGCCGAAGATCTGGAAGGGGTAGGTGGAGAAGCCGGACATCTTGTGGTTGGCGCCGTTCATGATGAACTTCACGCCGCGCGCGATGGCGCAGAAGCGGCCGATCACCAGCCTGTCGCCCATGAAGGGGTAGTGGTACAGCACGTTGCGCTCGAAGTCCTCGGAATCCTCCGGATCGTCGTAGTACGTGTACTCGCCGATCTCGATGGCGGGGTTCTTCACGGTGTTCCGGATGAAGCACACCTGCGGAAAGCCCGCCATCGGGTGCTTCTCGTCGGGGCTGGGGCCGTTCATGCGCATCCTCCTTTCGTGGCCAGCCCGCGATGTTAGTGCGGGGCCGGAGGACGCGGCCGCATCACGCGTCGAACATGCCCAGCTTCCACTCGCGCGCCAGCAGCCGCAGCGCCTCGCCCGCGCGCACGCTGTTGCCGTGCCTGTCCAGCCGCGGCGACCAGGCGGCCAGACCCATCTGCCCGGGAGCGACGACCAGGATCCCGCCGCTGATGCCGCTCTTGGCGGGCAGTCCCACGTGGTAGGCCCAGCGCCCCGAGGCGTCGTACATGCCGCAGGTGAGCATCACCGAGAGCACGTCGCGCACGAACTCGCGCGGCAGGGCCTGCTTGCCGGTGAGCGGATGCACGCCGCCGTTGGCGAGCGTGGCCGCCATCCGCGCGAGTTCGCGCGTGGTGGCGAGCACGCTGCATTGCCAGGTGTAGAGGGTGAGGGCGCCCTCGATGTCGTCGCCGATCACGCCGAAGTGGCGCAGCAGGTGCGCGATGGCCTTGTTGCGGTGGATGCCTTCGGTCTCGCGCCCGAGCACGCTTTCGTCGATGCGTGCCTCCCGTCCCAGATAGTCGCCGAACATCGCCATCATCCGGTCGCGCACGCCGTCGGGATTGTGGTGGTGCAGCAGCGCGGACATCGTGATCGCGCCGGAATTGATCATCGGGTTGTACGGGAGGTGGTCCTCCTCCAGCTCGCTGAGCGAGTTGAAGGCTTCGCCGGTGGGCTCGACGTTGCAGTGCCGGAGCACCTTCTCGCGGCCGAGGACGGCGAGCGCCTGGCCGTAGATGAAGGGCTTGGACATGGACTGCAGCGCGATGAGGACGTCGGCCTCGCCGGCGTGGGCTTCGTCGCCGGAGGCGGTGCAGGCGGCGATGGCGAAGCGGTCGCAGTCTTCCTCGGGGATGCCGGCGGCTTCGCCGTCGCGCACGGTGGCGAGGCGCTCGAGCAGGTCGCGCATGCGGGCGCGGGCGTTCGGTGGCAGCGACGTCATGGCGCCAGCGTAGCGCGGCCGCCCGCCGGGCAGCTGTAGGCCAGGAGGCAGTCCTGGGGGCCGATGACGGTGCCCGCCCGGCCGCCATGACTTCCGGCACTTCCCCCGCCTGCGCTGCCCGCTACCATCGGCGGCCCATGGCTCCCGACCCGAACTCGCGGCACCGCGCAGGTGCATCCCCCGATCCCGTCCCCCCGCTGGCGACCGCCCGCGGCATCCTGGTGGTCGACGACCACGACCTGGTCCGGCTGGGCGTTCGTGCGCTGGTGCAGTCGCAGGTCGGCGCAGGCGCCCCCGCGGTGGACGTCTTCGAGGCGGGGACACTGGCCGGCGCGCTGGAGGTGTATGCACGGATGCAGTCCTCCATCGGGCTGGTCCTGCTGGATCTCGCGCTGCCGGACACCGGCGGCCTCGCCGGCCTGGTGGCGTTCCGCCGGCACTTCCCCGGGGCGCGCATCGTGGTGCTCTCCGGCGCAGTCGACGGCGCCCTGTCGGAAGGGGCGCTGGCCCACGGCGCACTCGCCTTCCTGCCCAAGTCGGCCGACCTGCGCGAGGTCGTGGGCTTCATCCGCGCCTGCGGTGTGCTCGAAGC
>JAEZEB010000294.1 GCA_023438115.1 Pseudomonadota bacterium | reverse complement strand
GGCGGCATCGGCGCCGCCGCGCCAGGCGTGGCGGAACACCGTCTCCGCCACGTAGCGGTTGACGCGTCCGCGCTCGCCGCAGGCGAGCGCCAGGCGCAGCAGGCTCAAGGGATTGAACGGATGCGCCGCCGGCAACTGCATCGGGATGCCGTGCGCGTGCGCCAGCCACAGCACCTGGCGGTAGGTCCAGTCGCGCTTGGGCGCGATCTCGGCCGGGCCGAGCTGCCCATGGTGCTTCAGCAGGCCGGCGAACAGCACCGGCACATACGTGACCTCGTAGCTCAGGCCCTTCAGCACCTCGGGCAATTTCTCGAAGGCGAGATACGCGTACGGGGAAATGAAATCGAAGTGGAAGGTGATCTGCTTCATGCCTGCTCCGCCCTTTGTGCGATCGCTTGCCAGATGGCGCGGCGCTGCGCCTCGGGCGCGAGGCCCCAGGCGGCGATTTCGTCCAGCGTGCGGAAGCAGCCTTCGCACACGCCGGCGGCAGCGTCCATGCGGCAGACGGAGATGCAGGGGGAAGGCACCGGCCCGTCACCGAGCGCGGACGCCTTCTCCAGCAGCAGCTCCGCCGAGGACTTCATGCCTGCGGCGCCTGCACCACGTCGACCACGGGCGCGCCGGTCAGGCGCTCCAGGTCCTGCGGCCGCAGCTTGAACACGCCGTGCGGATGCCCCGCCGCGGCCCAGATCTCCTCGAAGCGGAACAGCTCGCGGTCGATCAGCGTCACCGGCGGCTGCGCGTGCGCGAGCGGCGACACGCCGCCGATGGAGAAGCCGGTCTTCGCCTTCACGAAGTCCGCGTCCGCTCGGCCGGTCTTGCCGACGATGGCATCGACCTTCTTCTCGTCGACGCGCCGGTCACCGGAGGTCACCACCAGCACCGCGGCATCGTCGGACTTGCGGCGGAAGATGATGCTCTTGGCGATCTGGCCGACCTGGATGCCCAGCGCATCGGCCGCCTGTTGCGCGGTGCGCGCGGCGTCGTCCAGCATCCGCGGCGCATGGGGGTGGCCGGCTTCGAGCAGCGCGCGCGCCACGCGCTGCACGCCTTCGGGAAGGGAGGTCAGTTCAGCTCCGCACATGGTTCCTCGTCACGCCGCGCGCTTGTTGAGGATGGCCGTCGCCGCGCGCGAGTTCGGCTTGCGGCCCAGGAAGTCGCTGATGTACTTGCCCGCGTCGACCAGCTTGTCGAGGTCGATGCCGGTGTCTATGCCCATGCCCTGCAGCATGAACACGACGTCTTCGGTCGCCACGTTGCCTGTGGCGCCCTTCGCATAGGGGCAGCCGCCCAGTCCGGCCACGGAAGCGTCGAACTGCCAGATGCCCATCTGCAGGCAGGCGAGCGTGTTGGGCAGCGCCTGGCCATAGGTGTCGTGGAAGTGGCCCGAGACGTCGTCGATCGCATAGTGCTTCAGCGCCGCTTCCATCGCGGCCTGCACCTTGCGCGGCGTGCCGACGCCTATCGTGTCGGCCACGCCGACGTGCTGCACGCCGATCTCCTTCATCAGCCGCGCCACGAGCTCCACGCCCTCGGGCTTCACCTCGCCCTGGTAGGGGCAGCCCACGGCCACGGAGATCGCGCCGCGCACGTAGACACCTTTCGCGCGCGCCGCCTCGGCCACGGGCGCGAAGCGCTCGATGCTCTCGGCGATGGAGCAGTTGATGTTGCGCTGGCTGAAGGCCTCGCTGGCGGCGCCGAAGACCACGATCTCGTCGGGCCGGCTTTCCAGCGCGGCCTCCAGGCCCTTCATGTTGGGCACGAGCACGGAGTAGCGCACGCCGGGCCGGCGCTGGATGCCGGCCATGACCTGCGCGTTGTCCGCCATCTGCGGCACCCACTTGGGCGAGACGAAGCTGGTGACCTCGATCTCCTTCAGGCCGGCGTCCTGCAGGCGGTGGACCAGCTCGATCTTCACCGCCGCGGGCACCGGCTCCTTCTCGTTCTGCAGCCCGTCGCGCGGGCCCACGTCGACGAGCTTGACCTTGCCGGGATGGTTCATGGCCTCAGTATCCTTTCCGGCGATCGACCACGCCGGCGATGGGTTTTCCGGCCTCCAGGGCCAGGATCTTGCGCGCGATCTGCGCGATGCTCTCCTCGCGCAGGGTGCGCGCGGAGGTGTGCGGCGTCACCGTGATCTTCGGGTGGCGCCAGAAGGGATGGTCCGCCGGCAGCGGCTCGGTGCGGAACACGTCCAGCGCTGCCCCGGCCAGGTGGCCCGCGTCCAGCAGCGCGATGAGGTCCTCGTCCACCAGGTGGGCGCCGCGCGCGACGTTGATGAGGTAGCCGCCGGGCAGCAGCGCGCCCAGCGTGTCGCGGTCCAGGATGTTCTCGGTCTCGGGCGTCAGCGGCAGCAGGTTCACCAGCACGCGGGTTCCCGCGAGGAAGTCATCGAACTCGGCGACGCCCGCGAAGCATTCCACGCCGGGCACGTCCTTCGGGCTGCGGCTCCAGCCCCGCACCGGGAAATCGAAGCCGGCGACCGCGCGCGCCACGCGCTGCCCGAGCACGCCCAGGCCCATCACGCCGACGGGGAAGTCGCTGCGCAGCCGCGGCTTGCGGAAACCCCACTTCTGCTGCGCGGCGTCGCGCTCGTAGGCATCGAGCTCGCGGAAGTGGCGGATCAGCGCATGGCAGACGAACTCCGCCATCTGCACCGACATGCCGGCATCTTCCAGCCGCACCACCTGCGCGTCGGCCGGCAGGCGCAGCTTCAGCAGCGCGTCCACGCCGGCGCCGATGTTGAAGATGCCTTTCAGGCCGGCCTGCTCGTCGAGGAACTGCTGCGGCGGCGCCCACACCACCGCGTGGTCGGCCTGCGGCGCGCCGGGTTGCCATTCGGAAACGTCGGCGCCGGGAAGCGCCGCGCGCAGGCCTTCCAGCCAGGGGGCGGTCTTGGTGTCGGTGCAGCAGAGGGTGATGCGCATGGGACTATTGTGCGTCCTCGGGCTTGTCATCCCGGGCTTGACCCGGGATCCATGCGGCGGTGGATCGGGCGCCGCATGGATTGCGGGTCAAGCCCGCAATGACAAGGACGGGGTCGGGGGACGGACGCGGCCTCAGGCCGTCAACTTCAACAACTCCACCCCTTCCGCCACCTGGTCCCCCGGCGCGTACAGCAGCTCCGCCACCGTGCCGTCCGCGGGCGCCGCGATGGTGTGCTCCATCTTCATCGCTTCCATCACCGCCAGCGCCTGGCCCTTGCGCACCTTCTCGCCCGCGGCGACCGCGAAGGACACGACCTTGCCCGGCATGGGCGCGGTGAGCCGGCCACCTTCGGCCGCATCGTCGCCGGCATGGGCCAAGAGGTCGATGGACACGATCTGCGTCGCGCCGGCGGCCGTGAACACGTGGTCCGCCTCGCCCTGCGTGTAGACCACCGCGCGCGCGCTGCGATCGCCATAGCGCAGGTCGATCGCATCGCCCATGCGCCGGAAGTCCAACGGCGCCGACTGGCCGTTCACGTCCAGCACCAGCGCGCCTTCGTGCAGCACCTGCAACTGCGCCTTCGCGTGTTGGCCGCCGAAATCGAACTCCAGGCGCCGCGCAGCCGTGCCGTGCGAGCGCCAGCCGTCGCGGCGGCTGAACGGGTCGACGTCGGCGAGCGATTGCTCGTCCAGCAGCGTCTTGGCCACCGCCGCGGCGGCCGCGAGCTCCAGGCCCACGGGCTCCTGCCCGAACAGCACGGCGGACTCGCGCTGGATCAGCGCGGTGTCCAGGTCGGCTTGCGCGAACGAGCGGCTGCGGATCACATGGCGCAGGAACTGCACGTTGGTGGCCAGGCCCACGATGTGCGTGGCCGCCAGCGCCGCGTCCAGGCGCGCCAGCGCTTCCTCGCGCGTGGCGCCGTGCACGATCAGCTTGGCGATCATGGAGTCGTAGTACGGCGAAATCGCGTCGCCCTCGCGCACGCCGTCGTCGATGCGCACCGCGCCGCGCTCGAAGGCCGTCGCCTGCGGCTTGCGGTAGACGTGCAGCGTGCCGGTGGCCGGCAGGAAGTTGTTCTCCGGGTTCTCGGCACAGATACGCGCCTCGATGGCATGGCCGTGGATGCGCAGGTCTTCCTGCTTCAGCGGCAGCGGCTCGCCGGCGGCCACGCGCAATTGCCACTCCACGAGGTCCAGGCCCGTGATCGCTTCCGTGACCGGATGCTCCACCTGCAGGCGGGTGTTCATCTCCATGAAGAAGAAGTCCATCTCGCCCCGGCGCTGCTCCACGATGAATTCCACCGTGCCCGCGCCCACGTAGTTCACCGCGCGCGCCGCGGCCACCGCGGCCTCGCCCATGCGCTTGCGCAGTGCCTCGGTCATGCCGGGCGCGGGCGCCTCCTCCAGCACCTTCTGGTGGCGCCGCTGCACCGAGCAGTCGCGCTCGAACAGCCACACGTGGTTGCCGTGCGCGTCGCCGAACACCTGGATCTCGATGTGGCGCGGGCGCGTGACGTACTTCTCCACCAGCACCGCCTCGTCGCCGAAGCTGTTGCGCGCCTCGCGCTGGCAGGACGCGAGCGCCGCCGCGAAATCCTCCGCCTTCTCCACCGCGCGCATGCCCTTGCCGCCGCCGCCCGCGCTGGCCTTGATCAGGACCGGATAGCCGATGCGATCGGCTTCGCGCTTCAGCAGCGCGGGATCCTGGTCGGCGCCGTGGTAGCCGGGCACCAGCGGCACGCCGGCCTTTTCCATCAGCTGCTTGGATTCGGCCTTCAGGCCCATGGCCTGGATCGCGGAAGCCGGCGGGCCGATGAAGACCATGCCCGCCTCGGCGCAGGCCGCGGCGAAGGATTCGTTCTCGCTCAGGAAGCCGTAGCCCGGGTGGATGGCCTGCGCGCCCGTCGCCTTCGCCGCCTCGAGGATGCGTTCCCAGCGCAGGTAGCTGTCCCTGGGCGTGCTGCCGCCGATGTGCACCGCCTCGTCGCAGGCATGGACGTGCTTGGCATCGGCGTCGGCATCCGAATACACGGCCACCGTGCGGATCGCCATGCGGCGCGCCGTCGCCGCGACGCGGCACGCGATCTCGCCCCGATTCGCGATCAGGATCTTCTTGAACATCACCCTAGCTCCCGCGGCAGCTGCCGCCCCCTGAAGAAACCGCCCACGCCCTGCACCACCTTGCGCAGGAACTTCACGAGCACGACGAGAAGGATCACCGACACCACGATGCTCGCGAGCAGCAGGATGGCGAAGACCACCGGATGCGTGGCCGACAGCCACAGCATGAAGATGACGAGGCCGTCCTCGGCCAGCGAGACGGCGACGTTGGAAAACGGCTCGGGCGAGGTGTTGACCGCCGCGCGCGTGGTCATCTTGGTCGCATGGCTGGTGGCGGCAAGCCCGCCTCCGAGCAAGGCCGCGATCCACGCCATCGCCTGGCTGTCCGCGCCGATCGCGCCGGCCGCGAGTGCGGCGCCCGCGGGAATGCGGATCAGCGTGTGCGCCGCATCCCACATCGAATCCACGAAGGGGATCTTGTCGGCGAAGAACTCCGCGAACAGCATGAAGCCGCTGGCGAACAGCACGCCGGGGTGCTGCAGGATCTGCAGCCCCGCGGGCAGTTCCACCCAGCCCGCCCAGCCGGCGATCCCCGCGAGGAACACCGCGGCATAGAGCCGGAAGCCGCTCGCCCAGCCGAGCGCGGCCGCCAGCGCCAGCAGTTGCGGCGTGTCGACGAGGCCGGCCAGGGCTTCGGACATGTCAGTCGCCCAGCAGCCAGTTCGGCTTGCGCTTGCCCAGGAAGGACTGGATGCCTTCCTGGCCCTCTTCGCTCGCGCGGATGTCGGCGATGCCTTCCACCGTGCGGCGCACCAGGCCGGCCGTGATCTCGTGGCCGGCGACGTCGTGCACGAGCTTCTTGCACGCCGCCATCGCCTCGGGCCCGTTCTGGACGAGCGCCTTTGCGAGCGCGGCGACCCGCGCATCCAGTTCTTCGGCGGCGACGGTCTCGTGGACCAGCCCGATGCGCTGCGCCTCGGCGGCGCCGAAGCGCTCCGCCGTGAGGAAGTAGCGGTGCGCCGCCCGCGCGCCCATCGCGCGGATCACGTAAGGGCTGATGGTCGCGGGGATCAATCCCAGCCGCACTTCGCTGAGGCAGAAGTGCGCGCCATCCGCGGCCACGGCGATGTCGCACGCCGACACCAGCCCGATGCCGCCGGCATAGGCGTCGCCCTGCACCTTGGCGATGGTGGGCTTGGGGCAGCGGTACAGGATCTCCAGCATGCGTGCGAGGCCGCCCGCATCCTCGACGTTCTGCTCGCGCGTGTACGTGGCCACGCTCTTCATCCAGTTCAGGTCGGCGCCGGCGCAGAAGGCCGGGCCGTTGGCGGCCAGCACGACGCAGCGCACCTCGGCGCGCTTGCCCAGCTCGAGGAAGACGGCCGCCAGTTCGGCCACCACTTCGTCGTTGAATGCGTTGCGCACGTCGGGGCGGTTCAGCGTCACCGTGGCGACGCCGCGTTCGTAATCCAGTTGCAGGTGCTTCATGCGGTCTCCTCGCTCACATGCGGAACACGCCGAACTTCGGCTCGGGGATCGGGGCGTTCAGCGCCGCCGACAGGCCCAGCGCCAGCACGCGCCGCGTGTCCGCCGGGTCGATGATGCCGTCGTCCCACAGCCGCGCGGTGGCGTAGTAGGGATGGGACTGGTGGGCGAACTGGTCCTGCAGCGGCTTCTTGAAGGCGGCCTCTTCCTCCGCGCTCCAGCTGCCGCCGCGCGCCTCGATGCCGTCGCGCTTGACGGTGGCCAGCACGCTCGCGGCCTGCTCGCCGCCCATCACGGAAATGCGCGCGTTCGGCCACATCCACAGGAAGCGCGGCGAGTACGCGCGGCCGCACATGCCGTAGTTGCCGGCGCCGAAGCTGCCACCGATGATGACGGTGAACTTCGGCACGTTGACCGTCGCGACGGCCGTGACCATCTTGGCGCCGTGGCGCGCAATGCCCTCGTTCTCGTACTTGCGGCCCACCATGAAGCCGGTGATGTTCTGCAGGAACACCAGCGGCACCTTGCGCTGGCCGCACAGCTCGATGAAATGCGCGCCCTTCTGCGCCGACTCCGAGAACAGGATGCCGTTGTTGGCGACGATGCCCACCGGCATGCCCTCGATGTGCGCGAAGCCGCACACCAGCGTGGCGCCAAAGCGCGCCTTGAACTCGTGGAATTCCGAGCCGTCGACGATGCGGGCGATGATCTCGCGCACGTCGAAGGGCTTGCGCGCATCGGTGGGGATCACGCCGTAGAGTTCCTTCGCCGCGTACTTCGGCGGCACGGGACGGCGCAGTTCGACCGGAGGATTCTTGGGCTTGTTGAGCGTGCCGACCACCTGCCGCGCGATGGCCAGTGCATGCGCGTCGTTCTGCGCCAGGTGGTCCGCCACGCCCGACAGCCGCGTGTGCACGTCGCCGCCACCGAGGTCTTCCGCGCTCACCACCTCGCCGGTGGCGGCCTTCACCAGCGGCGGGCCGCCCAGGAAGATGGTGCCCTGCTCCCTGACGATGATGCTCTCGTCGCTCATCGCCGGCACGTAGGCGCCGCCCGCCGTGCACGAGCCCATCACCACCGCGACCTGCGCGATGCCCTCGGCGCTCATGTTGGCCTGGTTGTAGAAGATGCGGCCGAAGTGGTCGCGGTCGGGGAACACCTCGTCCTGGTTGGGCAGGTTGGCGCCGCCGGAGTCGACGAGGTAGATGCACGGCAGGCGGTTCTGCGCGGCGATCTCCTGCGCGCGCAGGTGCTTCTTGACCGTCATCGGGTAGTAGGTGCCGCCCTTCACCGTGGCGTCGTTGCACACGATCATGCAGTCGACGCCGTTCACGCGGCCGATGCCGGCGATCATGCCGGCGCAGGGCGCGGCCATCGCGCCCTCCTTCTCCAGGTACATGCCGTGCGCGGCCAGGGGCGCGATCTCCAGGAACGGCGTGCCCGGGTCCAGCAGCATCTGCACGCGCTCGCGCGGCGGCAGCTTGCCGCGCGCCTCGTGCTTGCGCCGCGCCGCCTCGCCGCCGCCGGCCGCGTGCAGCGC
>JAEZEB010000258.1 GCA_023438115.1 Pseudomonadota bacterium | reverse complement strand
GTCCGGCGCCGCGCAGCGCGGCGGACAACGCCGGCGTGAGCCACAACGCGAGTGCGTCCTCCAGCGCCGGCGGCGTGGACAGCGCCGTGGCCAGCCGGTTGAGCGCCGCCAGCCGGGCAACGCGCGGCGCCAGGCCGGCGGTGGCCGGCTGCGGCAGCAGTGCCGCGTCGAGCCCGAACTCGGCCTGGTACTCGCGTTGCCATTCCGCCGGATCCCGATCCTCAGCATCCAAACCTCCCATCTCGCAGCACTGGGCGATCCAGTCTTGCAAGGACGGCACGCCGCTGTCCGCCGTGGCCGGCACGGGCTCCGCCAGTGCCTCGGCAGCCACCTCGTCCAGACCATGCGCCTGAGCCGCCGACGCGATCTGGCGCCGCAGCCGGCGCGCCTGCGCCGCGAAATGGCGCTCGTCGTCCGGCCCGCCCGCGAACGCCATGTAGCGCTCCCAGGCCGCGCGCAGGCTCACGCCCTCGGCCAGCGCCCGCAGGAAGCTGAAGTGGTGCAGCCGCAGCAGCGCCCGCGAGGACGCCACCTCGCTCCGGCTGCCGCGCGGCCGGCCGCGCCGTGCGGCCATCTGCGGCGCCGTCATCGTCCGGACCGGCTGCTGGCCCATGGCCGGTAGTCAGAAAGGCCACGGTTCCGGGTTTGTCTGCAGCCGGTCACGGCGCCCAGTAGCTCGTTCACGCCACTTTCTAGCGCCCGTAAACGGAATATTTGTAGTACCTGCATAACGAGAATTATCAGGGTATCAATGCAGCGGTCGAGCACCGTGGCCAGCAGGATTCTTGTGCTTCGCCAGCAACCAGCTGGGCCTCGGTTGGCCGTGGTGATGGATTCGCCGCAGACCGTCTCGCCTTGCTCCTACCATCGCTGCCATGTCACCTCTGCTGTCATCCGCCCTGTCCGAAGCCCAGGCTTTCATTGCCGAGCGTGGCTGGAACCCCCCTACGCAGTCCACGCTGCACGAGGCGCAGCGCTTGATCGAGCTCACCGCGGCGGCCTGGCCGGCGCCTGACGTGACGGTGGAGCCCGATGGCGCCATCGCGCTGGCGTGGGAAAGCGCCGAGCGGGGGTGGCTGAAGCTCAGCGTGCGCGGCCAGGGCGAGCTGGCGCACGAAGCCGTGATCGACGGCGATGACTACGAGCAACTCGAAGCCTGGCCCGCGGATGCAGCCGAAGCGACGCTGCCGGACTGGGCCCACGAGTTGCTGTGCCGGCTGTGGCCCTGCGACGCGTGACGGCGTACTGGCCGACCCGCTGCGCTCCGGGCTGAACGCCGGCCCGTCTCCTACAACTCGCTGGCGATCTCGTGTGGGCTGGGGCGCGGGCGCATCGGCTTGCGCTGCGTCACGCTGCCCACGCTGACGAAGCACACCGCCTCTTCGCCCGGCTGGAGGCCGAACAGCGTGCGCAGCCGCGGCGACGTCATCGCCTGTCCGCTGGTGAGCCCGGCACCGAAACCCATGGCGTGTGCCAGCAGCAGCAGGTTCTGCAACGCCGCGCCCAACGACACCAGCCGCTCCGGCGCCGGCATGTCGGGCTGCGCCGGCCCGAGCTTGGCGATCGCCAGCATCAGGAGCGGCGCCCGATGCGCCTTCTCGCGCGCAGCCTCGCGCTCGGCCACGGTAGCCCGGGCGTCACGGTCCAGCAGCGCGCCTTCGAACATGTCGGCCAGCAGCGCCCGTTTGGCCGCCGGCACGATGACGAAGCGCCACGGCCGCAATTCGCCGTGGTCCGGCGCCGCCGCTGCCGCCAGCAGCAGCCGCTGCAACTGCCGGGGGTCGGGGCCCGGCTCGGCCAGCCGCTTGGGCAGCACGTTCTGGCGCGAGGTGATGAGCGCCTGCGCCAGCGCCGCCAGGTCCTCTTCGGGTCCAGGGACGGCGGCAGCAGGCAAGGCGGCAGGCTCGGAAGGCAGGCTCATGTCATTCATAGCAGCGGCGGGCGAATGAGAACCATTGTCATGTATGGGTACAACTTGCCACGCCCGATGTAGCGAAAGCGCCCTGAGAGGGGATTGACCAACGCAGCCGGCGTCACGCTGCGTTACAGCTTGGCTGCCTATTGCATCGCCCGACGACGGTCTATGGAGGGTTTTACGGGGATGCGGCATGCACTGCCGCAAGCGCTGCCGACGAGGTTTCGGCTTCGCTGCAGGCGACTTCAGTCCGGTTCAGGCCTGTTTTGTGTCCCCGAGAGGCCGTGCCGCAGCGTGGTAAGTGCTCACCAAAGTGCTACCGGAACGTCCGCATGGGGCGCTCGAGCAGCGCCCTATGCGGACGCGAAGACACCCGCAGATCACGGACGTTGTGCAAGCAACCGATGTGTGGGCCTGGCGCCTCGGGCAAACGTGCCAAGCCGCCATGGAGCGGCATGGATGCCGCCTCAGCAGCTTGCCGCGCGCCGCGCGTAGGAGCCTGCGTGCGCGGCGGACAAAGCCCGTCTGGCCCCTGTAGCGGCTGCGGCAAGCCCTCAGACGCAAGGCCTGCTGCCGGCCGCCGGTGGGACAGGCGAAAAAAAGGCCGGCAATGCCGGCCCGTTCAAGGAGGGTGGTGGATTTTGGATTCAGAGCTTGGGCGCGCAGGACGCGAATGTCGACGGGCAGGCCGCATTCAGGCCGCCAGCGCCGGCGGTGGGGAACGCTTCGCCCTTGAACATTTGCAGCACATCGGCCCACGGATTGTGCTTGTCGGTATAGCGGTTCCAAAAGATGTAATTGCTGTACAGACGGTCGCGAGCAAAGCTGTAGATTTTACGCACGTCCACCTGGGTATATTTTCCGCCATGTTCAACGGCGTTATAGCAATCAGACTCCACCTTCATGCCGATAGGAATCACGCCCTTGGCCTTCGGATTGAAGACATAGGCCGAACGTTCCAGATCCGGGTCGTCGATGAAAACGTCCGGCCCGCCCATGCCGACGCCCTTGTCCTTCATGTTTTCGAACAGCGCCGGCATGAAATTGGACGGGTAATTCATGAACTGGATCACCACGCTGTTGGAAAATGCGGAGCGCGTGGCGGTATCCACCTTCGCCAGATTGGAGAAGAACTGGTTTTTCTGGGTGTCGGACAAATCCTTGACCATCTTGCCCCAGGCCGTTTCGTTGAACGCCACGCCTTCGAAGTTGTTGTCCTTGTTGTAGCGCTTGGCCAGGGCCTGCATGAGGGCGATCAGGCGGTCGCGCACGTCGTCGTCGTACAGCGCCATGTTTTCGCCATAGGTGCCCTTGATGGTACCGATACGGAAGGCGCCGCCGCTGTACTGCGAGGTGCGCAGGTAATCAGGGACCGCCTTGTCGCCGTCGAAGGTCTTGGTGCCCACCATCAGGAATACGCGCTTGCCCTTGGCCCTGGCCTTTTCCAGATACCGGTCAACGCGCGAGAAATCGTATTGGCCCTTGCTCTTTTCCAATTGGTGCCAACTGGCGCGAATCATGATGCCCTTGACGAAAGGCATGCCGGCCGTCTCCTTCAGGGCGGCGTCGACGACGAAATCATTGGCATTCGACCCGAACTGGATGTAATGGCCCGGATTCCATTTGGTCACGTTGCCAGCCATCAAGGCGGAAGATTGCAGTCCACCACTTTCACGTGCCTGCTCGCGCACGAAGGTCAGCGGATCCAGCATCGGAACCTCGTCGCCCACGAAATCGGCCGGGCCGAAACGCGCTGAGGTATCTTCCGTCGAGGCGGTCGTCAAACCGGCCGCAGATTCTCTCTGGATGCTGGCCAGCGCGGTCGCAGATTCGGACTGCGCAGCCGTTTCATTCTGAAGGTCTTCACCCCCGCCGCATGCGCCAAGAAGAGCGGAGCATGCAATGGCAATTGCCAAAAATGTCTTTTGGTTCGTGATTTTCATCGGTCGGTCAATGGCTGGCCCGGACATGCACGCCAAAGCATGCATGTCAGGACTTGGGCACGGGCGGACCTGGCGGGCGCTTGGTTGACGCGCCTTCTTTGCTCAGGGTCGACAGGGATTGCGCTTGCCCAAGGAAAAGCACCTTGGGCGGCACGGACCGAACAATGCCATGTGATGCTGCGGGTCGCGTTACTGCATCTTGGGAGGCGTAAGAGGATGCAGTTGAGCCCCGGGCGCGAGGCGTCCGGGGCTTTCGTGACGAATGTCACTCAGGCAACAAGCGTGCCGCCGTCACCTTGAAGCCCGGGATCTTTGCCACCGCATCGAGCGCGTCGCCCGTGAGCGTGTTGGCCGCGGCCTCCCAGAACGCGAAGGGAATGAAGAGCTGGCCGCGCTGGACCTGCTCGGTAACGCTTGCGCGCGCAACCACCCCGCCGTGGTGCGTCTCCAGCCTGACACTCGCGCCGTCGGCCACCCCCAGCGCCGCCGCGTCCAGCGGATGCAGGCTCACCAGGGCCTCGGGTGTGATCGCATCGAGCATGCTGGCGTGGCGCGTCATCGCGCCCGTGTGCCAGTGCTCCAGCACGCGCCCGGTGGTCAGCACGAAGGGATAGTCCGCATCGGTGCGTTCCGCGCCGGGGCGGAACTGCGTGGGCACGAGCCTGGCGCAGCCGTCGGGCATGGGAAAGCTGTCCACGAACACCACACTCTGTCCCGGCGCGTCCTCCACGGGTGCGGGCGTGACCACCGCTTCCTCGCGCACCAGGCGGCTCCAGGGCACGCCGGCCAGCGGCGCCATCACGGCACGCATTTCCTCGTACACGCGCGCCACCGGCGCTTCGGCGGCCGCCTGGCCCGCGCCATCCTCGGCGTGCCAGTAGCTCCAGTCGGCGCCCAGGCGGCGGCCGATCTGCTCGATCACCCACAGGTCCTGCATCGCCTGCCCCGGCGGGGAGACCGCGGGGCGGCCGATCTGGATCAGCCGGTCGGTGTTGGTGTAGGTGCCCCACTTCTCGGGCTGCGCCGAGGCCGGCAGCACCACGTCGGCCAGCAGCGCGGTCTCGGTGGCGAAGATGTCCTGCACCACCAGGTGCTGCAGTTCCGCCAGCGCCTGGCGCGCGAAGTTCAGGTCCGGGTCGCTCATGGCCGGGTTCTCGCCCTCCACGAACAGGCCGCGGATGCGGCCCTCGTGCGCCGCATGCATGATCTCCACCACCGTCATGCCCGGCCGCGCGTCGATGGCGCCGCCCCACAGCGCCTCGAACTGCTCCCTCACGGCGGCCTCGCCCACGCGCTGGTAGTTGGGCAGCATCATCGGGATCAGGCCCGCATCGCTGGCGCCCTGCACGTTGTTCTGGCCGCGCAGCGGGTGCAGCCCGGTGCCGGTCCGCCCGATCTGGCCCGTGATCAGCGCCAGCGCGATCAAGGCGCGCGCGTTGTCGGTGCCGTGCACGTGCTGGCTCACGCCCATGCCCCACAGGATCATGGCGCTGCGCGCCGTGGCGAAGGTGCGCGCCACCTCGCGGATCGTCTCGGCCGGGATGCCGCAGATCTCGGCCATGCGCTCGGGCGTGGCCTCGGCCACCGAGGCTTTCAGTTGCTCGAAGCCGTTGACGCGCGCGCCGATGAAGGCCTCGTCCACCAAGCCTTCGGCCACGATCACGTGCAGCAGCCCGTTGAGCAGCGCCACGTCGGTATCGGGGCGGAACTGCAGGTGCCACTTGGCGCGGCGCGAGAGCTGCTGGCGGCGCGGGTCGGCGATGACCAGCGTTGCGCCCGCATCGACGGCGTTCTTGATGAAGCTCGCCGCCACGGGGTGGTTCACCGTGGGGTTGGCGCCGATGAGGAAGATCACTTCCGCCTGGGCCACGTCCGCCACCGGGTTGCTCACCGCGCCCGAGCCGATGCCCTCCAGCAGCGCCGCCACCGAGCTGGCATGGCACAGCCGCGTGCAGTGGTCCACGTGCGAGCTTCTGAACACCTGGCGCACGAGCTTCTGGAACAGGTAGGCCTCCTCGTTGCTGCCCTTGGCCGAGCCGAAGCCCACGAGCGACTTCGGTCCGGCGGTGTCGCGGATGTCCTTGAGTTTGCCGGCGGCCAGCGCCAGCGCTTCTTCCCAGCTCGCCTCGCGGAAGACTTCGTGCACGCGCTCGGGATCCAGTGTGGCGTGCGGCAGTTTGGGCGCACCTTCGCGGCGGATCAGCGGCTTGGTCAGGCGCTGCGGGTGGTGCGCGTAGTCGAAGCCGTAGCGGCCCTTGACGCACAGCCTGCCATGGTTGGCCGGGCCGTCGCGGCCCTCGACGTAGAGGATCTTGCCGTCCTTGACGTTGTAGGTGAGCTGGCAGCCGACGCCGCAGTACGGACAAACGGAATTCACCTGCTTGTCCGGCACGGGCAGGGCGGCGCCGCGCGCGGGCATCAGCGCGCCGGTGGGGCAGGCCTGCACGCATTCGCCGCAGGCCACGCAGGTGGACACGCCCATGGGGTCGTCCATGTCGAAGACGATCTTGGCATGCTCGCCGCGGAAGGCCAGGCCGATCACGTCGTTCACCTGTTCGTCGCGGCAGGCGCGCAGGCAGCGCGTGCACTGGATGCAGGCGTCGAGGTTGACGGCGATGGCGGGGTGCGACAGGTCCGGCGCGACCTGGCCGCGCGAGGGGAAGCGCGGCTTGCCCACGCCCAGCTTCGCCGACCAGTCGTCCACCTCGTTGTGGCGCGTGTACTCGGCCTCCGGCATGTCGGACTGCAGCAGTTCCAGCACCATCTTCTGCGCCTTGGTGGCGCGCTCGCTGTCGCTGGTGACCTCCATGCCGGGGGTGGCGGTGCGGCAGCAGCTGGGGGCGAGCACGCGCTCGCCCTTGATCTCCACCATGCAGGCGCGGCAGTTGCCGGCGGTGTCGAGGCCGGGCTTGTAGCAGAGGCGGGGGATCTCCACGCCTTCGCGGTCGGCGACCTGGATCAGGGTCTCGCTCGCGCGGGCCTCGACTTCCCGGCCGTTGAGCTTGAAGCGGATGGTGGGGGTGTCGATCTGCGCCAGTTCGGCGCGGGTGACGGCATTCATCGTGTTCTCCCAGTCTCGGGGCGTCGGGGTTCGGCTTCGCGCTCACCCCGACCTACGGAGGGGCAGCGCGGGGTTTCGTAGGTCGGGGTGAGCCCGCAGGCGAACCCCGACAGGTCTTCCTCACCCCAATTCACGCGGAAAATACTTCACCACGCAATCCACCGGATTCGGCGCCGCCTGCCCCAGCCCGCAGATCGACGCGTCGCGCATCACCTGCGACAGCTCCGCCAGCAGCGGCTGGTCCCAGCGCGGCGCGTTGATCAGGGCCAGCGCCTTGGCGGTGCCCGCCCGGCAGGGCGTGCACTGCCCGCACGACTCGTCGCGGAAGAAGCGCATCAGGTTGCGCGCCGCGCCCACCGCCGAATCCTTGTCCGACAGCACCACGACAGCGGCCGAGCCGATGAAGCAGCCGTAGGGCTGCAGCGTGTCGAAGTCCAGCGGGATGTCGTTCATCGCCGCCGGCAGGATGCCGCCCGAGGCGCCGCCCGGCAGGTAGGCGTAGAACTTGTGCCCGTCCGCCATGCCGCCGCAGTGCTCGTCGATCAGCTCCTGGATCGTCACGCCCGCCGGCGCCACCTTGACGCCCGGATTGCGCACGCGCCCCGACACCGAGAAGGAGCGCAGGCCCTTGCGGCCGTTGGCGCCCTGCGAGGCGAACCATTCGGGGCCGCGCTCCAGCAGGTCGCGCACCCAGTACAGCGTCTCGAAGTTGTGTTCCAGCGTCGGCCGCCCGAACAGGCCCACCTGCGCCACGTAGGGCGGGCGCAGGCGCGGCCTGCCGCGCTTGCCTTCGATGGATTCGATCATAGCGGACACGTAGCCGCAGATGTAGGCGCCGGCGCCGCGGCGCAGGTGGATCGTCGGCAGGTCGGGCACGGGCAGCTCGCGCCGCAGCGCGGCCAGCTCCTCGGTCAGCATCTCGCGGCAGCCGTGGTACTCGTCGCGCAGGTAGATGTAGATCGCTTCGATGCCGACGGCCCAGGCGGCGACCAGCATGCCCTCCAGGAAGCGATGGGGGTCGCGCTCCAGGTACACGCGGTCCTTGAAGGTGCCCGGCTCGCCCTCGTCGATGTTCACCGCCATCAGGCGCGGGCCCGGCTCGGCGCGCACGATGCGCCACTTGCGCCCGGCCGGGAAGCCGGCGCCGCCCAGGCCGCGCAGGCCGGAGGCCTCCATGGCGGCGATCACGGATTCGACGTCCCGCTCGCCGGACAGGCACTGCTCCAGCAGCTGGTAGCCGCCGGCGGCCCGGTACTGCGACAGGCCCATGTAGCCCTCGGGCTCGTGCTTCGTCGCGCCTTCCTTCACGCACTCGACCACCTTCTGCGGCGTGGCGCAGGGTACCGGCTTCTGGCCGACGACGGCGGCGGGCGCCTGCTCGCAGCGCCCGATGCAGGGCGCCGGGATCACCCGCACGTCCCGCCCGAGCAGCGCCGGCAGCTTCTGCAGCAGCTGCTGCGCGCCGGCGAGTTCGCACGACAGGCCGTCGCACACGCGCACGGTGAGCGCCTGCGGCGCCTCGTCGCCTTCCTTGACGATGTCGAAGTGGTGGTAGAAGGAAGCCACTTCGTAGACTTCCGACTGCGCCAGGCGCATTTCCTGGGCCAGGGCCGAGAGATGCGCGGCGGAGAGGAAGCCGAAGTGGTCCTGCAGCTTGTGCAGGTGCTCGATCAGGAGGTCGCGCTGGCGCGACGCGTCACCGAGCAGTTGCCGCACTTCGGCCAGCGCCTGGTCCCCGGGCTTGCGGCCCTTGGGTCCCTGGCGCTTGCGCTCCCGGACGGGGAGCGCGGCCGCGGCGATGGGGATGACGCGGTTGGGGGACATCCTGCGAGCTTACCGCGTCACAGCAGGCCGGCCGAGCGCGCCCACTTGTACTTGGCACCCAGCACTTCCACCGGCAGCTCGGTGGAGTAGGCGTAGGCGGGGATGCCGTTCTCGTACAGGTACTGCGCGGCTTCCTCCACCTCCACGTCGCCGGCCAGCGAGGCCACGACCGGCTTGATCTTGCCTTTCTCCTTCATCTCGTTGACCACCTGCACCATGTTCTTCGCGAAGACCATGGGCGGCGTCACGATGGTGTGCCAGTAGCCCAGGATCAGCGCGTGGATGCGGTCGTCCTCCAGGCCCAGGCGCACCGTGTTCACGTAGGTGATGGGCGGCTCGCCGCCGGTGATGTCCACCGGGTTGCCGGCCGCGCCGAAGGGCGGGATGAACTTGCGGAAGGCGGCGTCCAGGTCTTCCGGCATCGGCTTGAACAGCTTCAGGCCGTTGTCGACGCACGAGTCGGACAGCAGCACCCCCGAGCCGCCCGCGCCGGTGATGATCACCACGTTCTCGCCCTTGGGCGTGGGCAGGATCGGCACGCCGCGCGAGAGCTCCAGCATCTGGCGCAGGCTGTTGGCGCGGATCACGCCGGACTGGCGCAGCACGTCGTCGTAGATCTTGTCGGTGCCGGCGACGGCGCCCGTGTGCGAGCTCGCCGCGGCGGCGCCCATCTCGGTGCGGCCGGCCTTGAGCATGATCACCGGCTTCTTCTTCGAGACGCGCTTGGCGACTTCCGCGAAGGCGCGGCCGTCCTTGAGGTCTTCCGCGTGCTGGGCGATCACCTTGGTGTTTTCGTCCTGCTCGAAAAACAGCAGCAGGTCGTCCTCGTCGATGTCGGACTTGTTGCCCAGGCCGACGATGGCCGAGACGCCCATCTTGGCGCTGCGCGAGAAGCCGATGATGGCCATGCCGATGCCGCCGGACTGCGACGACAGGGCGGTGGAGCCCTTGTAGTCGTAGGCCGTGCAGAAGGTGGCGCACAGGTTGGCATGCGTGTAGTAGAAGCCGTAGATGTTCGGCCCCATCAGCCGGATGTTGTACTCGCGGCCGATGCGCTGCAGCTCCTCCTGGCCCTCGATGTTGCCGGTCTCGCCGAAGCCCGAGGGGATCAGGATCGCGCCGGCGATCTTCTTCTCGCCGCACTCCTTCAGCGCGCCGGCCACCAGCTTGGCGGGAATGGCGAACACCGCGGTGTCGATCTCGCCGGGGATGTCCTTGACGCTCTTGTAAGCCTGGATCCCCATGATCTCGGCTTCCTTGGGGTGGATCGGGTAGATCGTGCCCTGGTAGCCGCCGTTGATGAGGTTCTTCATCACCGAGTTGCCGATCTTGCCGGCCTCGTTGGAAGCGCCGATCACGGCCACCGCCTTGGGCTTCATGATGCGGTTCATCGACGTGACCACGTCCTTCTCGTCCGGGCGGAAGCGCGCCGGCTTCTGCTCGAAATCGACGACGATCCGCACGTCGGCGGCGATGGCGCCGTCCTCGGAAGCGAAGACCGGGTTCAGGTCCATCTCCGAGATTTCGGGGAAGTCCGAGACCAGCTGCGACACGCGCACGATGGTGTCCTGCAGCGCCTCGCGGTTCACCGGCTTGCCGCCGCGCACGCCCTTGAGCACTTCGGCGGCCTGGATGCCGTCGAGCATGCTGGCGGCGTCCTCGCGCGTGGCCGGGGCCAGGCGGAAGGTGACGTCCTTCAGCACCTCGACAAGCACGCCGCCGAGGCCGAAGGCCACCAGCTTGCCGAAGCTGGGATCGGTCATGGCGCCCACGATCACTTCCTGGCCGCCCTTGATCATCTGCTGCACCTGCACGCCGACGATCTTCGCGTCCGCCTTGTACTTCCTGGCGTTGGCGATGATCGTCTCGTAGGCCGTGGCGGCGTCGTCGGCGCTCTTGACGCCCACGATCACGCCGCCGGCCTCGGTCTTGTGCAGGATGTCCGGCGAGACGATCTTCATCACCACGGGGAAGCCCATGGACGACGCCGTGCTCATGGCGTCCTTGGCGCTGGAGACCACCGCCTCCTTGGGCACGTTGATGCCGTAGGCGTCGCAGATCTGCTTGCCTTCGGGGGCCGTCAGCGAATCGCGCTTTTCCTTCTTCACCGCGTCCAGGATCGCGCGGACCTTCTGCTTGTCGCCTTGGAAGTTGGCCATGGATGCCTCCGGGTAAGCCAGGGGAAAGGGGATGGGGGTTTAGATGACCTTCGCCTCGCGCAGCTCGGCGATCTGGTCGGGGGAGTAGCCCAGCTGTGCCAGCACTTCCTCGGTGTGCTCGCCCAGCAGGGGAGAGCGCTTCACCTCGGTGGGGCTGTCGGACAGCTTGATCGGGTTGCCGACCGACAGGTACTTGCCGCGGGTCGGGTGGTCGACTTCGACGACGGTGCCGGTGGCGCGCAGCGCGGGCTCCTCGGCGATCTCCTTCATCGACAGGATGGGACCGCAGGGGATGTCGTACTTGTTCAGGATCTCCATCGCCTCGAACTTGGTCTTGGTCTTCGTCCACTCCTCGATGCGGGCGAAGATCGACTTCAGGTGCGGCAGGCGCGCCTTGGGGGTGGCGTAGTTCGGGTCGGTGATCCAGCCTTCCTCGCCGATCACCTTGCAGATCGAGGCCCACACCGGCGCCTGCGTGATGAAGTAGATGTAGGCGTTGGGATCGTGCTGCCAGCCCTTGCACTTCAGGATCCAGCCCGGCTGGCCGCCGCCCGAGGCGTTGCCAGCGCGCGGCACGGCGTCGCCGAACTCCTCGTCGGGGTACTGCGGGTACTCCTCCAGCACCTTGCGGCGCTCCAGGCGCTGCTGGTCGCGCAGCTTCACGCGGCACAGGTTCAGCACGGCGTCCTGCATGGCGGCCAGCACCTTCTGGCCGCGGCCGGTCTTCTCGCGCTGGTACAGCGCGGTGACGATGCCCAGGGCCAGGTGCAGGCCGGTGCCGGAGTCGCCGATCTGCGCGCCGGTCACCAGCGGCGGGCCGTCGTCGAAGCCGGTGGTGGAGGCGGCGCCGCCCGCGCACTGGGCGACGTTCTCGTAGACCTTGCAGTCCTCGTACGGGCCGGGGCCGAAGCCCTTGACCGAGGCCATGATCATGCGCGGGTTGATCTGCTGGATGCGCTCCCAGGAGAAGCCCATGCGGTCCAGCGCGCCCGGCGCGAAGTTCTCCACCAGCACGTCGCACTGCTTGATCAGCTCGATCAGCACTTCCTTGCCCTTGGGACTCTTGGTGTCCAGGGTGATGGAGCGCTTGTTGTGGTTCAGCATGGTGAAGTACAGGCTGTCCACGCCGTCGATGTCGCGCAGTTGCCCGCGCGTCGCGTCGCCTTCGCCCGCCTTCTCCACCTTGATCACATCGGCGCCGAACCAGGCCAGCAGCTGGGTGCAGGTGGGGCCGGACTGCACGTGCGTGAAGTCGAGGATCTTGACGCCGTCGAGTGCTTTGCCCATTGCTTGATTTCCTTTCGAGTCTTGGAATCCTTCCCGGCTTGTCATCCCGGGCTTGACCCGGAGTCCATGCAGCGCCTGATCGGTCGCCGTCTGGATGGCGGGTCAAGCCCGCGATGACAAGTTCGCGGGTGTCTTGTCAGGCCGCCTTCTTTTTCGCGGCCGGGTTGAGCGAGGTGATGCGCCCGCTCTCCGTGCCGGCGCTCTCGTCGATCATCGCGTTGATCAGCGTCGGCTTGCGCGAGGCCACCGCCTCGTCGAGCGCCTTCTTCAGCTCCTGCGTGGTCTTGACCATCACGCCCACGCCGCCGAACGCTTCCATCATCAGCTCGTAGCGCGCGTTCTTGACGAACTGCGTGGGCGCCATCGCGTCGCCGCGCGGATTGACGTCGGTGCCCTTGTAGATGCCGTTGTTGTTCATGATCACCACGCACACCGGCAGGTCGTAGCGGCAGATGGTCTCGACCTCCATGCCGCTGAAGCCGAAGGCGCTGTCGCCTTCGACGGCGATCACCTGCTTGCCCGTGACGGCGGCTGCTGCAACGGCGAAGCCCATGCCGATGCCCATGATCCCCCAGGTGCCGACGTCGAGGCGCTTGCGCGGCTCGTACATGTCGACGATGGAGCGGGCGAAGTCCAGCGCGTTGGCGCCTTCGTTCACCAGGTAGGCGTCCGGGTTCTCCTTCACCGTGTTGCGGATGACGTTGAGCGCGCTGTGGAAGTTCATCGGCGAAGGATCCTTCGCCAGCGTCTCGGCCATCTTGGTGAGGTTCTTGTCCTTGCGCTCGGCGATCGCTCCCGTCCAGTCCGCGGGCGGCTTGCTCCACCCGCCGGCGACCACCTGGTTGAAGGCGGAGATGCAGGAGCCGATGTCGCCCACCACCGGCGCGGCGATGGCGACGTTGCTGTCGGCCTCGGTCGGCGAGATGTCGACCTGGATGAACTGCTGCTTGCCCCAGGCCTTGGCGTCGCCCGCGCCCCAGGTCTTGCCCTTGCCGTGCGAGAGCAGCCAGTTCAGGCGCGCGCCCACCAGCATCACGACGTCGGCTTCGGCCAGCACGTAGGAGCGCGCGGCGGAGGCGGACTGCGCATGCGTGTCGGGCAGCAGGCCCTTGGCCATGGACATCGGCAGGTAGGGGATGCCGGTCTTCTCGATGAAGGCCTTGATCTCCGCGTCGGCCTGCGCGTAGGCGGCACCCTTGCCCAGGATGATCAGCGGCTTCTTCGCGCCCTTGAGCAGGTTCATCGCGCGCTCGACGGCGTCGGTCGCGGGGATCTGCTTCGGCGCCGGATCGACCACCTTGATCAGCGAACGCTGGCCGACGTCCCTGGGGATGCTCTGCGCGAACAGCTTCGCGGGCAGGTCGAGGTACACGCCGCCGGGGCGGCCGGAGACCGCCGCGCGGATGGCGCGCGCGATGCCGACGCCGATGTCCTCGGCATGCAGCACGCGGAAGGCGGCCTTGCACAGGGGCTTGGCGATGGCGAGCTGGTCCATTTCCTCGTAGTCGCCCTGCTGCAGGTCGACGACCTCGCGCTCGCTGGAGCCGGACACGAGGATCATCGGGAAGCAGTTGGTGGTGGCGTTGGCCAGCGCGGTGAGGCCATTGAGGAAGCCGGGCGCGGACACCGTGAAGCAGATGCCGGGCTTGCCCGTGATGAAGCCGGCGGCCGCCGCGGCGTTGCCGGCGTGCTGCTCGTGGCGGAAGGAGATCACCTTCAGTCCCTCGGCCTGCGAGATGCGCAGGAAGTCGGTGATCGGGATGCCGGGCAGCGCGAAGATCGTGTCGATGTCATTCAGCTTCAGGGCATCGATGACGAGGTGGAAGCCGTCGGTCGTTTCGCGGTCCTGCGTGTCGGTGGTCATGGTGCAATCTCGTCCAGGTTGAGAGTGGGAGAATGGTAGGAGCCGGCTTGAGGAAACCCTCTTGACTGCGGTCAAGTTTCGAAAAATGCGGCGGACCCCCGGGGAATCCCCGAAACCACGGAACCATGTCGTCGATCGAGAAACATCCCGAACGCAACGTCATCCGCGTGCAGCTCGCGCACAACCTGGTGCTCAAGGGCATGACGGCGGCGCAGATCACGGAGCTCGAACCCCTGCTGGTGGTGGTGGATTGCCAGAAGGGCGAGGCGCTCCTCAACCAGGGGGTGCACGAGATGGAGCAGTACTTCATCCTCGAAGGCATCCTCAAGCGCGTGGTGGCCAACCAGGAGGCGAAGGAGATGATCCTGCGCTTCGCCGACGAAGGGCAGATGGAGACGAGCTATGCGGCGTGGCGGCTCGGCACCCCGGCGCCGTACAGCATCGTCTGCGTGACGCGCGCCCGGGTGGCCAAGCTGCCGCTGCGCGACTGGGTGGCCTTCATCGAGCGCCACCCGGGCCTCAAGCAGGCTTTCGAGTACGAGGTGATGCACCACATGAGCGAGATCATGGCGCACACCATCACCCTGCACCTGCTCGATGCGCCGGGGCGCGTGAAGCGGTTCCTGCGCAAGCATCCGGAACTCGCGGAGCGGATCCCGAAGAAGGAACTGGCTTCGTACCTGAACCTGTCCGCCGAAACCTTGAGCCGGTTGAAGCAGCGCGGGAAGATCTAGCCGACCTTGCCCTCCCTACCGACCTTGTCATCCCGGGCTTGACCCGGGATCCATGCCGCGGTGGTTCAGGCGCCGCCTGGATTGCGGGTCGAGCCCGCAATGACAAGGGCAGGGGAATGCCTCCAGCCTGCCTCAAGTCTTCGAATGCGTGAACTTCCGCGTCACCTTCATCAGGTGCAGCTGGTTCTCCACCTTGTCCACCCCCGCGACCGTGCGCGCCACGCGCTCGGTCTCCGACTTCTCCTTCTCGTTGACGACGATGCCGCTGAGCGTGACGCGGCCTTCGCGCGCATCGACCTGCACGTCGACGTTCTGCGTGGCCTCGTTCGCCTTCAGCGCCGCGCGCACGCGCGCCGACAGCGCCAGGCCGGCGAGGATGCCGCGCGATTCGGCGGTCTCCTGGAACTCGGCGCGGCCGGCCAGCTGCAGGATCTGCTCCGCGCAGCCGTCCACCGAGATCCGGTCCGTGTTCAGCACCATGTCGTAGAGCAGGGGATCGCCCCAGCTCACGCCGAACTGCGCGTTCATGCGCGCCACGTGCGCCGCGTCGCTGCGGCGAAGCTCGTTCTCCGCCGCGTCGCGGTCGTCGGTGCCCAGGTGCTCCATCAGCCAGGCGACGCGCTGCGGGAAAGGCCGCGTGACGCGCACGCGCACCACGTGGCGCACGGGCCGCAGCAGGCACGTGGCGCCCCAGCCGCGCAGCACCACGTTGCCGCGCTCGGCCTGGGCGAACACTTCCTCCGCGGTGAACAGCGCCACCTGCTGCTTGTCGGTGGAAAGCCGCTCCACCAGGCCCGCCTTGCCTTCGCGCAGGCGGCGGATCAGGCTGGCGGGCACCTGCATGCGGCCGGCCACGTTCTCCACCACCTCGTTGCGCATCACGTTGAGCTTGCCGAGCTCCGCCACGCGCAGCGCGACGTCCTTGGCGAGCGAGCCCATTTCCTGGGTGAGGGCGATCACGGGCATGCGGGGCTCCTCCTCAATCCACCGGCTGTTCGGCCGCGAAGGACGGCGGCTTGGCGGGCCGCAGCTTGCGCATGAGCTTCGACAGCAGCGGCCAGAACAGCATCAGCAGCGCCAGGCCGGTGATGGACCCCACCAGCGGGTTCGAGACCATGATCGACAGCTCGCCCTGCGACAGCAGCATGGCCTGGCGGAAGGAGTCCTCCGCCTTGTCGCCCAGCACCAGCGCCAGCACCAGCGGCGCGAGCGGGTAATCAAGCTTCTTGAACACGTAGCCCATCACGCCGAACAGCAGCATCAGCCAGATGTCGAACATCGCGTTGTGCACCGTGTAGGCGCCGATGGCGCAGATCACGATGATGATGGGCGCGATGATCGAGAAGGGGATGCGCAGGATCGAGGCGAACAGCGGAACCGTGGTCAGCACCACGATCAGGCCGGCCAGGTTGCCCAGGTACATGGAGGCGATCAGTCCCCACACGAAGTCCTTCTGCTCCACGAACAGCAGCGGACCGGGCTGCAGGCCCCAGATCAGCAGGCCGCCCAGCAGCACGGCCGCCGTCGGCGAGCCCGGGATGCCCAGGGCCAGCATCGGCAGCAGCGCGCTGGTGCCGGCGGCGTGCGCCGCGGTCTCGGGCGCCACCACGCCCTCGATGTGGCCGGTGCCGAAGCGGGAGCCGTCGCGCGACATCTTCTTGGCCAGGCCGTAGCTCATGAAGGACGCCGGCGTCGCGCCGCCGGGGGTGATGCCCATCCACATGCCCACGATGGAGCTGCGCACGGACGTCAGCCAGTACTTCGGCAGCTCCTTCCAGGTCTCGAGCACGACGCGCGAGCTGATCTTGGCGCTCTTGCCGGAGAAGGCCAGGCCTTCCTCCATCGACAGCAGGATCTCGCCGATGCCGAACAGGCCGATCACGGCGATCAGGAAGTCGAAGCCGCGCATCAGCTCCTCGAAGCCGAAGGTGAGGCGCAGCTGGCCGGTGACGGTGTCCATGCCGACGGCCGCCAGCGCGAAGCCGATCGCCATGGAACCGAGGATCTTGAAGGTCGAGCCCTTGCCCATGCCCACGAAGCTGCAGAAGGTGAGCAGGTACACCGCGAAGAACTCGGGCGGGCCGAACTGCAGCGCGAACTTGGCCACCAGCGGCGCGAGGAAGGTGATCATCACCACCGCGACGAAGGCGCCGATGAAGGAGGACGTGAAGGCCGCCGTCAGCGCCT
Source organism: Pseudomonadota bacterium (assembly GCA_023438115.1). Lineage (GTDB taxonomy): Bacteria > Pseudomonadota > Gammaproteobacteria > Burkholderiales > Burkholderiaceae_C > Ramlibacter. Next base: position 7,658 of record JAEZEB010000258.1, on the reverse strand, counting down.
GCCCCGCGTGGCCCTGCTGCGCCATCGGGTAGCCGTCGAAGGTGGTTGCCACCGACCAGGGCTCGCCGGGAATGTTGAACAGCACCGAGGTGATGGCGCCGCCGAACAGCGCGCCCCAGTAGATGCAGGACAGCATGATGATCGCCGAGGTGGGCGACATCGTGAAGGTGAGCGGCAGCAGGATGGCGATGCCGTTGGCGCCGCCCAGGCCGGGCAGCACGCCGATGAGGACACCGAGGGTGATGCCGACGAACATGAGGAGCAGGTTCATCGGCGTCAGGACGACGGCGAAGCCGTGGAACAGGGCGCTGATTTCGGTCATGGCACTCGTGGGGGGATTCGGGTCGCGGGGAGGCTCAGTAGCCCAGGAAGGCGAGCGGGTTCAGCATGCCCTTGTGCAGCGGGATCTTGAACCAGACCTCGAACATGAGGAAGAAGAAGGCGGCGATCGCCACGCCCAGGGCGATGGACTTCCCCTTGCCGAACTTGCCGAGGACGATCATGAAGCCGGCGATGTAGACTGCCGAGGCCACGTAGATGCCGAACAGCTGGATCGCCAGCACGAAGACCGCGGCCGGCAGCAGGACCGACAGCACGCGGCGGATCTGCTCGCCGTCGACGAAGATCTCCGTGTTGCGCTTCTTGCCCAGGAGCGCCTGGTACAGCGTGCCCGCGCCGGAGATGACGGTGATCAGGCCGATGTAGAAGGGGAAGTAGCCGGCGCCGGGACCGTCGGTGGTCCAGCCCGAGCCGAGGTTGCGGCTGCCGATCAGCACGAGCAGCCCGAAGAGGATGACGAGGACGGCGACGGCCGCCTCGACCACGAAGGTGGGAACGCCGGTGCGTTCGGGTTCGGTGCTCGCCGCGTGCTGGGGGGAATCCATGCGCTTGTCTCCTGCCGTGACTGCCGGCATGCGTCTGTCGGGGATGGATGCGGCACGCCCCCGTGCAAGGAGGGCGTGCGCGGGGCCTTACTTCGCGAGGAAGCCGGCTTCCTTCATCAGTTCGCGATGCTTCTGTTCGGCGGCGCCCAGCCACTGGTTGAACTTCTCGCCGTCCATGGCGGTCTGGTTGAACGCGCCTTTCTCCATGTACTCCTTCCACTCGGGCGTCTCGCGCACCTTCTTCAGGAGTTCCAGGTAGTACGCGGTCTGCTCCTTCGTGACGCCCGGCGCCATGAAGATGCCGCGCAGCATGGTGTACTCCGTGGGCACGCCCGCTTCCTTGCAGGTCGGCACGTCGCCCCAGGACTGCGTTTCGGTGATCTTGGTCTTGTAGGGCATGCGGTCGTCGTCGAACACGCACAGCGCGCGCAGCTTGCCGGCACGCCACTGCGCCACCGCCTCGGCCGGGTTGTTGACGGTGGAGTCGACGTGGCCGCCGACCAGCTGCACCGCGACCTCGCCGCCGCCCTTGAAGGGCACGTAGATGAACTTGGTGCCGGTGGCCTTCTCGACGCCGACGGTGAGGATCTGGTCCTCCTGCTTGGAACCCGTGCCGCCCATCTTCATCTTGCTCGGGCCGGCGGCCTTCACGGCGTCGAAGTATTCCTTCGCGCTCTTGTACGGCTTCTCGGCGTTGACCCACAGCACGAAGTTGTCGAGCGCCATCATCGACACCGGCGTCATGTCGCGCCAGTTGAAGGGCACGCCCGTGGCGAGCGGCGTGGTGAACAGGTTCGAGAGCGTGATCACCAGCTTGTGCGGATCGCCCTTGGAGTTCTTCACGTCCAGGAAGCCTTCCGCGCCGGCGCCGCCGGAGCGGTTGACCACCACGAGCGGTTCCTTCATCAGGTTGTGCTTGACGACGATGCCCTGGATCAGGCGCGCCATCTGGTCGGCGCCGCCGCCGGTGCCGGCGGGGACGACGAATTCGACGGGCTTCGTCGGTTCCCACGCAGCCTGCGCTGCGGGCGCCGCGAACATCGCGGCCGAGGCGAGGAGGGCCGTCGCTGCGACGGTCACCCGGGTCTTGAAAGTGGCTTGTTTCATGGCGTTTGTCTCCTGCGTGGATTGCCTCGCCCGTGCCATCTGTCCGTGATGACATTCATCGCGAGACCGCGGGCGGATGGTCCCGCCAGAGCCCCGCGATTTCTCTTGACTGCGGTCAAGTTTGCGGAAATCGCCAAGCCCTTCTAGGGTTTGTCCGGGGTCACGCCGCAAGCGCGCGCAGGCGCACGTGCGCGCGCTCCTGCTCCATGGTGTGCGCGAGCAGGCGCACCAGCGCATACACCGTCGAGATGTGCGGCGTGGGCACCTGCACCAGGCGACCGAGCTCGATCACCGCGCCCACCAGCGCGTCGATCTCCGGCGCGCGCCCGGCCTCGATGTCCTGCAGCATCGATGTCTTGTGGCGCCCCACCTTCTCGGCGCCGGCGATGCGCTTGTCCACCGAGACACGGAATGAAACACCGAGACGGCCCGCGACCTCCGCCGCTTCGCGCATCATGTCGGCTGCGAGCTCGCGCGAGAGCGGGAAGCGGCAGATGTCTTCGAGCGTGGCGTGCGCGAGGGCGCTGATCGGGTTGAAGGTGAGGTTGCCCCACAGCTTCAGCCAGAGCTCCGAGCGGATGTCTTCCAACACCGGCGCCTTGAAGCCCGCGTTCGTGAACATCCGCGCGACGCGCTCCACGCGTTCGGTGCTGCTGCCGTCCGGTTCCCCGAGAGGAAAGCGATCGCCCTCGATGTGCCGCACCACGCCGGGTGCGGTGAGTTCGGAGGCGGGATAGACCACGCAGCCGATCACGCGCTCCGGCGGGATCCAGCGCGCGAGGTCGCCGTGCGGATCCACGCTGCGCAGCTGCGTGCCCGCGAGCGCGCCGCCGTGGCCGTGGAAATACCAGAAGGGCACGCCGTTCTGCATGGTGACCACGCAGGTGTGCGGCGCGTAGAGCGGCGCCAGGCGCGGCGCGACCTCCGGCAACTGGTGCGCCTTGACGGCGAGGACCACCACGTCCTGCGGTCCGGCCTCGGCGGTGTCGTCGGTGGCGCGCACGCCGGTGGCCCGCTGCGCGGTGCCATCGGCCAGGATGAGCTTCACGCCTTCGGCGCGGATCGCCTCCCGGTTCCTGCCGCGGACGATGAAGGTGACTTCCTCGCCCGCGAGCGCCAGCTTCGCACCGACGAGGCCACCGATGGCGCCGGCCCCGACGATGGCGACCTTCACCGCACGCTGCCGGTGCGCGAGCGGCTGGACTCCACCGCGTTCACGAGGAACTCGGCGTCGTAGGCGCGCAGCAGGTGCGGATGTTCCTTCTCCAGGCAGGCGCGCAGGCCCTCGCGGCCGGTGCCGTAGGTGGAGGCGTCCCACTGCTGGCTGAGGTCCAGCTCGAAGGCGGCGTCGTACGGATGGGCTTGGACGGCGGCGGTGTTCTGTCGCATGGAAGCTCTCCTGGGAAGTGGTCCGATGCACCCACTCTAGGTAGCACCATCGATAAAAGACAGTGAAAGTATTTGATTGTTTGCATTCACTCGTGCTTATGATGCGGCCACCATGAAACACGCCACCCTGCGCCAGCTGAAGGTCTTCGAGGCGGTCGCGCGCCACCGGAGCTTCTCGCGTGCGGCCGACGAGCTGCACCTCACGCAGCCTGCCGTCTCCACGCAGGTGCGCAAGCTCGAGGACCACGCGGGCCTGCCGCTGTTCGAGCAGCTGGGCAAGAAGATCCACCTCACGCCGGCGGGCGCGCAGATGCTGCAATGCAGCCGCGAGATCATCCAGAAGTTCCAGGAAGCCGAGGAGGTGATGGCGCAGTTCAAGGGCGTCTCCGGCGGCCGCCTGAACGTTTCGGTGATCAGCGCCGGCGACTACTTCTTCCCGCGCCTGCTGGTGGCGTTCGCGCAGCGCCACGCGGGCGTGTCGCTCAACTTCGGGGTGTGCAACCGCGAGGAGCTGCTCGCGCAGCTGAAGGAGAACGTGACCGACCTCGCGGTGATGGTGCGCCCGCCGGGCGACGACGACACCGTGGCCGAGCCCTTCGCGCCGCACCCTTACGTGATCGTCGCCGCGCCCACGCACCCGCTCGCGCGCGCCGGCCGCATCCCGATGGCCCGCATCGTGCGCGAGCCCTTCGTCGTGCGCGAGAAAGGCAGCGACACCTGGAACTCCATGGCGCAGGCCTTCGGCGAGCACATGGCGGCGCTGAACGTGGGCATGGAGATCCGCAGCACCGAGACCATCAAGCAGGCCGTGATGGCCGGCATGGGCGTGAGTTTCCTGTCCGCGCACACGGTCAGCCGCGAACTGCAGGGCGGCAGCCTGGTGGTGCTGGACGTGCAGGGCTTCCCGCTGATGCTGAACTGGTACGTCGTGCACCGGCACGGCAAGCGGCTGCCGCCGGTGGCGCAGGCCTTCAAGGCCTTCCTGCTGCAGGACGGCGCCGGCCTCGTGGACCAGGCGCTCGGGATGTCGAGCGTGGGCCTCGCGCCCGCGAAGCCTAGGCGCGCCGCGGCCGCGCCCAGGACTGCCACTCGGTCGAGATAGGCAGTCCCTGCTGGCGCGCGAACTCGCCCGCAGCCATCTTCGGGCCGCCCTCGGGACGCAGGCGCAGGATCTCGATCAGGCCGCCCTGGGCCCAGATCACGATGGAGCTGTCGGTCACGCCGGCCACGTCGCCGGGCCGGTGGCCGCGCGAGACGAAGCGGCCCACCACGTGCTTGCGGCAGTCGTACACGCGCACCTTGCGCCCCGCCAGCATCATCCAGGCGCCCGGCGCCGGGTTGCAGGCGCGGATCAGGTTATAGATGGTGTCCACGTGGCCGGGCCAGTGGATCTCGCACTCCTCGTCGTGCATCCAGCCTTCGTAGGTGGCGCGCGATTCGTCCTGCGCCTTCTCCTCGTGGCGGCCGGCCATCACCAGGTCCGCCGCCTCCAGCAGCGCGGCCACGCCCAGCGGGAACAGCTTGTCGAAGTAGACCTCGCCCAGCGTGTCGTCGGGGCCGATCGCCACGCGCTTCTGCAGGATCACGGGGCCCTCGTCGAGGCCGTCGGTGGGACGGAAGATCGTGATGCCGGTCTCCTCGCGGCCCAGCGCGATCGGCCAGCTGATGGACGAAGGCCCGCGGTGCAGCGGCAGCAGGGAAGGGTGGTACTGGATCGTGCCGTGCTTCGGGATGTTCACGAAGGACTGCGGCGCGAACTGCAGCACGTAGGCCATGATGCCGATGTCGGCATCGAGCGAGCGCATCGCCGCTTCAGCCTCGGGGCTGCGCAGGCTGGCGAAGGAGAACACCGGCAGGCCGCGCGCGAGCGCGTCGGCCTTCAGCGCGTCGGGCTTCGCGCCGGGCTTGTCGGGGCCGCAGAACACGCCGGCGATGCTGTCGCCGCGGGCGACGAAGGCGTCCAGCACCGCCTTGCCGAATTCCTGTTGTCCGATGAAAGCGATGCGTGCCATGGGGCGCCTTTCAGTCGCGGAGGAGGAAATAGGCCGCCAGCGCGTAGAGAACGCAGGCGAAGACTTTCTTCAGCGGCCGGATGTCCATGCGGTGCGCGGTGCGCGCGCCCACCGGCGCCATCAGCATGCTGGCGGCGGAGATGATCACCAGGCCGGGCAGGTAGAGGTAGCCCACCGAGCCGGGCGGCATCTGCGGCAGCCCGATGCCGGCGTAGATGTAGCCGATCGTGCCCGCCAGCGCGATGGGGAATCCGAGCGCCGACGACGTGCCCACCGCGTCATGGATGCGGATGTTGCACCAGGTCATGAAGGGCACGGAGATGAAGGCGCCGCCCGCGCCCACCAGCGAGGACAGCAGGCCGATCGCGTTGCCGACGCCGAAAGTCGCGGCCCGTCCGGGCAGCGTGCGGCTCGGCTTGGGCTTGCGGTCCAGGAACATCTGCGTGGCCGAGAAGGCGACGAACACGGCGAACAGGATGCCCAGCATGCGCCCCGGCAGGGCGTGCGCGATCTGCGCGCCGACCAGGGCCCCGACCAGGATGCCCGGCGCCAGCACCTTCACCACCGGCCACAGCACCGCGCCGCGCTTGTGGTGCGCGCGCACCGAGGACATCGAGGTGAACATGATCGTCGCCAGCGAGGTGGCCACGGCCATCTTCACCGTGTAGTCGGACGGATAGCCCTTGTGCGCGAGGATCATCGTCACGAAGGGCACCATGATCATCCCTCCGCCGATCCCCAGCAGCCCCGCGAGAAAACCCGTGCCGGTGCCGATGGCGGCGAGTTCGAGGATCAGGAGCGGGTCCAGCAGCGACATTCGTTGTTCTGAGGGGGATGCAAGCCCGGCATTGTCGCAAACACCGTGCCCCTCTCCGCGCAGCGGCCCGTGGACGTCTCGGAATAACATGCAGAGACGTCCCCCAAGTGAAGAAGCCGGGCTTGGCCCGGCTTCTTCACTCTGACTAAGCCACCCGGAAAAGTCGCTTGCGACTTTTCCGGGTGATAAATTGGTGTCTGCCGTGGCACCGGACCGCATCCTGAACCGGAGTTCAGGTGGGCGAGGTCAGCTTCGGCGTTGGGATCATCTGACGCGAGACGTTCACGCCCGCCGGGCGATGTTCCAAGCCCTTGCTCAATGAGCATTGGTTCAAGGAAATATAAAGCCCGATACGCACTGCAGACGGGTTCATTCTAGGGCCCAAAACCGGCGCGTGGTGCAAATCGGAATGTGAAGCCATGCAAACATTCCGGGCTTCCTTGCGCGGGCGCAAAGCCCAGCCGTGGCGGCCCTTCAGAGCAGGCGGCCGTCGTCGCCGAGCGCCTGGTCCAGGCGCACCATCAGCTGCGCGATGCGCACGTCCTCGGCGAGGTTGCGCATGCCGGTGAGCGTGGCGTCGCCGCTCGCGAAGCCGTTTGCGTGCAGCGGCTGCGCGGGCGGGCGCGCCGGCGTGTCGAAGGCGAGGTTCAGCGCCGCCAGCACGGCGATGCGGTCGCGCGCCTTGACCTTGCCCGCGTCGCGGATGCGGCACATCGCGGTGTCGACCTTCTCCACGGCTTCCAGCAGGCGCTGCTCGCCGCCTTCCGGGCATCCGAGCAGGTAGCTCTGGCCCATGATCTGCACTTCGAGCTGCTTCATGCGGGCGTGTTCAGGTCGGGCAGGCGCTCCAGCAGCGCGTCGACGCGCGCGCGGGCGGCGGACAGGCGCGAACGCAGGGAGTCGCGTTCCTGCGTGAGCAGTTCCACCTGCTCCGCGAGCAGCGCGTTGGTGCGCTGCAGCTCCTCGTAGCGCACGAGCAGGCGCTCGACGCGTTCGGCAATCTGTTCGACCTGGGTTGCACTGGCCATGGGTGGGAAAGATTGTAGGGTTGCGCCCCGCGATTGCACCTAAAATCGCCGCGTTGGTGCTCGCGGTGTGGTTCGCATGCCGCAGTTCAACGGGAAGCAGGGAGCCCGGCCGCCCGCACGATGCACAGGCAGCGTGCGCGGCAGCGAAAGCCAACCTGCGCTGCCCCCGCAACGGTAAGCGGATGGCGCCACCCGGCGCCCCTTCGTCACCTCGCCACTGGCGCCCCCGGCGCTGGGAAGGCCGAACGAAGCGATTCCGCCAGCCCGGATACCGGCCAACGAGGTGGCCGCGCTTGCGCGGCCTTGTCGCCCACAGCCGGCGGGGAAGCCGGCCCGGGTATCCGATCGCTTCCTTTTCACATGAACGTTTCCCGTCTCCCGGCGCGCCTGGCCTGCCTGTCGCTGCTCGCCGCCGCCTTCC
>JAEZEB010000205.1 GCA_023438115.1 Pseudomonadota bacterium | reverse complement strand
CCTTGCAGCAGCGCCTGCGCCGCGGCGGCCGCACAGGCGCCGCCCTGCCGCGCCGCCTGCCAGGTGCCGGCGGTGATCGGCGAGCCGGCATCGAACGAGAACAGCCCCATGCGCGCCGGGAAGCTCGCCGGCAGCACGTCGGCGCGGAAGGTGCGGATCGGCCAGTAGGAAGGCAGCGCGTCGCGCTGGGCATTGCGCGGGTCGAGCGCGACCCACTCGTCCCAGGCGGTGGAGAGGAAGTCGAGGTAGCGCGCCGCGTGCACGCGCGCCAGCACGGCGACGTCCACCTCCGGGGCGGAAGCGACCGCGCCGAGGCCGCGCGCCTGCAGCTCGCGCAGCACGAAGTCCGCGCGGTCCGGCACCTCGAAGCAGGGCACCAGCTCGCCGCGGAACATCTCGTGGCGGCCGCGGTGGAGGGCGTGGTGCGCGTTGTAGAAGACCTGCATCGGCGCATCGTAACGGCCGCCGCCGGCGCGCCCTCAGTACCGCAGCTGGCCGGTCTCGTCGATGATCGCGAGCTCCACCGTGGAGGAGCCGTTGTGCGACTGCGGCGTGTACTGCACCTTGAAGCGCCCGAGCGCGATCTCGCCGGAGCTCTCCATCGCCTGGATGAAGGACTCGGTGCCGAGGTTGCGCCCCGCGCGGCGCAGGCCTTCGACCAGCAGCGTCGCGTGCACGAAGCCCTCCAGCTGGCTGGGCGTGGGCTTGGTGCCGGGCATCTTCTCGCCCATCAGCCGCAGGAAGTCGCGCACCACGGGGATGGAGGTGTTGCGCATCGACGGCATGATCTGCGCCAGGATGATCCCGCGCGCGCCGGGGCCGAGTTCCTTGGCCAGCAGGTCGACGCTGGCGATGGAGAAGCCATAGAAGCTCGGGCGGCTGCGGGTCTCGCGCAGCGCCTTGACGAACGACGGGAAGGTGGTGCCGGCCGTGGCCATGATCACCGCCTGCGGCCGCAGGGCATCCGCCTGCTTCGCCGCGGCCTGTAAGTCCGGCTGCTTCGGGTCGACCTTCACTTCGGCCGACAGCTTCATCTGCTCGTGCTCCGCCGCGGCGCGGATCTCCTGCAGGAGCGTCTTGCCCAGCGGGTCGTCCTGGTAGAAGGCGACCACGTTGCTGATGCCGACGTTCTTCAGCTGCGACACGATCATGCGCGCCTCGTTGGCGTAGCTGGCGCGCACGTGGAACAGGTAGCGGTTGTACTGGCTGCGCAGCGAGGTGGCGCCGGTGACCGGGCCGAAGCCGATGGTGCGCGTGGCCTCCAGCAGCGGCAGGATGGCGGCGACCTGCGCCGTGCCGGTGTTGTTGTAGACGACGAAGACCTTGTCCTCCTCGATCAGCTTGCGCGTGTTCTCCACCGCCCGCTTCACGTCGAAGCCGTCGTCGAGCGGCTGGTAGGCGATGCGGCGCCCGTGCACCCCGCCCTGCGCGTTCACGGCATCGAAATGGAGCTGCGAGCCGACGATGTACTCACGCGTCTGCGAGCCCAGCGGCCCGCTCAGCACCGCCGACGTGCCGACGCGGATTTCCGTGGCGGTCACGCCCGCGTCCCCCGCCCAGCCGGCGGCCGATGCCACGGCCAGTGCCAGGGCGGCGATCCGTTGCTTCATGGTCCTTCTCCCAACGCCATCGTTCATCGGCTGAACGATCGGCCCAAGGTGACCATAAGCCGTTTGCCTAAAGCGGATCAGGGGAAAACCCCCGATGCATGCTTCAGTCCGTGAACTACTCGTCGCCCGCGGCGCGCCCCGTCAGGTTCGGGCAAGGACGGGCGCCAGCACCTTGCCGGTGTGGGTTCCCCGCGCCACCACTTCCTCCGGCGGCGCCGCGGCGACGACCTTGCCGCCGGCCGTCCCGCCGTCCGGCCCCAGGTCGATGATCCAGTCGGCCTCGGCGATGACGTCGAGGTCGTGCTCGATCACCACCACGCTGTGGCCGCCGTCCACCAGCCGGTGCAGCACGCGGATCAGCTTCTCCACGTCGGCCATGTGCAGGCCCACGGTGGGTTCGTCCAGCACGTACAGCGTGTGCGGCGCCTTCTGGCCGCGGCGCGTGATGTCGTCGCGCACCTTGGACAGCTCCGTCACCAGCTTGATGCGCTGCGCCTCGCCGCCCGACAACGTGGGTGACGGCTGCCCCAGCGTGAGATAGCCCAGGCCCACGTCGCGCAGCAGCTGCAGCGGATGGCTGATGTTGGGCATGGAGGCGAAGAACTCCACGGCCTCGTCCACCTCCATCTGCAGCACGTCGCCGATGTTCTTGCCGCGCCAGGTGACGGCCAGCGTCTCCGCGTTGAAGCGCATGCCGTGGCAGGCCTCGCAGGGCACCTTCACGTCCGGCAGGAAGCTCATGGCGATGGTGCGCATGCCCTGCCCCTCGCACAGCGGACAGCGGCCCTCGCCGGTTTTGAAGGAGACGCGGCCCGGCGCGTAGCCGCGGGCGCGCGCCTCCAGCGTGTCGGCGAACAGCTTGCGGATCGTGTCCCAGAAGCCGATGTAGGTCGCGGGGCAGGAACGCGGCGTCTTGCCGATCGGCGTCTGGTCCACTTCCAGCACGCGATCGATGGACTGGTAGCCGGCCAGCGACTTGCAGCCCACCCACTTCGGGCGCTTGCCCGCCGCATCCGCATCACGGCCGGCCTTGGTCGAACGCTGCTGCACGACCATCTGCACGTTGTGCAGCAGCACGTCGCGCGCCAGCGTGGACTTGCCCGAGCCCGAGACGCCCGTCACCACGACCAGCCGGCGCAGCGGCACGTCGACATCCACGTCGTCCAGGTTGTGCAGGTCCGCGCCCTGCAGCCGCAGGAACTGGGTCGCCGCGCCCGTGTGGTCCGCCGCGGGCGCCGCCGCGGCCTCGGCCATGCGCACCAGCAGCGACTTGGGCTTTCGGCCCTTGGCCACCGGCGCCGGCGTCTCGGCCACCGGGATGCCGATCGGCTCGCGGCCCTGCATCGATTCGATCGCGCGACGCGGCTTCAGCGGATGCTTCATCGCATGCAGCAGGTAGCGACCCGTCAGGGACTCCTGCGCCTGCGTCACCTCGTCGGCCGTGCCCTGCGCGATCACGCGCCCCCCGCGCTTGCCGGCGCTGGGGCCGATGTCGATGATGTGGTCGGCGCGGCGGATGGTGTCCTCGTCGTGCTCCACCACCACCAGCGTGTTGCCCTTGTCGCCCAGCTTGTGCAGTGCGTCCAGCAGGATCTGGTTGTCGCGCGCATGCAGGCCGATGGTGGGTTCGTCCAGCACGTAGCACACGCCCTGCAGGTTGGAGCCGAGCTGCGCGGCCAGGCGGATGCGCTGCGCCTCGCCGCCCGAGAGCGTGGGCGCGCCCCGGTCCAGCGTCAGGTAGCCGAGGCCCACCTCCTCCAGGAATTCCAGCCTCGACTGGATCTCCGGCAGCAGGTCGCGCGCGATGCCCTGCTCGCGCGCCGTGAGCACGCCGCGCACGTGCAGGCTCTCGACCCAGCGGCGCACGTCGCGCACCGACAGCGCCGCGATGTCGGCGATGCCGGTCTTGTCGAAGCGGACCGCGCGCGCCTGCGCATTCAGGCGCGTGCCCTGGCAGGTGGGACAGGCCTCGTCGGACACGTCCTCGACGTCGGCCTCGGCGAAGGTCTGCTCGCGCCCGCGCTCTTCCGCCGCCACGAGCGTGTCGTCCAGCGCCTTGCGCTGCTCGCGCGTGAGCTTCACGCCCGTGCCCACGCAATCGGGGCACCAGCCGTGCTTGCTGTTGTACGAGAACAGGCGCGGGTCGAGCTCCGGATAGCTCGTGCTGCACACGGGGCAAGCGCGCAGCGTGGAGAACACCTCCAGCTTGCCGATGCCGTCGTGCCTGCCGCTGCTGAAGGCGGCGCGCAGGCCGTCCAGCGGCGCCAGCACGTGCACGATGCCCTTGCCGTGCTCCAGCGCCACGGCGAGCTTCTCGCGCAGCAGCGCCTCGTTGGCGGGCGTGACGTCGAGGTCGCACACCGGCAGCTCGATGGTGTGCTCCTTGAAGCGGTCGATGCGCGGGAAGTTGGTGGTCGGCAGGAAGTTGCCGTCCACGCGCAGGTGCGTGTAGCCGCGCGGCCGGGCCCAGTCGGCGAGCTCGGTGTAGACGCCCTTGCGGTTGATCACCAGCGGCGCGAGCAGGCCGATATGCTGGCCGCGGTAGCGCTTCATGATCTGCGCGACGATGCTGTCCGGCGTCTGCGGCCGCACCTCGGCGCCGTCGTTCACGCAGTGCTGCACGCCCAGCTTGACGTACAGCAGGCGCAGGAAGTGCCACACCTCGGTGGTGGTGCCCACCGTGGACTTGCGGCCGCCGCGCGAGAGGCGCTGCTCAATGGCCACCGTCGGCGGGATGCCGTACACCGCGTCCACTTCCGGCCGCCCCGCCGGCTGCACGATCGATCGCGCATAGGCGTTCAGCGACTCGAGGTAGCGCCGCTGCCCCTCGTTGAACAGGATGTCGAAGGCCAGCGTGGACTTGCCCGAGCCCGACACGCCGGTGATCACGCTGAACTTGTTGTGCGGGATGTCGACGCTGAGGTTCTTGAGGTTGTGTTCCTTGGCGTTGACGATCTGGATGGCGTTCGGCCGCTGGCCCAGGTACGCACCCGAATTGGGGTCAGATTCCAATTTCGGCCGGGCTTCGGCCGCGACGCTTCCCAGCGTGCCGTCGTATTCCCGCAGCGCCCTCGCCGTGTGCGATGTGGGGTGCAGCTTCACTTCCTCCGGCGGCCCTTCGGCCACCAGCAGGCCGCCGCCGTCGCCGCCTTCGGGACCGAGGTCCACCAGCCAGTCGGCCGCGCGGATCACGTCGAGGTTGTGCTCGATCACGATCAGCGAGTTGCCGCCTTCGAGCAGCTTGCGCAGCGCCCGCATCAGCTTGGCGATGTCGTCGAAGTGCAGGCCCGTCGTGGGCTCGTCGAAGAGGAACAGCGTGCCCTTCTTCGCCACGCCCTGGCGGCTCTGCGTCGCCGAGCGCGCGGCCTCGGCCAGGAAGCCGGCGAGCTTCAGGCGCTGCGACTCGCCGCCGGACAGCGTGGGCACCGGCTGCCCCAGCTTCACGTACTCCAGGCCGACGTCGACGATCGGCTGCAATGAGCGGATCACGTCGCGGTCGTTGGCGAACAGCGCGGCCGCCTCGCTCACGGTCAGGTCCAGCACGTCCGCCACGTTCAGGTGGCGCACACCGGTCTCCGACTTCCGCTCGATGACGATCTCCAGGATCTCCGGCCGGTAGCGCTTGCCGTCGCAATCGGGGCAGCGCAGGTAGACGTCGGAGAGGAACTGCATCTCCACGTGCTCGTAGCCGGAGCCGCCGCAGGTGGGGCAGCGGCCATCGCCGGAGTTGAAGCTGAACTTCGCGGCCGTGTAGCCGCGCTGCTTCGAGACCGGTGCGTTGGCGAAGATCTCGCGGAGGCTGTCCCAGGCGCCGACATAGCTCACCGGGTTGGAGCGCGCCGTCTTGCCGATCGGCGACTGGTCGACGAACACCACGTCGGAGAGATGGTCCGCGCCCAGCAGGCGGTCGTGCGCGCCCGGCGTTTCGGTGGCGCGGCCGAAGTGGCGCAGCAGGCCGGGCGCCAGGATGTCCTGCACCAGGGAGGACTTGCCCGAGCCGGAGACGCCGGTGACCACCACCAGGCGCTGCAGCGGGAACTCCATCGACAGGTTCTGCAGGTTGTGCTCGCGCGCGCCCTCCAGCACCAGCCGCGGGGTGTTCTCGGTCACCGCGCGCTTGAAGCCCATGCCCACGTGCTTGCGCGCGCCCAGGTAGGCGCCGGTCAGCGTGTCGGCTTCGCGCAGCTGCGCCACCGTGCCGTCGAAGACGATCTGCCCGCCCTTCTCGCCGGGGCCGGGGCCCATGTCGATCACGCGGTCGGCCGACACCATCACCGCGGGGTCGTGCTCCACCACCACCAGCGTGTTGCCGGCGTCGCGCAGGCGGTGCATCGCCTGCACGATGCGGTTCATGTCGCGCGGATGCAGCCCGATGCTGGGCTCGTCCAGCACGAACAGCGTGTTCACCAGCGAGGTGCCTAGCGCCGTGGTCAGGTTGATGCGCTGCACCTCGCCCCCGGAGAGCGTGCGGCTCTGCCGGTCGAGCGTGAGGTAGCCGATGCCCACGTCGCACAGGTACCTGAGGCGCGTGGTGATCTCTTCATGC
>JAEZEB010000168.1 GCA_023438115.1 Pseudomonadota bacterium | reverse complement strand
CCGTACAGGTCGGCGGCGAGATCGAAGTAGTCGCCCATCTTCAGCTCGCTGTCGTCGCTCGCGTTGTAGATGCGCTGGGGCCGGCCGCGCCACAGGGCCGCGGCCACCGCCCGCGCGAGGTCGTTCGCGTGGATATGGTTGGTGTAGACGTCGTCCTCGGCGCGCAACACCGGCGTGCCCTTGAGCAGGCGCTCGCGCGGCGTGCCGCCCGCGCGGTCGGCCGCATAGATGCCGGGGATGCGCAGGATGCTCGCGCGCGCGCCCGTGCCGCGCCCGAAGAAGCGCACCTGCTGCTCGGCATCCGCGCGCCGCTGCGCGCGCGGCGTCTGCGGCGCGGCCGGACGCCATTCGGCGACCTTGGCGCCTTCGCAATCGCCATACACGCCGCTGGTGGACGCATAGACCAGGGTCTGCGGGGCGCTGCGCCGCCGCAGCGCGGACAGCAGCGATTGCGTGCGGCGGTCCTGCCACCAGCGCTGCGGATCCTCCGCGGAAGGCGGCGCGAGGTGCACCACGTGGTCGGCGATGCCGGCCAGCCGCGCCAGCGTCGCCGGCGCGTCCAGGTTACCTACCAGCGGCGTGATGCCGCGGGAGCGCAGGCCGGGCACGCGCTGCGGCGAGGAGGTGAGGGCCAGCACGCGCACGTTGCGCGGCAGCAGGCCCGCGAAGCGCAGGCCGACGTCGCCGCAGCCGACCACCAGCACCCGCGCGCGGCGGAAGCGGCTGGGCAGGGCGCCGAGGGGGTTTTGGTTTGAGGGCAAAATCGCGCAAGGACCAGACCGACAAGAAGACCGAGGATACCCAAAGCATGACCGCCCCCCAGGCGCCCGCCGGCCCCTTCCAGATCACCGTCCAGCCCAGCGGCCGCGCCTTCGGCGTGGAGGCTGGGGAAGCCATCCTGCCTGCGGCCATCCGCCAGGGCATCGGCATGCCCTATGGCTGCAAGGATGGCGCCTGCGGATCCTGCAAGTGCAAGAAGCTCGAGGGCACCGTGGTCCACGGCCCGCACCAGAGCAAGGCCCTGTCGGCGGAGGAAGAGGCGCAGGGCCTGATCCTCACCTGCTGCGCCGTGCCCCAGACCGACGTGGTGCTGGAGTCGCGCCAGGTCACGGACGAAAGCGCCTTCCCGATCCGCAAGATGCCCGCGCGCGTGACGACGCTGGAGAAGGTGTCGCACGACGTGATGGTGGTCAAGCTGCAGCTGCCGGCCAACGACCAGCTGCGTTACCACGCGGGCCAGTACATCGAGTTCATCCTGCGCGACGGCGCGCGCCGCAGCTACTCGATGGCCAATGCGCCGCACAACGGCCCGGGCGTGGAACTCCACATCCGCCACATGCCTGGCGGCAAGTTCACCGACCACGTGTTCACGGCCATGAAGGAGAAGGAGATCCTGCGCGTGGAAGGCCCCTTCGGCAGCTTCTTCCTGCGCGAGGACTCCGACAAGCCCATGATCCTGCTGGCGTCCGGCACCGGCTTCGCGCCCATCAAGGCGCTGATCGAGCAGATGCAGTCCAAGGGCAGCAACCGGCCCGCCACGCTCTACTGGGGCGGCCGCCGCCCGGCCGACCTGTACATGGACGCATGGGTGCGCGAGCGTGCCGCGGCCATGCCGAACCTGAAATACGTGCCGGTGATCTCCAACGCGCTGCCGGAAGACAACTGGACAGGACGCACCGGCTTCGTCCACCGGGCCGTCATGGAAGACCATCCGGATCTTTCCGGGCACCAGGTGTACGCCTGCGGCGCGCCCATCGTCGTCGACTCCGCCCGGACGCAGTACAGCGCGGAATGTGGCCTGCCCGCGGATGAGTTCTACGCCGACGCGTTCACGACGGAAGCCGACAAGCACGGGTCCTGAGCCCTGGGGAGAAGACGCACCCCACACGGGCGTGCGGCGTCCCTAGAATGCCGGTTTTTGGGGATGCATCCACCATGAACCGATTTGCGCTCGCGACCGCCGCGCTGTTGTTTTCGGCAGCGTGCGCAGCCCAGACAACGGTCCTGGGCAATTCTCCCGCGGCCGCCCAGGCGTCGGCGCCCAACGGCGTCTTCCGCCCCGCGGCCAGCGAACACGAGGTCCCGCCGGGCGAACCGCGCGGCGCCGGTGGCGAACAGGCCGCGCCCGGGCCGCAGCAGCCCACGCCGGTCTTCAGCCTCGGCAAGGAATACCGCGTCGGCGCGAACGACCTGCTCGACATCGAGGTCCTGAACATCGAGAACGGCAAGCGGACGGTGCGCGTCAACGCGGCGGGCTTCGTCACCCTGCCCCTCATCGGCGCCGTGGCGGTGGCCGGCCTCACGCAGCAACAGGTGGAAAGCCATGTCGCTTCCCTGTACGGCGAGAAATACCTCCAGAACCCGCAGGTGTCGGTGTTCATCAAGGAGTTCACCACCGAGCGCATTACCATCGACGGCGCCGTGGCCAAGCCGGGCATCTACCCGCTGGTCGGGCAGATGACGCTGCTGCGCGCGCTGGCCCTGGCCGGCGGTTTCGGCCCCATCGCCAACCGCACGCAGGTCAAGCTGTTCCGCCACACGGAAGCGGGCCGGCAGGGCGAGCGGCAGGTCGCCACCTTCGACGTGGAACGCATCCGCGCCGGCCAGGACGAGGACCCGGCCATCCGCGGCGACGACCTGATCGTCGTGCAGCGCGACGGCGCGCGGGCGCTCATCAAGGATTCGATCTTCCGCGACGTGGTCGATTCCATCAACCCGTTCTCGGTCTTTAGCCGCTAAGCTGCGGCCCTTGTCGGCCGTCGAGCGCGACGGCGGCTGCAGCCATCGAGAGAGAGACGCCGCACCATGTCCGCCTACGAAATCTCCCGCGACGAGTCCCACGGCTTCGCGTCCACCCAGGCGCAGGACCTTGCGCTGCGCCAACCCCACCAGCTGCAGACGGGACTGCTGGCCCGGCCTGCCGAGGACGAGTCGGCACCCGACGACTCCCTCACCCTCAAGGACCTCGGCCGCATCCTCCTGAAGTACAAGTGGACGCTGCTGATGGTGGTGGCGCTGTGCTGCGCCGTGGCGGCGATCCGCACCTTCCTCAGCACGCCGATCTACCGCTCGACCGTGATCCTGCAGATCGACCGCGCGACGCCGCGCGTCGTGCGCTTCGAGAACGATCCCGAGCAGGAACGTGTGGGCAGCGACGACGCGATCTCCATGCGCACCCAGCAGGAGCTGCTCAGGAGCCGGTCGCTCGCGGAGCGCGTGATCGACGAGCTGCGGCTGGACAACTCCGCGCCCGCGGGCCAGGCCGCCGTGACGCTGGCCGCCGGCACGCAGGCCGCCGAAGGCGCGGCGGAAACGGGCGCCGACGAGGCCGGCGGCGGCGATTACCTCGATCGCATCATCGCGGGCTACCGCAAGATGACGCGGCCCAGCGCGCGCAACGCCGAGGTGCTGGGGCGCGAGGCGGTGATCAGCCGCTTCCTCGATTCGCTCACCGTGGAGCCCGTGCGCAGCTCGCGCCTGGTGAAGCTGCACGTCGACAACACCGATCCCGCGCTCGCCGCGCGCATCGCCAACTCGACGGTGCAGGCTTTCATCGCCATGGGCATGGAGCGGCGGCTGGAAGCCTCCTCGTACGCCAAGAGCTTCCTGGAAGACCAGATCAAGCAGATGAAGGCGCGGCTGGAGGAATCCGAGCGGCGCCTGAACACCTATGCGCAGACCAACCAGATCCTGACCCTGGACGACAAGGGCACGGCGATCAACCAGACCTACACCGAATACGCCGGTGCGCTGGCCAAGGCGGAGCAGGAGCGCATCAAGCTCGAGGCGCTGGTCCAGGAGATCAAGCGCAACCCCGAGGCGTCGAACGCGGTGGCCGAGAACAAGGCGATCCAGGCGCTGAAGGAGCACCGCGCCAAGCTGCTGGTGGAGTACCAGGAGAACCTGCGCATCTACAAGCCCGAGTTCCCCAAGATGCTGCAGATCAAGGCGCAGCTCGAAGAGGTCGAAACGCAGATGAAGCGCGAAGTCGGGCTCGCGGCCGCGACCGTGCAGGCGCAGTTCGACGCCGCCAGCCGCCAGGAAAACATGCTGCGCGACCGGCTGGCACAGACGCGCAAGCAGGTGCTGACCACCCAGGACCACGGCATCGACATGAACCTCCTGAAGCGCGAGGTGGACACCAACCGGCAGCTGTACGACAGCCTGCTGCAGCGCTTCAAGGAGCTGGGCATCTCCGGCAACATCGTCGCCAACAACGTCTCGGTGGTCGATGCCGCCGAACCTTCGCTGTTCCCCTTCAAGCCGAACCTGCTGGCCAACCTCCTCGTGGGCCTGGTGGCCGGCCTGCTGCTCGGCGGCGTGGTGGTCGTCGCGCTGGAGGTGATGGACGATTCCATCAAGTACCCCGACGAGGTCGAACGCGTGCTGGGCCTGCCGCTCATGGGCATCATCCCCAAGCTGCGCAGCAAGCGCCTGAGCGCCAAGCCGGTCGCGATGGAGGTGCACGAGGATCCACGCTCGGCGCTCGCGGAAGCCTATCGCTCGGTGCGCACCGCGCTGCAGTTCTCCACCGCCGAAGGCGCGCCCAAGCGGCTGGTGATCACGAGCACCACGCGCAACGAAGGCAAGAGCACGACCTCGCTCGCCCTGGCCATCAACTTCGCGCAGATGGGACAACGCGTGCTGCTGATCGACGGCGACATGCGCAATCCCACCGTGCACAAGCTGCTGGGCATCCCCAACGACTTCGGCCTGTCCAACCTGCTGTCGAGCGACAACCGCGGCGACAAGATGATCACGCCGACCGTGGTGCCCAACCTGTCGGTGCTGACGGCCGGGCCCATCCCGCCGAATCCGGTCGACCTGCTCACCGGGCCCAAGCTGCTGCTGCTGCTGAACATCACCTCCGCACTCGGCATCGACTACGTGATCGTGGATGCGCCCCCGATGCTGGGCCTGGCCGACGCCGTGGTGCTGGGCAACCAGCTGCAGAACGTGCTGTTCGTCGTGCAGGCCAGCGCCACGCGCAAGACGCACATCAAGTCGGCCCTGCGGCGGCTGCGCCAGGCAGGCCTGGTGCCGCGCGGCGTGGTCCTCACGCAGACGCAGCACCACGCCATGCCGCAGGACTACGAGTCGTACTACGGCTACGGGCCGTCCGACCCGGCCGAGGCGCAGGGCGTGCTGCCGCGCGCCGGACGCGCCTGAGAAGGGACATGAAGGACGCCGCAGGATCGCCGCCGGACCCCCAGCTGCACGCCGCACTGCTCCAGTACGCGAAGACGCCGGGCAAGTACCAGCTCACCCTGCGCCAGCCGGCGATCCTGTTCCGTTCCATCCGCGAGATCCTGCAGCTGGCCGCCGGCCGCGGCGGCGAGCCGGGCGCGGACAACCGCGAGCTGCGCGATGCGGCGGGCTTCTTCCTGCATGCGGCGCTGCTCTATCCGGGCGCGGACCACTACGCGGTGCTCGGCCTGCCCCCGCGCAGCGAACCCGTGGAGCTGAAGGAGCGCTATCGCCTGCTGATGCGGCTGATCCATCCCGACTACGCGGCGGCCGGGGCGGCCCCCTGGCCCGCGGACGCAGCGGTGCGCGTGAACCGCGCGTACGAGGTGCTGTCATCGCCCGTGCTGCGGCGCGAGTACGACGAACAGCTC
>JAEZEB010000145.1 GCA_023438115.1 Pseudomonadota bacterium | reverse complement strand
CGGCGCCGCGATCGCGGGCAGCGTGCCGATGTACTCCGAGAAGCCGCGCAGGTCGTCGTCGGTGAGCGTCTTCGCCACCGCCGTCATCGCCTCGTTGCTGCGCCGTCCCTCGCGGAACAGGAACAGCTGCGTGATCGCATACAGCGAAGGCTGGCCCGCCAGCACCGGCGTGAGCGGCGTGTCGCTGCGGCCCGCGGCGCCGTGGCAGGCCGCGCACTGCGTGGCGAAGCGTTGCGCATACGGGGCCGCGCCCGCCTGCTGCGAACCGGCGGGGGCCGGAACCAGCAGCGCCAGCGCCGCCGCGCAGCAGGACAGGCCCGCGGCCGCCTTGCGCATCACTTGCCGTAGCTGATGCGGTAGATCGCGCCGGCGTGGTCGTCGCTCACCAGCATCGAGCCGTCCTTCAGCACCAGGAAGTCCACGGGGCGACCGAGGTACTGGTTGTTCTCCACGAAGCCCGTCATGAAGGGCTCGATGCGCGCGCCGCCCTTGCCGTCCGGCCAGGCGACGGAGACGTCGGCATATTTCTGGGTGCGGTTCCACGGGCCGTGGCGCGCGATGAAGATCGCGTTGCGGTACTTCGCCGGGAACATGTTGCCGCGGTAGAAGGTCATGCCGAGCGATCCGGCGTGCGGGCCCAGGAAGGCGGCCGGCTTGACGTAGTCGCCGCAGGACTTGCCCCAGCCGAACTCCGGATCCGGGATGTTGCCCTGGTGGCAGTACGGATAGCCGAAGTGCTGCTGGCCGGGCCGCGTGACGACGTTGAGTTCGTCGTTGGGCAGTTCCTCGCTGAACCAGTCGCGGCCGTTGTCGGTGAACCAGAGGTTGCCGGTCTTGGGCTCGAAGTCGAAGCCCACGGTGTTGCGCACGCCGGAGGCGATGGTCTCGAGGCCGCTGCCATCGAGGTTCATGCGGTAGATCTTCGCGTACTCGCCGGGATCGCAGATGTTGCACGGCGCGCCGATCGCGAAGTACAGCTTGTTGTCGCGCACGCGCAGGTACTTCCAGCTGTGGTCCATGCCGCCGGGCAGCTTGTCGTAGATCACCGTGGGTTCACCGAGGTTGTCCAGCCGGTCCTCGGCGTTGTCGTAGCGCAGGATCTTCGTGTTCGTCGCCACGTACAGGTGGCCGTCGTGGAACTCGATGCCCGTCGCCATGGGCATCTTGTCGATGATCACCTTGGCCTGGCGGTTGCCGCCCTGCTCAGGGATCGCGTAGACCTTGTTGGCCACGAACAGCGAGCTGACGAAGACGTTGCCCTTGGCGCCCTGGCGCAGGCCGCGCGCGTCGAGCACGCCCGACGCCCAGGTCTCGACCTTGAAGCCGGGCGGCAGCTTGAACTTCGCGGTGGGCAGCTTGTCGGGCGCGGTCGGGATCGGGAAGGCGGGGACCGGCGCCATCTGCATCGCGGCATCGGTCTTGGGTCGCCCCTTGGCCCATCCAGGTTCTTCCGCGGGGGCCGGGGTCTGCTGCGCCAGTGCCGGAAGCACCAGGCCGCACACCACCGAGAGAACAACAAGCGAGCGGGACGGCTTCATGACTTGTCTCCTGGAGGGTTCTGGGGAGCGCGATTCTGATGAAACGGCCCAGGGCGTGCAATGGCGCGAACCCACCTGGATGTAAGCCTTAGGCAACGCGCTTACATCTGCCGCATGCACCGCCAGTGATATGCATCCGACTGATAAACCTTAGTCGCCTCATCGGATTGATCGATGGCGGGCAATGGCCGACACTGCCCCGTTCCGTCAGGGAGGCACCCGCTTTGGAAGTTTCATTCAGCAAGGAAATCGAGTCGCTGCGCCTGGGCGCCGGCGAGACCTTCCACGGCGAGGGCATCCTCGCGATCACCAAGGCGCTGCTGCAGTCCGGCGTGGCCTACATCGGCGGCTACCAGGGCGCGCCCGTGTCGCACCTGCTGGACGTGATGGTCCAGGCCAAGGACTACATGGATGAGCTCGGCGTGCACGTCGAGGCCTGCTCCAACGAGGCCTCCGCCGCCGCGATGCTGGGCGCTTCCATCCACTACCCGCTGCGCGGCGCCGTCACCTGGAAGTCCATCGTCGGCACCAACGTGGCCGCCGACGCGCTGTCCAACCTGTCGTCGCCGGGCGTCACCGGCGGCGCGCTGATCGTCGTGGGCGAGGACTACGGCGAGGGCGCCTCGGTGATCCAGGAGCGCACGCATGCGTTCGCGCTCAAGTCCAGCATGTGCCTGCTGGACCCGCGGCCGGACCTGGGCGTGATGACGCGCATGGTGGAGGAAGGCTTCCGCCTGTCCGAGACGTCCAACATGCCCGCGATCCTGGAGCTGCGCATCCGCGCCTGCCACGTGCGCGGCAGCTTCGAGGCCAGGGACAACGTCAAGCCGGCGATCTCCACGCGCCAGCTGATGGAGGACCCCGGCAGCTTCGACTACATGAAGCTCGCGCACCCGCCGGTGACCTTCCGGCACGAGAAGCTCAAGAGCGAGCAGCGCATCCCCGCGGCACGCAAGTACATCCTCGAGCAGAAGCTCAACGAGCTGTTCGACGGCGAGCACTCGGACACCGGGATCATCGTGCAGGGCGGCCTGTACAACTCCCTCATCCGCTCGCTGCAGCAATTGGGCCTGGCCGACGCCTTCGGCAACTCCGCGATCCCGCTGCTGGTGCTGAACGTCACCTATCCGCTGGTGCCCGAGCAGGTGGCCGACTTCTGCGTCGGCAAGCGCGCGGTACTGGTGGTGGAGGAAGGCCAGCCCGAATACATCGAGCAGGAGATCGCCACCCTGCTGCGCCGGCGTGACATCCAGACGAAGCTGCACGGCAAGGACCTGCTGCCCTCCGGCGGCGAGTACACGGTGGAAGTCGTCTCCAACGGCCTGGTGCATTTCGCCGGCAGCTACCTGCCCGGTGCCGCCACCGAGGACGCGCGCCGCTGGCTCGCCGCCAACGTCGACCGCCGCCAGGCCGCCGCCGCGGCGCTGGACAAGCCGCTGCCCGCGCGCCCGCCGGGCTTCTGCATCGGCTGCCCGGAGCGACCCGTGTTCTCCGCGCTGAAACTGGCGCAGGAGCAGATCGGCAAGGTGCACATCGCCGCCGACATCGGCTGCCACGCCTTCGGCACCTTCGAGCCCTTCTCGATGGGCCACTCGATCCTGGGCTACGGCATGTCGCTCGCCTCGCGCGCCGGCGTCTCGCCGATGATGCAGAAGCGCACGCTGGCCATCATGGGCGACGGCGGCTTCTGGCACAACGGCCTGCTCACGGGTGTGCAGAGCGCCCTCTTCAACGGCGACGACGCGGTGCTGCTGATCTTCAAGAACGGCTACACCTCCGCCACCGGCACGCAGGAGATCCTCTCCACGCCCAAGGACGCGGTGAAGGACGCGGCGCGCGACAAGGCCGCCAGCGTGGTCCACACCGACCAGACCATCGAGTCGGCGCTCAAGGGCCTGGGCGTGCAGTGGATGCGCACCGTGCACACCTACGAGGTGGAGAAGATGCGCGCCACGCTCACCGACGCCTTCACGAGCGACTTCAACGGCCTGAAGGTGATCGTGGCCGAGGGCGAATGCCAGCTGGAGCGCCAGCGCCGCATCAAGCCCTGGATCCAGTCGCTGCTGAAGAAGGGCGAGCGCGTCGTGCGCGTGAAGTACGGCGTGGACGAGGACGTGTGCAACGGCGACCACGCCTGCATCCGCCTGTCCGGCTGCCCCACGCTGACCATCAAGGACAACCCCGATCCGCTGAAGGTGGATCCCGTCGCCACCGTCATCGACGGCTGCGTCGGCTGCGGCCTGTGCGGCGCCAACGCGCACGCGGCCACGCTGTGCCCCAGCTTCTACCGCGCCGAGGTGGTGCAGAACCCGAAGTGGCACGAGCGCCTGTTCAACTCTTTCCGCAGCACGATCGTTCGCGCTCTCCAGCCCGCATGAAGCAGTCCCCCGTTTCCCTGTTGATCTGCGCCCTGGGCGGCGAAGGCGGCGGCGTCCTGACCGAATGGCTGGTCGAGACCGCGCGCCGCACCGGCTACCCGGCGCAGGCCACGTCCATTCCCGGCGTGGCGCAGCGCACCGGCGCGACCACCTACTACATCGAGGTGTTCCCGGTTCCGATGCGCGAGCTCGGTGGCAAGCGCCCCGTCTTCAGCCTGAACCCCGTGCCCGGCGCGCTCGATGCGATGGTGTCGTCCGAGCTGCTGGAGACGGCGCGCCAGGTCGGCAACGGCATGACCGCGCCAGATCGCACGCTGGTGATCACGTCTTCCGCGCGCACGCTCACGACGCAGGAGCGCATGCAGCTCGGCGACGGCCGCGCCGATCCCGCCGACATGCTCAAGCTGGTGCAGCAGTTCAGCCGCCAGCACCAGGTGTTCGACATGGGTGCCGTCGCGAAGGAAGCCGGCACCGTGGTCAGCGCGGTGATGCTGGGTGCGATCGCGGGCAGCGGGTTGTTCCCGTTCCAGCGCGAGGACTACGAAGCCGTGGTGAAGTCAGGCGGCAAGGGCGCGCAAGCGAGCCTGCGCGGTTTCGCCAAGGCCTTCGACATCGTGTCGGCCGCGCGCACGCAGGCTTCGTACGTGGAGCAGGTCGTAGGGTGGGCCCCAGCGGTGGCCCCCCCCGCCTCCACC
>JAEZEB010000064.1 GCA_023438115.1 Pseudomonadota bacterium | reverse complement strand
CCACCACCACCGCCGCCGCCGAAGCCGCCGCCACCGGAGCGGGGCTCCATCGGGCGGGCCTCGTTCACCACGACGGCGCGGCCGCCGTGCTGCTGGCCGTTCATGCCTTCGATGGCGGCCTGCGCCTCGGCGGGGCTGCCCATCTCGACGAAGCCGAAGCCCTTGGAGCGGCCGGTGTCACGTTCCATCATGACCTTGGCGCTGGTCACGGTGCCGAACTGGCTGAACGCCTGTTCCATGTCGCTGTCGCGGAAGGAGTAGGGAAGGTTCCCCACGTAGAGTTTGTTGCCCATCTCGGGACTCCTGGAAATGAAAACGCAAAAAGCGATGGAGTCCGCAAGACGCAATCAAAACCACGCGAGACCGACAAACACCGCAAACCCGCAGCTTTCGCTGAAAACTGCGGCGCCCATTATGCGCGTAGTCGGCCCCTTTGTCTCATGGGGATCGCCCTGAGTCCCCACGGCCGCGCCAGGGACCGTGCGCGCTACCAGCTGACCTCGCGTTCCGGAGTCGATCCGATGCGGTGGATCGACAGGTCTTGGCGCAGCCCGCACCAAAAGCAAGCAAAAAGTGCGCCTCAGCCGTGCGCCGCCCGCCCGCCCCTACAATCCCGCTCCTTGGAAGCCTTCCTCGTCTCCACGGGCATCGTTGCCCTCGCCGAAATGGGCGACAAGACCCAGCTGCTCTCGCTGGTCCTCGCCGCCCGGTTCCGCAAGCCCTGGCCCATCGTCTGGGGCATCCTGGTCGCCACCCTGGCCAACCACGCCCTCGCCGGCGCGGTGGGCAGCTGGGTGACGCACGTGCTCGGCCCCGACGTATTGCGCTGGGTGCTGGGCTTGTCCTTCATCGCCATGGCCGCCTGGATGCTGGTGCCCGACAAGCTGGACGAAGACGAAGCGCCGCGCGCGCCGCGCCTGGGCGTGTTCGGCGCGACGCTGGTGGCCTTCTTCCTCGCCGAGATGGGCGACAAGACGCAGGTGGCCACCGTCATGCTGGCGGCGCAGTTCCAAGCCTGGGCCGCGGTGGTGGCCGGCACCACGCTGGGCATGATGCTGGCCAACGCCCCGGTGGTGTGGTTCGGCGAGCGCATCACGCGCCGCGTGCCGATCAAACTGGTCCACACCATTGGCGCGGTGGTGTTCCTCGTGCTGGGCGTGCTGGCGCTGTTCGATTGGGGCTGAGGACCGGGCGGGCCGCCCCTCGTCGGGCTTGGCTATACTTCCCCCAGCGCCGATTTGCCTCGCTTGCGGGCGCTCAATAAATGCCGCTAAAGACGGAAGCCGGAACCCGGCCCGCCTCGGCGGGGCCGGGTTTTTCGTTTTTCCGATGACGCTCGTCGCCACGCCACGTTCCATGTCGTTCGACGCGCCGCTTGCCCTGCAAAGCGGTGCATCGATCCGCGGCTACTCGCTCGCCTACGAGACCTACGGCACGCTCAACGCCGACCGCAGCAACGCGGTGCTGATCTGCCACGCGCTCAACGCCTCCCACCACGTGGCGGGCGTCTACGAAGGCCAGGAGAAATCCGAAGGCTGGTGGGACAGCATGATCGGCCCCGGCAAGCCGGTGGACACCGACCGCTTCTTCGTCATCGGCGTCAACAACCTGGGCTCCTGCTTCGGCTCCACCGGCCCCATGCACGTGAACCCCGAGACCGGCCGCATCTACGGCGCCGACTTCCCGGTGGTGACGGTGGAAGACTGGGTCAACGCGCAGGCGCTGCTGCTGGACCGGCTCGGGATCCGCCAGCTCGCCGCCGTGATGGGCGGCAGCCTGGGCGGCATGCAGGCGCTGTCATGGACGCTGCAGTACCCGCAGCGCGTGCGCCATGCGGTGGTGGTGGCGAGCGCGCCCAACCTCAACGCCGAGAACATCGCCTTCAACGAGGTGGCGCGGCGCGCCATCGTCACCGATCCCGATTTCCACGGCGGCCACTTCTACGAGCACGGCGTGGTGCCCAAGCGCGGCCTGCGCATCGCCCGCATGATCGGCCACATCACCTATCTCTCCGACGACGTGATGAACGCCAAGTTCGGCCGCCAGCTGCGCAACGGCATGAACCTGCAGTACACGACGCAGGACATCGAGTTCCAGATCGAGAGCTACCTGCGCTACCAGGGCGACAAGTTCAGCGAGTACTTCGACGCCAACACCTATCTGCTGATCACGCGCGCGCTGGACTACTTCGACCCCGCGCGCGCCCACGGCGGCAACCTGGCGAAGGCGCTGGCCGAGGCGGCGGCCAAGTTCCTGCTGGTGAGCTTCACGACCGACTGGCGCTTCTCGCCGGCGCGCAGCCGCGAGATCGTCAAGGCGCTGCTCGACAACCGCCGGGACGTGAGCTACGCCGAGATCGACGCGCCGCACGGCCACGACGCCTTCCTGCTGGAGGATCCGCGCTACCTGTCGGTGGTGCGCTCCTACTTCGACCGCATCGCGGCGGAGCTGCCGCAGGCGCAGCCCGCCGTGCGCGAACTGCCTTCGGGAGCCGTGCTGTGAGCGCCGCCCGGCCGCCCGAAGGCGCTCGCCCCCTCCGCTTGCGGAGGGGGGAGGCGCAGGCCGCGCAGCGGACAAGCCTGGGGGAGGTTTCACATGACTGACCGCGCCACCCTTCATTCGATCGCGAAGCTGGTGCCGCCCGGCTCGCACGTGCTGGACCTGGGCTGCGGCGACGGCGCCCTGCTGGACCACCTGCAGCGCGAGCGCGGCTGCACCGGCTACGGCATCGAGATCGCCGACGAGAACGTGCTGGCCTGCGTCAAGCGCGGGGTCAACCTGATCCAGGCCAACCTGGACCAGGGCCTGGCGATCTTCGACGACGACAGCTTCGACGTCGTGCTGCAGATCGACACGCTGCAGCACCTGCGCAATGCCGAGGTCATGCTGCGCGAGACCGCCCGGGTGGGCAAGGTGGGGATCGTGTCCTTTCCCAACTTCGCGCACTGGCCCAACCGGCTGTCGGTGGCGCGCGGGCGCATGCCCGTGACCAAGCGCCTGCCCTACCAGTGGTACGACACGCCGAACATCCGCGTGGGCACCTTCAAGGACTTCGAGGTGCTGGCCACGCGCAACCGGCTGTCCATCCTGGATGCCTTCGGGCTGCAGGACGGCCAGGAGCGGCGCTTCCTGCCCAACCTCACGGCGAGCACGGCGGTGTTCAAGTTCGAACGGGGCTAGTCCCGAGATACGCGCGCGGGAAATCGCACTATCCTGCGCGCATGAACATCCTGATCACCGGCGGCGCGGGTTTCCTCGGCGCCCGTCTCGCGCGCGCCCTGCTGGCCCAAGGCAGCTTCTCGCTGCGCGGCGCGCCCGCGCGCCCCATCGAACGCCTCGTGCTGGCCGACCGCGGCCCGGCGCCCGCCGACCTGCTGGC
>JAEZEB010000005.1 GCA_023438115.1 Pseudomonadota bacterium | reverse complement strand
GGCGCGGCAGGGGCGCCCATGGCTTGCGTTGCAGGTGTGGGTGCGGGCGCCGCGGCCCGTGCCGGCTGCGATGACGCAGCCGCACCCTGCGGCTGGTGCAGGGGGAAATCCTCGGGCAGCGTCACCGCCGGCGGCACGACGCGCGTGACCGTGGGCTCCCTGCCGCAGCCCTGCAGGCCGGCGAGCAGCAGCACCGCAATCAGCGGCACCGCGCGCCGCATCACGCCCGGACCTCCACCACGGTCCCCGTCTGCACGACCTTGGACAGGCGCAGCACGTCCCAGTTGGTCAGGCGCACGCAGCCGTTGGTTTCCACGCGCGCCATCTGCGAGGGCTCGGAGGTGCCGTGGATGCCCGCGTGCTCCTTGCTCAGGCCGAGCCACACGATGCCCACGGGGCTGTTCGGTCCGGGCGGCAGCTTCACCTTGCGGTCGGTCTTGGCGTTGCGCAGCAGCTCCGGGTTGTACATGAAGTCCGGCATCTTCACTTCGCTCACGATCTTCAGCTCGCCCAGCGGCAGCGGGTCCTGCGGGTTGCCCAGGCTCACCGGGAAGGCGCCGAGCAGCCGCTCGCCCTCGCCGATCACGTACAGCATGCTGTCGGACTTGTCGATGCGCAGCCGCGCCGCCTCCGGCAGCTGCGCCGCGCGGCCGACGTCGGCCACCACCAGCGTCTCGCCTGCCTGCAGGTTGCGGCCCTTGTTGAGGGCGACGAGCAGCTTCGGGCTCATGTGGAAGCGCTCGGCGAGCATCTCCTCCACGCTCTCGTAGGTCATCGCGGGCAGCGCGCCCTGCTCCACCGGGTCATCCGGCAGCGCGTGGTAGGGGCCGTCCATGTCCTCCTGCGTGAGCACGTAGGTGGCGAACGCGGGTGCCTGCTGCGCCGACAGCGCCTGCCAGGTTGCGTCGTCCACCCGGCCCGTGACCGGAAGGTCACGCGCGAGCTGGAAAGCCCTCACCGCGCGCAGCATGTTGCTGCCGAAGATGCCGTCGACCTCGCCGACGGAGAACCAGTTGCGATCCAGCATGATCTGCGCGCGGACCACGGCCGCCCCCTTGTCGCCGCGCTCCAGGGCAGGCGCGGCGCTCTCCGCATTGAGCGCGTTCATGTGCTCGGTGGCATCCGCGGGGAACGGCGCGGCGACCACGGCCTGCGGCGTCTTCGCGGCGCCTGCGTTCTGCTGGGCCTGAGCGGGGGCGAGCGCCGCGAGGCCCAGAGGCAGGGCCACGGCCAGCGCGCGCAGGAGGGGGGTGTTCTTTTGCATGGCAAGCTCCATCGGGGGATGGGCTTACCGTAGCGCTGCCGCCGGGCAGCGCTTGTAGTCGGGCAGCGAAGGGCGCGGTAGTCGCGTTCCGGCCCCGCCCGCAGTGCTCAGCCTGCCTGCACGGCGATGTGGTACAGGCCCCAGGGGCACTGCGCGAAGCGCTGGTCCACCGGCCTGGCCGCCATGTCCGCATGACGGTCGGCATCGTAGACCGCCCACAGCGGGCCGAGCCCGCCCAGCCCCATGGGCTGGCCGTCGAGGGTGGTGGCGACGATGAAGCCGTACCTGTCGGCATCGGCCAGCGGGATGACCGGCGCATAGCCGTCGATGGCGCGCATCTGCAGCTGCCCGCCGGCGGCCGTCACGCCCGCGGCCTTCAGCACGTCGCGCAGCAGCGGGCCGGACAGCTCGTGCGGCTTGTTGTCGTATTCGAGGGTCGGGCGGATCCTGCGCGCGGGCAGCGCGGCCAGCGTGGCGTAGTCGAAGGCGTGCGCAAGCTCGAAGCGGATCTTCTGCTTGGCCATCATCTGGTCACGCACGGGATCGAAAGGCCCGCGGTTGGCCTTCACGCCGGCGCCGGTGACGGTCAGCAGCGCGGGACCGCGCAAGCCTTTGGCCGGCTTCGACTGCGCCCAGGCGGGGACCGCCGCCGCGGCCAGGGCCGCCGTGATGAATTCGCGCTTCTGCATCTCCATCCCTCCTCGGTGGGTTCGTCTAGGCGCCGGCTCCCGGTTCGCGGGCCACGTCGGCCAGGAAGTCGCTGCCGTGCAGGTCGCTGCGGTCTTCCGGTCCGTGCAGCCACGCCGGGTAGACGGCGCGGAAGTCCGCAACGATACGCGCCAGCGGCACGTCCGTGAAGCTGCCGCGCTCCTGCAGGTACTCCATGTGGCGCTGCCCGGACTTGTCGAACGGGTGGTAGATGGAGTCGGAGCGGCCGTCGAATTCCAGCGGGTGCAGGCCGAAGCGCTCGCACAGTTCCACGTTGAAGGCCGGCGTGGCCTTGCGCCAGGCGCCGTCGAGCCAGATCTCCGTGTAGCCGTGCCAGATGAACACGTCGGTGTTCATGGTCTCGCGCATGCGCTGCGTGGACAGGTGGTTGCGCACGTCGGCGAAGCCCAGCCGCGCCGGAATGCCCACGACGCGACAGGCGGCGGCCAGCAGCGCCGCCTTGGTGACGCACCAGCCGTAGCCTTGCGCCAGCACGGTGCTGGCGCACATGCCTTCGCTGGAGAGATCGAGGCGGTAAGGGTCGTAGCGGAAGCCGTCGCGGACGGCGTAGTAGAGGGACACGGCGCGCTCGCGGTCGTCGGCGCCGGTGGCATGGCGCTGCGCGAAGGCGCGCACTTCGGAATGGTCGCTGTCCACCAGCGCGGTGGCGGCGAGGCAGTCCTGGGAGTCGGGTGCGGTCATGGATTCAGGTGAAACGGACGGACAGCGGCGCGAGCGGCGCGGCGAACTCCGCGCGCCAGCGCTCGCCGCGGTGGACGGGCCAGGCATCGGTCCAGGTGCCGGTGGTCACGACGTCGCCGGGCTGCAGGTCCGGCGCGCCGGGATAGTCGCGCAGCGCGGACACGAAATGCGACAGCGCGTGCAGCGGGCCATCGAGCACGTTGGCGCCGGTTCCTTCGTCGATGCGCTCGTCGCCGCGATACAGCGTGATGGAGGCCGCCGCGAGCTGCGCGTCGAAAGCCGCGGCATCGCGCGGAAGCTGCTCCACCGGAATGCGTGGCCCGACCAGCAGCCGCGCATGCAGGCCGCTGTCGGCCACCGTGTCGGCGGCGGCGAACTTCCAGTCCGGCATGTGCGACTGCACGATCTCGAAGCCGGGCGCGATCCATTCGACGCAGGCGAGCAGGTCGTCCAGCGAAGGGCGCGCGGGCGGCGTCGCCTTCAGGCCGAAGACGCATTCGGGCTCGATGCGCGGCTGGCAGGTGCCGGCCAGCGCCAGCTCGCCCTCGCCCTCGCAGAACGAGAGCGTGGTGTTCCAGACCGTGCCCCAGATGGGCGCGAAGACACCGTAGCGCGGCCAGATCGTGCGGTTGGTGAAGCCCACCTTGAAGCCGCGCGGCTGCTCGCCGCGCGCTATGCGCAGCTGGCGCACGCCCAAGGCGCGCGCGTAGGCTTCGGCCACCGGGAGGCCGCAGCCCGCGGCCCAGGGCGTGGCCTGGTCGGAGTGGCGCAGCAGGAGTTCAGGAGTCATGTCCTGTCCAGTGAAACAGCCCAATCGTACCCCCCGCCGGGGCGAGAAGGGGTGCAGGAGTAGGCGCGCTCCGCAGCCCAGGCTGACCGCCTGGGCAAGG
>JAEZEB010000380.1 GCA_023438115.1 Pseudomonadota bacterium | reverse complement strand
CCGTACCCCGCCCTCTTCGTAGGTCGGTGGTGAGCGCGCGAAGCGCCGAACCCCGATGCGCCACGGGAACACGACGTGCGTGCCTCGTAGGTCGGTGGTGAGCGCGCGAAGCGCCGAACCCCGACGCGCGGCCGTCGCTCAGCTCAGCGACTGGATCAGGTCGATGTACTGCTGCTTGGCATCGTCGCTCGACGTGCCCTTCACCGCGTTCCACGCATCCCACTTCGCGCGGCCCACCATGTCGCCGAAGCCGGGCTTCTTCTCGGTGACGTCGCCCACGGTGGCCTGCTTGTACAGGCCGTAGATCTTCAGCAGCGTGGTGTTGTCCGGGCGCGCGGACAGCTTCTTGGAATTGGCAACGGCGGCTTCGAAGTCGGCGTTCAGGTCGGCCATGGGGGATGCTCCTCGGAAAAGGCCGCCATCTTAAAGGCGCTCAGGCCTCCTGCTTCAGGCGCAGCGTGGTGAACTCCGCCTCGTAGTCCACAGCCAGCTTGCGCTTCTGTTCCTCGGTCAGCACCTCGCCGGCCTGGGGGAAGAACTTCTGCTCCTCCTCGTCCAGGTGGTGCTCGATCTTGTCGCAGAGCTTGCGGCAGCATTCCTGCCATTCGGCCGCGTGCGGGTCGAGCTTTTCCAGGTGCTCCACCATCTCGTCCATCTCGTGGTGTTCGGCGATGGCGTGGCGCGAGAGGTCCACCGACTGGTCGTACTCGAACAGCGGCACGTAGAAGCAGCGCTCCTCCGCCGTTTCGTGCGCGGCCAGCTCCGCCTTCAGTTCCTCGAAGACGTGCTGCTGTTCCGGCGTGGCGGGCTGGCTGGCAAGCAGCCGCGCGTAGAGCTCGCGCTGGTTCTGGTGGCTGACCAGCAGCGCCTGGAAGATGTTGCGGGGTTGGTCCATGGGCGACCATTGTTGGGGCGTGGCCGCCCGGTGCCTGTAGTCTGCAGGCTCAAGAGTCCGTCAGGCGGCGTGTTCCGCGACCGAGCGTGCCATCGCAACGTCCAGCCATTCCATGGCGTCCATCGGCTGCAGCGCCGCGGCTTCCCGGTACAGGCGCGCCGCCTCGCCGGCCTGGCGGTCGCCTTCCAGGCGGACCAGGCCTTTGGCGTACTCCACGAGCACGATCGGCGACTCCGGGTGCAGGCGCAGTGCTTCGCGGAACAGCTGCAAACTTTTGTCCTTGCTGGCGCCGTAAGTCATGCTGCCGATCAGCGAGCCGACCTTGTCGATCACCTCGGCATGGAAGGTGGCGAGCGCGAGGTGGCCCGTGGCATGCAGGGGCTGCAGCGCGATGGTGCGCTCCAGCGACTGCTTGACCCGGCTGCCCAAGCCCTGCGCCAGCGCCTTGGCCACGCTGACGGCCTGGCTGTAGCGGCCGAGGGCGTAGGCCTGCCAGTACCAGGCGTTGGGGTTGCCGGGCTCGTCGGCGGCCTGCTGTTGCGCCCGCTCGGCCGCTTCGAGGAAGAGGTCCAGCCGGGCCTTCTCATCCTTTTCCAGGTAGTTGGCGTGGATGCACTGGGCCTTGTTGGCCACGGTGACGCCCGCGCCGCCAGCGGCCAGGCCGGCCTCGGCGGCTTCCTGGAAGGCGCCGTTGTGGAACAGCACCCAGGCCTGCAGCACCGCGGGCTCGGCCGGCAGCGGCTCGGCGTCGCCCGTGTGCAGGCGTGCCCAGTCGCGCGCCACGCTGGCGGCGTCGTGCCGGAACGCGCCGGCCTGCGGGAAGGCCGCCCATCGCGCCATGGGGGTTGTGCTCCTTGTTTCCGGATAGCGTAACAGCAGATGCAAGCTGCCGCGTGACAGGCCGCCGCAGCCCCGGGCCAAGCGGGCCAAGGCCCGGGCCGTAAGCAAGCGCCTCACCCCCGGATGACATAATTGCGCCACAACGGGCCGCCCACTGGCGGGACGGCCCACCAACTGAGGGGAGCTTTCCACGTGATTCTCGTCACCGGTGGGGCCGGTTTCATCGGCTCCAATTTCGTCCTGGACTGGCTGGAGGCCGGGGGCGAACCTGTCCTGAACCTGGACAAGCTCACCTACGCCGGCAACCTGGAGAACCTGCGCGCGCTGCAGGGCGACGCGCGCCACGTGTTCGTGCAGGGCGACATCGGCGACCAGCCCCTGGTGGAAAAACTCCTGGCCCAGCACAAGCCGCGCGCGGTGTTGAATTTCGCCGCCGAGTCGCACGTGGACCGTTCCATCCACGCGCCGGGCACCTTCATCGAGACCAACGTCGTCGGCACCTTCCGCCTGCTGGAGGCCGTGCGCGCCTATCGCGAAAGCCTGCCCGCCGCGGAAAAGGAGGCCTTTCGCTTCCTGCACGTGTCCACCGACGAGGTCTACGGCTCGCTCGCGCCGCAGGACCCCGCCTTCGCCGAGACCAACCGCTACGAGCCGAACAGCCCTTATTCGGCCAGCAAGGCGGCCAGCGACCACCTGGTGCGCGCCTACCACCACACCTACGGGTTGCCGGTGCTCACCACCAACTGCTCGAACAACTACGGGCCCTACCACTTCCCCGAGAAGCTGATCCCGCTGATGATCGTCAACGCGCTGGCGGGCAAGCCCCTGCCGGTGTACGGCGACGGCCAGCAGGTGCGCGACTGGCTCTACGTGGGCGACCACTGCAGCGCGATCCGCCGCGTGCTCGAGGCGGGCCGGCCCGGCGAGACCTACAACGTGGGCGGCTGGAACGAGAAACCCAACATCGAGATCGTGCACACGGTCTGCGCGCTGCTGGACGAACTGCGCCCGCGCGACGACGGCCGCAGCTACAAGGACCAGATCACCTTCGTGAAGGACCGCCCCGGCCACGACCGCCGCTACGCGATCGACGCGCGCAAGATCGAGCGCGAGCTGGGCTGGAAGCCGGCCGAGACCTTCGACACCGGCATCCGCAAGACGGTGCAGTGGTACCTGGCGAACGGCGAGTGGGTGCAGCGCGTGCAGAGCGGCGCCTACCGCGCCTGGATCGAGCAGCAGTACGCAACGGCCTGAAGCGCGGTGAAGATCCTCCTTTTCGGATGCAACGGCCAGGTGGGCTGGGAGCTGCAGCGCAGCCTCGCGCCGCTGGGCGACGTCGTGGCGCTCGGCTCGCAGGGCGCAGACGGCCTGTGCGGCGACTTCGCCGATCCCGAGGGCATCGCGCGCACGGTGCGCCAGGTGCGGCCGAATGCGATCGTCAATGCCGCGGCCTATACCGCCGTCGACAAGGCGGAAAGCGAACCGCAGCGCGCGGAGCAGGTCAACGCGCTCACGCCGGGCGTGATCGCGCAGGTAGCGCGTGAACTCGATGCGTGGCTGCTGCACTACTCCACCGACTACGTCTTCGACGGCAGCGGCACGCGGCCTTGGCGCGAGTCGGATGCCACGGGTCCGCTGGGCGTCTACGGCCGCACCAAGCTCGCCGGGGAGCAGGCGATCGCGCAGGCGCACGGCAAGCACCTGATCCTGCGTACCAGCTGGGTCTATGCCGCGCGCGGCGGCAACTTCGCCAGGACCATGTTGCGGCTGGCGCGCGAGCGCGAACGCCTCACGGTGGTGGACGACCAGTTCGGTGCCCCCACGGGCGCCGAACTGCTGGCGGACGTGAGCGCGCATGCGCTGCGCACGCTCGCGGCGGGTGGCGGCCGCGCGGGCACGTATCACGTGGCCGCGGCGGGCGAAACGAACTGGCACGGATACGCACGCTTCGTTGTTGGTAAAGCGCAGCAGGCGGGCCAAACTTTCAAGGCCGGGCCGGAGCAGGTCGACGCGGTTCCCAGCTCCGCCTTTCCGACCCCCGCGCAGCGTCCGCATAATTCCAGGCTCGACACGTCCAGCTTCCGCACCACGTTCGGCCTGGTGCTGCCCCCCTGGGAACAGGGCGTGGCCCGGATGCTGCAAGAAATCCTCTGACGCCCATGACCCGACGCAAAGGCATCATCCTCGCCGGGGGCTCCGGCACTCGCCTGCACCCCGCAACCCTGGCCATGAGCAAGCAGCTCCTGCCGGTGTACGACAAGCCCATGGTGTACTACCCCCTGGGCACGCTGATGCTCGCCGGCATGCGCGACATCCTCGTGATCAGCACGCCGCAGGACACGCCGCGCTTCCAGCAGCTGCTGGGCGACGGCAGCCAGTGGGGCCTGAACCTGCAGTACGCCGTGCAGCCCAGCCCCGACGGCTTGGCGCAGGCCTTCCTGATCGGCGAGCAGTTCGTGGGCAACGACCCCAGCGCGCTGGTGCTGGGGGACAACATCTTCTACGGGCACGACCTCGCCACGCTGCTGGAAGACGCCGACGCGCAGGCGGAAGGCGCGACCGTCTTCGCCTACCACGTGCAGGACCCCGAGCGCTATGGCGTGGTGGCCTTCGGCGCCGACGGCAAGGCGAGCAGCATCGAGGAAAAGCCCGCCAAGCCCAAGAGCCGCTATGCGGTCACGGGCCTGTACTTCTACGACAACCAGGTGGTCGACATCGCCAAGTCGGTCAAGCCCAGCGCGCGCGGCGAGCTGGAGATCACCGCGGTGAACCAGGCCTACCTGGAACAGGGCAAGCTGTCCGTGCAGATCATGCAGCGCGGCTACGCCTGGCTGGACACCGGCACGCACGAAAGCCTGCTGGAAGCGAGCCAGTTCATCGCCACGCTGGAACACCGCCAGGGCCTGAAGATCGCCTGCCCCGAGGAAATCGCCTGGCGCGCCGGCTTCATCGACGACGCCCAGCTCGAACGCCTCGCCGAGCCGCTGAAGAAGAACGGCTATGGGCAATACCTGCTGCACGTGCTGCGGGAGCGGTCGAAGTGAAAATCACTCCCACCGGCCTACCGGGCGTCCTGCTGCTGGAGCCGAAGATCTTCGGCGATGAACGCGGCTTCTTCCTGGAAAGCTACAACAAGCGGATCTTCGAAGAGCTCACTGGCTGGCGCGGCGAGTTCGTGCAGGACAACCACTCGCGGTCGTCCCGGGGCGTGCTCCGTGGGCTGCATTTCCAGATCGAGCAGGCGCAGGGCAAGCTGGTGCGGGTGACGCGCGGCACGATCTACGACGTGGCAGTGGACCTGCGCCGTTCTTCGCCAACCTTCGGGCACTGGGTGGGTGTCACGCTGGATGAAACGCGCCAGCAGCAACTCTGGATCCCGCCGGGATTCGCCCACGGCTTCCAGGTGACCAGCGAGTCCGCGGACCTCCTGTACAAGACGACCGACTACTACGCGCCCGCCAGTGAGCGCTGCCTGGCGTGGAACGACCCGGAGCTCGGTATCCCCTGGCCCCTGGCGGCTCCGATCCTGTCGGCCAAGGATCAGGTCGGTACGCGCTTGGTAGACCTGGAGACCTACCCATGACGACCGCAGCCCGGGAGTTGCCCATGGGCTCCGGCTTCGCACTCGGCCGCCACATTCGCGAGGCGCACCAGTACAGGGACGTGCTGTGGCAACTGGTGCGTCAGTTCCTGACGCTGCGCTATCGGCGTACGCTGTTGGGCTATGTGTGGACGTTGATCAATCCGCTGCTGATGATGCTGGTCACGGCGGTGGTTTTCTCCACGCTGTTCAAGCTGGACCTCGCTGGCTACGCCGTGTTCCTGTTCGCCGGGATGATCCCGTGGAACTTCTTCAGCATGAGCGTGACGCAGTCGTGCACTTCGTTCATCCAGAACGAAGGACTGATCAAGAAGATCTACCTGCCGAAGCTCATTTTCCCGCTGAGCCTGGTGATCGGCATGCTCGTCGACAGCTTGCTGTCAATGGCGGCGCTCTCCCTTCTCATCCTGCCTTTCGGCGGCAAGTTCTCCGCGGCCCTGCTCTTCATCCCGATCGCCTACTTCCTGCTGTTCATGTTCGCAATGGGGGTGGCCATGCTGATGTCCGTGGCCACGGTGTTCTTCCGCGACCTGCAGTACGTGATCGCCGTGCTGATGCAGGCATGGTTCTTCCTCACGCCGGTCATGTACCGGCACGATGCGCTCACCGGCAAGGTCGCGTGGGTGGTAGCGCTGAATCCCATGGCGTCCTTCATCGAACTGTTCCGCGCGCCCTTGCTGCAGGGGCAGCTGCCTTCGATGCAAGCGCTGGGGGTCTGCGCCGCGATGGGGCTGGTTTCGCTGGCCGTGGGATTCTGGACGCTGGTGGCGCAGGAAAAGAACATCGTTTTCAGGCTCTGAGCGCAGCATGTCCAGCATTTCGGTCGAAGACCTGTCGATCCGGTTCCGGATCTACCATGATCGCTCTCCTTCGTTGAAGGACTACGTCGCCGGCCTGTTCCGCGCGAAGAAGCCCGCCTCGGTCACGGACTTCTGGGCCGTGAACCACGTTTCCTTCCGCGTCGGCGCGGGGGAGCGCGTGGGCATCATCGGCCACAACGGTGCGGGCAAGAGCACGCTGCTCAAGGCGCTGTGCCGGATCTACGAGCCCAGCTCGGGGCGCATTCACGTGCAGGGCCGCATTGCGCCGCTGCTGGAAATCGGTGCCGGCTTCCACCCGGAGTTCGCCGGGCGCGAGAATATTTACCTGAATGGCGCGATCCTTGGCCACAGCAAGGCGCGCCTGCGCGAGCTGGAGCAGGAGATCATCGACTTCGCGGAGATCGAGGAGTTCATCGACACGCCCGTCAAGTACTACTCGACGGGCATGTACCTGCGCCTGGCCTTCGCGCTTGCGACGGCCGTTCAACCCGAGATCCTGATCCTGGACGAGATGTTCGCCGGCGGGGATGCGAACTTCGTGCGCAAGGCGACTGCGCGCATGCATCAGATGATCGAGGGCGCCAGCATCATGGTCGTCGTGTCGCACGACCTGAATCTGCTGGAGAAGATCTGCACCCGCGTCATCTGGATGGACCACGGCAAGGTCAAGCGGGACGGACCGGCCGCGGAGATCCTGCGCGAGTACCGGGGCGGCAACACCGAACCGATCGCTGTGGCCGCATGAGCGGGTTCGATTTCGCCGATTTCTACCGCCGGAGGCTCAAGCGGTTCCCTGCCATACGCGCCGCCAAAGAGATGGTGTGGACTGCCAGGTGGGCGCTGCGGTGGAGGGTCGTGTATCCCGTGCTCCGGACCGCAAAGCGGTTTGCGCGCAGCGTCTTGCCGGCGCCGGCGCTGCGGTTCTACCATCGTGCGACAGGGGGTGGCGTAGGTGCCTTGCTGCGGCGTTGGCGCGAGCCGCCGCGCCTGTTGGTTGGGCAGGCCGTCTCCGCGCCGTACGGTGGGCGCATCGGCATTCAAGAGATCTTCCCGGCCTGCTTGGTTCAAGTGGAGCCTCCGCCCGCCTTTCCGCCAAGCAGCCGGAATGTCGTGGGGGCGCCGCCGCGGTCCTATGTCTTTCCGCGGGTCGTGCTGTCGGAATGGTCGGACGTCGAGGTCGTCGGCCGCAGCAACCTCCTGCGTGCAAACAATGCCCTGATCCATCACGATCTCTTCCGACCTTCGCACGACTACACGTCCGAGGAGTTGCACGGACGCCTGCATATCGATCCGTACAACGGTCGCGCGTGGTGTCCACGGCAGGCCGCCGCCCGGGAGTTCGAGCGCGCGGCCCTCTTCACGGACGCCATCGCGCCCAATTACGCGCACTGGCTGACTGAGGTCGTGCCGCGACTGCACGCATACGGCCTTGCAGGGGCGGGCGCGAAATCGGTGGTGCTGCTCGACGCCGGTCTGCACCCCAACCTCCTGCATTCGGCTCGTCTCATGCTGCCGGCGGACGCCGCCATCGCCGAACTCGCCGTCGGGGAGGTGGTGAGGGTCCACGAGTTGCAGGCAGTCAGCCCCACAGGCTACATTCCGTTCGAGCCGCGTCCCGGCGTGCGGCATGGCCATTCGCACGGCGTCTTCAGCGCGCCGGCGCTGCTGTCCATGCGCGAGCACCTCGCGCAACGTCTAGGGCAGGCTCCCGCCGGCCTGCCGCGGCGCATCCTGCTCCGGCGCAACTCCTCCTATCGCGCCATGCGCAATGAAGAGGAGCTTCAGGAGCGGCTGGCGCCCTTTGGCTTCGTACCTGTGTACCCGGAACGCCTTAGCTTCGCCGAGCAGTTTCACCTCTTCTCCGGCGCCGAGCTCGTAGTGGGCGCCACCGGCGCCGCCATGGCCAACCTGCTCTTCTGTCCTCCGCAGGCGCGGATCGTGATCTGCCTCTCCGCCCATCCCGACCACAGCTTCGGCTACTGGCAGAACATTGCCGCCGCTGTCGGAAACAGGGTTTCCTACGTGCTGGGCGAGATCGCCGGCCAGCGCGGGGCGGGGGTGCATGCCGATTTCCGCGTGGAGCCGAACGACGTCATGATTGCCGCGGGGTTGCGATGACTCCCCCGGCCCTTCCTGGAGAACTGAAATGATCCATCCCAGCGCCATCATCTCCCCCGAGGCCCGGATAGCCGCGGGCGTTTCGATCGGGCCCTTCGCAGTGATCGGCAACTGCGAGATCGGCCCCGATTCCATCATCCACCCGCACGTGGTGATCGCCGACGGCGTCAAGCTGGGTGCCGGTGTCGAGGTCTTTCCCGGCGCGTTTCTCGGCAAGGAGCCCAAGGGCGCCGGCGCGCTCGCCCGCCAGCCGG
The DNA here is from genome assembly GCA_023438115.1 of Pseudomonadota bacterium. GTDB lineage: Bacteria > Pseudomonadota > Gammaproteobacteria > Burkholderiales > Burkholderiaceae_C > Ramlibacter. The sequence goes on along the minus strand of JAEZEB010000380.1, from coordinate 19,550 downwards.
TCTTCGAGCGCCAGCTGGTGGTGGGCGACGGTTGTTCCATCGGGCCGAATGCCGTTCTGTTCTACGATGTGGTCATCGGAGCGAACACGCTGCTCGGCGACGGCGCGTCCGTGCGCGAGAAGTGCCGCATCGGTTCACGTTGCATCCTGAGCCGCTACGTGACCGTGAACTACGCGACGACGATTGGCGACGGCACGAAGGTGATGGACAACAGTCACATCACCGGCAATGCGGTGATCGGTGACAACGTTTTCATCAGCGTGATGGTGGGGACCACCAACGACAACGTCGTTCGCTCCGGTTATGCCGATCACATCGTCGGCCCGCGGATCGAGGACGACGTGGTGATCGGCGTCGGCGCATCGCTCCTGCCGGCGGTCAAGATCGGGCGCGGCGCCACGGTCGCCGCCGGTTCGGTCGTGACGAAGGACGTCGCCGCGCAGACGCTGGTCGCTGGTGTTCCGGCACGCTTGGTGCGCCGCCTGGAAGCGACGTGATCGCGCGGGCGAAGGCTTGGGGAGAAATGTCATGGCGCTAAGCGATTGCCACCTGATCGATCTGCCACGGATCCAGGATCCGCGGGGAAACCTCACATTTATCGAGGGGTCGCGGCACGTGCCCTTCGACATCAGGCGCGTGTACTACCTGTACGACGTGCCGGGCGGCGCAGAGCGCGGGGCGCACGGCCACCGCGCCCTGCAGCAGCTGGTGGTAGCGATGTCCGGCTCGTTCGACATTGTCCTCGACGATGGGCGCGAGAAACGCACCTTCCACATGAACCGCAGCTACTTCGGGCTGTACATCAGTCCGATGATCTGGCGGGAACTCACCAACTTCTCCTCGGGCGCGGTCTGCATGGTGCTGGCCTCGCAGACGTACGACGAGAACGACTACTACCGCGACTATGCGGAATTCCTGCGCGATGCGCGAGGGGCAGACTGAATGGCCGTTTCCTTCCTCAACCTTGGCCGGCTGAATGCCGAGATCCGTCCGGCGCTCGACGCCGCCTACAAGCGCGTGATGGATTCGGGCTGGTTTATCGCCGGGCCCGAAGTCGAAGCCTTCGAAACCGAGTTCGCGCGCTACTGCGACGCCGCGCATTGCGTGGGCGTGGGGAACGGCCTCGATGCGCTGACGCTGCTGCTGCGCGCCTACGGTATTGGACCGGGCGACGAAGTGCTCGTCCCGTCCAATACCTTCATCGCCACTTGGCTGGCCGTGAGCCAATGCGGCGCCACGCCCGTGCCCGTGGAGCCTCTCGCCGACACGCACAACATGGACCCCGCACGCGCAGAGGCAGCCGTCACGCCGCGCACGCGGGCCATCATGCCCGTGCACCTCTATGGGCAGGCCGCCGACATGGACCCTCTGATGGACCTGGCCGGCCGCCACGGCCTGGTGGTGATCGAGGATGCCGCACAGGCGCAGGGCGCCGAATACAAGGGGCGGCGGGCGGGGGGCCTCGGTCACTCGGCCGGCACGAGCTTCTATCCTGGCAAGAACCTGGGCGCCTTCGGCGATGCGGGGGCCGTCCTGACGAACGATGCGGCCATCGCCGCCAAGGTGCGCACCCTCCGCAATTACGGTTCGAAGGTGAAGTACGAACACCTGGAGCAGGGCTACAACAGCCGGCTGGACGAACTGCAGGCAGCGCTGCTGCGCGAGAAACTCAGGGTGCTCGACGACTGGAACGCGCGCCGGCGCGCCATCGCGTTGAAGTACGACGAGGGACTCAAGGGCCTGCCGCTGCAGCTGCCCGTGGTGCCCGCGTGGGCGCTGCCCGTCTGGCACCTGTACGTCGTGGCCACGCCGAAGCGCGAAGGGTTGCGCCTGCATCTGGAAGAGCAAGGCATCGGCACCGTGATCCATTATCCGAAGCCACCGCACCTGCAGGACTGCTATGCATCCTATCGAGACCACTCGCTGCCGCTGGCGGAGCGCCTGGCCGGCGAGGTGCTGAGCCTTCCGATGTCTCCCGACATGACCGAGATGGAAATCGCCGCCGTGGTGGATGCTGTGCGCGGCTTCTTCGGTTGAGGACGGGGGCATGCCACCGGCGATCATCAGCACCATCTGGCGACCGTTCGGCCGTTTTTTTCGACGTGCCGCCGGCGTGACCTATGTCGAGAACGATCTGCGACAGCTTCAAAGGGACCAAGAGGTCCTGCGGCAGCGGATCGACGCGCTGCCGGCGACCGCCGATGCGGCGGTGCGGCCGGCGGTCCTGGAAGATCGCCGGTCGGATCCGGCGCCGGCAGCGACCTTTGCCGCCATCCCAGCCCCGGCAGCTTCGCCGGAGGAGCGTCGTCCTTCACGCTGGCGGCGCTGGCACGTGGGAGAGGAAAGGATACGGATCCTCTTCGTCATGCAGGTTCCTTCCCTCTGGGCCAACTGGCATACGGTCTATCGTGCCTTCGCGGAGGACGAGCGCTTCACCACGATGGTCGTCCTGAGTCCCTTTCGCCACGAGCACGGGACGCTTGCCAACCTGGATGCGGCGCGCGACCTGCTGCTGCAGGAGGGCATCCCGTTCCACCAATGGGGCTTCTTCGACCTGGAGTCCGCCTGTCCCCACGTGGTGTTTCTCCAGAGTCCCTACGACGATACGCGGCCGGCGCACCTGCAGACCGCGAGCCTCGTGGCCGCCGGCTGCCGCGTCGCCTACATTCCCTACGGTCTGGAGATCGGAGGAGGAGCCGCCAACCTGCGCTGGCAGTTCGACCTGGACATCCACCGCAGTGCCTGGAGGATCTTTGCGCGGTCGTCGCGGCACGCACGGATGTTCGCGCGGCATTGTTCGGCGGGCAACGGTCACGTCGTTGTGACCGGACACCCGAAGCTCGACCTGCAGGCTCCCCGCAATGACAACGGCCTGGCGGCCCGACTTTCCGCACGAATCGGGCAGCGCCGGGTCGTCCTCTGGACACCGCATTTCAGCGTCGGGTCGCCTGCGGCCTGGTCGACGTTCCGTCTGTACGGGGACGTGATCATGGAGGCCGTCGCCGCTCGCGAGGATCTCTTTCTTCTGGTGCGGCCCCATCCGCTCTTCTTCTCCGCCATGCGCACCAACGGCTTCTGGGATGCCGCGGGCGAAGAGTCCTTCCGCGCCCGGATCGAAGCTGCGGGGAACATGGCTCTGGACGAAACGGCAGACTACCACGACGCGTTCTCGCTGGCGTCGATGCTGCTCGCCGACGGAGGGTCGTTCCTGCTGGAGTTTCTCCCAACAGGCAAGCCGGTCGCCTACCTGCACCACCCGCAAGGCCCGGGCCTGAACGACGATCGCGATCTCGTGGAGAGCTATTACGTGGTGCGGTCGGTAGAGGACGTGCTTCCGGTCCTCAAGGCGGGCCTGGATCAAGGCGATCCCATGCGGGAGCGACGCATGGCCATGCTGCCCGAGTACCTGTACAAGGTGGACGGCAGGGCGGGAGAGCGCATCCGCGATCACGTCCATGCGGCCCTGCTCGCAGGAGATCGTCCTGCGACGGCATCCCGCGAATTGCGCACGGAGCTGCAGCACGCGGCCCTGGAGTTCTGGCAGGCTGCGCAGGCCAGCGAGCTCGCCTCTCCGGCCTACTATGAGAACAAGGAAAAAACCCTGCAGGAGTGGCTGGCGACCGCCAGACCACAGGGCCGGATGCTCGACCTGGGTTGCTCCGACGGCAGGTTCACGAGCATCGCCTCCGCCTATGCGACGGAGATCGTCGGCCTTGACGTTTCGCCGTCGCTGATCGACAAGGCGCGCCAGCGCCAGGACTACGATCCCCGGTGCAAGGTGGAACTCTTCGTTGCCGATCTCGACGAGCACGTCCCCTTCGGGACCTTCGACTGCGTGTTCTGCATGGGCGTCACTTGCTGCCTGCCTGGCGAGGCCGCCTACCTGCGCCTGATGGACCGCCTGTCGCACCTGGTGGCCAAGGGGGGATACCTCGTGCTCGTCGACACCGTTTCGCTCGGTGCGCAGCGGCAGCACCAGGAACCCAGCGGCTATGTCGCCACGTACCGTAGTGAAGCAGACTATCTTTGGGCAACCCGCTCAAGGGGCTTCGAGGATGTGTGGGAGCGCCTCCTCGCGGAAGACGCGGGTGAGCGCCTGGTGAACCGTATGCGAGTCTTCAGGAGGGTTGAATGAGCAAGGAACGCAGGACTCATGGCGCAGCGGTGCCGATCGACCCGGAAAGAACCCGTGCCTTCTTCGAGCAGCGGGCCCGTGGGTTCAGGGGCGACCAGCCTCTGACCAGTGTCCTGTACCAGGATGCGAATCCGCAGGTCGCGGCAGCTCGCGACGCCCACGAGAAGGCCTTGGTGTTGCCGCAACTGCAATTGCATGCCGGCGCACGCGTGCTCGACATCGGTTGCGGCATAGGCCGGTGGGCCGATGCGGCCTTGCCCCATGTCGCCTCCTACTGCGGGGTGGATTTCAGCGCGGGCCTCATCGCGCTGGCGCGCGAGCGCTGCGAGGACCCAAGAGCGACGTTCTTCGTCGAATCGGCCGAGAACGCGCCTTCCGTGTTGGCGGACGGCTCACCCCGCTTCGACCGCGTGGTCATCTCGGGAGTGCTCATCTACCTGAATGACGCACAGGTGGAAAAGCTGATCGCGGATTTGCCGCGCGTGCTTTCCCCGGACAGCCTGATCTACATCCGGGAGCCGGTGGGTCTCGTGGACAGGTTGACCCTCAACCAGTTCTGGTCCGAGGAACTCAAGGCGGAGTACAGCGCCATCTATCGGAGTCGCTCGGAGCTGGAGGCGCAGGTGTTCGCGCCGCTGCGACAGGCGGGTTTCGGAATCGTGAAGGAGGAGCCCGTGTACAGGGACGACAACCTGAACAACCGCAGGGAAACGCTGCAGTTCTACTTCCTGCTTCAGCGTGGAGGCGCGGGAGCGGCGTGACCAAGCCAGAGACCTGCTACGCGTTCGACCTGGATGGAACGCTCACCGGCAGCGAGCTGCTGCCCCGGATCGCCGCCGATCTGGGCATTTCCGAAGAGATGGCCTATCTGACGCGCCTCACCATGGACGGACTGCTCGACTTCGAGCAGTCGTTCCGGCTGCGCTGTGCCTGCCTCATGGCGGCACCGATCGAGCGGGTGCGCGCCATCGTCGCGTCCACCGACGTGGATCCACGGCTGGAGGCGTTCGTGTCCGCGCACCGGGAGCGTTGCGCGATCGTGACCGGGAACCTCGATGTCTGGATTGCACCGCTGGTTGAACGGTTCGGGTGCCCTGTGTTCTCATCCCGCGCCCATGTCGTGGACGGTCGGCTCGCGGGCGTGAGTTCCGTGTTGAACAAGGCGCACGCCGTCATGGAGCTGAAGGAACGGTTCGCCACCGTCGTGGCGATCGGAGACGGCGTCAACGACGTCCCCATGTTCGAGGTGGCGGACTATGCGGTGGCTTGCGGAACGCTGCATCCGCCGGCCGAACGGCTGATCCCGCTTGCAGACTATGTTGTTTTTGACGGAGGAGCCCTATGTCGACTGTTGGCCACGCTGTGATCGCCGCCGCGGGTCTCGGATCCCGCCTGGGCATGGGCAAGCCCAAGTGTCTCATCGAGTTCGACGGCATCAGTATCTTGCAGCACCAGCTGGATCTGCTGCGGGACGTGAAGGACGTGCGCGTCGTCGTCGGCTTCGAGGAGCAGCAGGTGATCGACCTGGTGCGTCATTGCCGACCTGATGCGATCATCGTGCGCAACGCCGCCTTCCGCAGCACCACCACTCTGCACAGCTACCTGATGGGCGCCCAGGGCGTGAAGGGCAACTGTGTCTTCATGGATGGAGACATCGTCTTCTCGCCTGTCAGCTTCGCAGCGTTCCTTGCCGCGTGCGAGAGGGACGTCCCGCTGGTCGGCGTCACAGCAGCCAAGACGCAGGATGCGGTCTTTGCAGGCTTCGAGGACAAGCAGGTGCGCTGGTTCTCGCGGGAGCGAACGTCGGCGTTCGAGTGGGCGAATCTGGCGTGGGTGCCTCCTGGCTGGTTCGAGAGCCCGGACGGAAACGTGTTCGAGCGCCTATCCAAGCACCTGCCGCTGCGCGGCTGCGAGGTCGACAGCTTCGAGGTGGATACGGCCGCCGATCATGTTCTCGCCGCGCCGCGGGCAAGGCAGTTCTTCGCGGCGCAGTTCGGCGATTTCCGTCCCAGCGCTTGAGCTCAGCCAGGACCATGGACGCGCGCGGACGCATCTCCGCCTTGCTCGACGCCGGCCGATTCGATGCCGCGCTGGCGGCCATCGAAGGCGTGGTCGAGGACGTCATCTGCGAGCCACTGAACACCGCGGAGATCTTTGCGGATGCCTTCCTGGACGAAGCGTGCCAGCGCGCCGGCCGCGCGGTGCTCTTGCAACTGCGCTCCAATGCGCCGGCATCCTTTCCCGACGAACCGGTCCCCGTGGTGTTCGTCGCCAGCCGTCTCCAGGCGTCAGGCGGCCACACTGCGGTGTTGGCCGATATCGCGCGCCACACCGGCGGGACGGTGAAGGTGCTCCTCACCGGCGTCAGTGGCCGCACTGACGTGGGCGGGCTGAAGCACCTGTTCGGCAGCGGCCTTCCGCAACTCTCGTTCGAGGTGTCGCCGCGTGGATCGCGCGCCGCCCGCGTGCAATGGCTTCAGCGGCGGCTGCAGGCGCTGCAACCTTCCACGGTCTGGCTGTTCAACCATCACCAGGACAGCGTGGCCGTGGCGGCGGTCCAGCCGGGGCAGGGCTACCAGCTCAAGTACCTGCATCACGGCGACCATCACCTGTGCCTCGGTGTGACGTTAGCCTGGGGTGAACATTACGATCCGCATCCGATGGGATTCCGCAACTGCCGCGACGTGCTGCAGCGCCCCGACAACAAGTACCTTCCGATGGCGCTGGAAGCGCCGGCTGCCGAAGGTGCCTCAATGCCCGCGCGCGGCGGCCCGCTCGTCACTTGCACGGCCGCCGGCCGCAACAAGATCGAGCACGCCTATTCGCCTGCGTATGCCGAAGTCGTGGCGGGCCTGCTTGCGCAGACCGGAGGCGTTCACATCCACATCGGTCGGCTGAGCGCGCCTTATCGGTGGCGGCTTCGCCGAGAGCTTCGCCGGCACGGCGTGCCGCAGCAGTGCCTGCGCTTCATCCCCTATGTGCGCAGCGTGGCCGCCACTTTAGCGAGGGAGCAGGTGGACCTGTACCTCGGATCCTTTCCCTATGCCGGTGCACGTACGTTGGTCGAAGCGATGGCGGCCGGGGTGGCCATCGCCGCGCACGATCATTCGCAGCATTCCTTCCTTGGAGCGATGGACATGCTGCCGCCAGGCAGTTGCTTCTGGTCGCGGCCGGAGGAATTGTTCGAGTTTGCTGCCTCGCACGACCGGGCCACACTACAAGCGATTGGGCAGCGGGCGCGTGACCACTACATCGCATATCACACGCCTGAGGCCATGCGTGCCGCCCTCGCCGGCGACCCTCGCGCGCAGCAGGTGCCAGCAACGGCCTTCTGCCACCGGGCGGACCCGCTGGTGCAGGCCCTCCGCCGGTCGGCCGAGGTGAGCTTGATCGGGGTGCTACAAAGAAAAATTTTGCGCAACGCGCGCCGCCTGCGATCAGCCTTCTTCTGAATCGCCCCCAAGAGGGGAGAGGGTCGATGGAAGTAGATCCCTTCGCGTCATCGGCTCGTCGATTAAAATCGCAACTCTTTTAAGAAGATCAGCAAGTGCACGCATCCAGAATCAACTTGCGGGCGATGATCTCGCGGTCCCAAGCAGGATTCGGAGGGGGGGCGGCCGTGGCGTTCTGCGCGTATTTTGCTGCGATGCTGGTGCTGGCGTTCATGGTGGCGCCCCTGTCACCGGGCCTCTCTTGGGGAATGTCGGCAGCCGAGATCGCGCACAATGCCGGGCTCGGGGATCCACGTTCGTTCATCACGGGTGCCCTGGACATTTCGCGCCACGGGTGGGTGACAGGGCCGAACTACTGGCTCCTGCGGCTCTGGCCTCCGGGCTTCATGTCCCTGGAAGGAGCACTCTTGCGCATGCTGGGAGAGGGCGCGCCCATCCTCCTGCCCCTGCTGGCGGCAAGCGCCTTTTGCTGCGCCATCTGGCTGTCCCTGCTGCGCCAGTTTCTGCTCCCTCTCGTACCCCCGCGCGCGGCAAGTCTTGCACCCCTAGTGCCGTTCCTGTTTCCGCTGACGTCCTTCTTCATGCTGGGACCGGTGGGCCTGATCCTTGGCGAGACCTTCGCGGTGTCCTTCTTCATCACGGGTTTCTTGCTGGTTCTCCTCGCATGGCGTCATGATTCCTTGTGGCTAGCTATGGGGTCGGGGCTTTCCCTGGCCGCGTCGGCCTACTTTCGCTCGCAGTTTGAGTTGTTGGTGACGTTTCTCACAGCCGGAGCGCTGATCGTATGTGCCGTCGCGGGAGGGCAGAAGATACTAAGGCGCGGGCGCTTGCTGCAGCGCGCCAGCGTCGCAACGATGCTTGTGGCGGTAATCACCGCGCAGCTTGCAATGGCGCCTTGGCGATATCACAACTATTTGGACAGCCAGAAGCCCGTCTGGGTACACACCTCGGACTTGATTGCGCGTAACTCTCTCACGAAAGAGCGGGAGTTGCTAAGCCTTGGCGGTGAATTCGTGGTGCGTGGCGGCGGTCACCTCGCGTGCAAGTTCGAGCCGACATACTGTGGGAAGTATGAACCGCGCCTCTTCTATGACGCGTTCTTCCAGCACATGGGGCGCTGGGTGATGGAGAAGGCGCGGCTGCTGCCTGAGTACTGGTTGGCGCCTCCCGCCGTGAACGCCCTGTCGGGCGTTCGCGTCGACCCCACCAGCTTTCAGGTCCTTGCCAACATCGTCTTCCTGATGGCCATCCTCGCGGGGTTGTGGGCGCTCTGGCGCATCCGGCGACAGCCGTTGTTCGCAGTGACCGCTTGGTTCGTCCTGTCCTACTATGCGTCCCTGGCGGGGATCTATACCTTGGCGCATTTCGAAGCGAGGTACTTCTACTTGCCGAAGATCTTTGGTACCGTTGTCCTGCTCGTGCTGCTGGCAGCGTTGGCATCGCCAGTCCCACGAACGCGGTCGCGATCCGCTGCTTGACGCTTCCATATCTACGGTTGCGCCAAACGCCTCTTGCGCCGGAATACGAACACGCGCTGCATCGCGTACATCGCCACCGTGTACGCCGCCGAGGCGACTACCTGCGCTGCGGCGACGTGCAGCGAAAAGCCGAGCAGGACGCGCAGCACGGCGAGGTTCAGCAGGAAGCAGAGCGCAAACGCGAGGAGGTAGCGCACCCCTTCGCCGCTCCAGTGCCCGTTGCTGCGGAAAACGAGTTTCCTGGAGAACAGGAAGCCCAGCGCCAGCCCCGCGCCGTAGCCGCCTACGTTGGCCCAGAGCGGCTGCGCGCCGGCCGCGAGCAGCGCGAAGATGACCGCGAAGCCGATGATCGTGTTGACCACCCCGCTGCCAAGGTAGCGCCCCAAGAGGCCGAACTCAGGCCCACATCTGGACATAGTACTGGGCGCCCAGGGGCAACCAGGAGATGCGGCGCTCGAGGCCGCGCAGGGCCCGCAGTGGGCGGGGGAAGAAGAGCGTGTACCCGTGTTCTTCCGTGGCGAAGCCGGCCTGACGCGCCAGCCCCAGCGCCGTGCGCAGGTTGAACATCTTCGCGTCCGCATCAAAAGGACAGCGCTCGAACACCCACCGGGTGGCCGGGTTGTACGGGTTGTGCTCGAACAGGAACATGGAGCCCCCGGGCCGCAGGGCCGCGCGGCAGCGCGCCAGTTCCCCGGCCCGCTGGGCCGGCGGGATGTGGTGGAACACGTTTGCCGCGATGATGGCATCGAACTTCGCTTCGCCGGGCTCCGGCCACTGCGAGAACAGCGTCGCGCGCGGCGTCCGCGCCGCCGCCGCCTCGAGCGAGGCGGGGGAGACGTCGTAGCCCCAGAGTTCCGACTGCGGGAAAAAGGCGTCGAGGAACGGCAGGCTCCGGCCCGCGCCGCAACCGAAGTCGAGGATACGGGCCGGCACCGCCTCGCGCAAACGTTCGGCCATCAGCGCGACCTTGTACTCGGCGAAGTAGGCGTCCTCGTTGAGCGCCTCGGGGATGGCGTCCGCCAGGATGCTGTCGTAGTTCCGGGCGAAGGCGTCGAATTCGGGCTTACTGCTCAAGGCGTTCACCTTCCCGCCACGTCGTGCTGCCGATCACGAACTGCGGCTTGCGATTGAGTTTGAGGTAGGTGCGTCCCAGGTACTCGCCCACCATGCCGATGCACAAGGTCTGGATGCCGCCCACGAAGAGGATGGTTGCCATCAGGGACGTCCAGCCTTGCGGATAGCCAGGGTCCATCAGCTTGGACGCCGCGATGACGAGGATCAGGATGAAGCTGCAGAGCGACAGCGAGAAGCCCAGGTAGATGGCGACCCGCAGCGGGAAGACGGAGAAGCTGGTCGCCATCTTCATCCAGAGTGAAACCAGCCGGCGGAGGTTGTAGTTGCTTTCACCGACCAGTCGGGGCTGGTGCTGGATCTCGATGGAGGTGATGGATTGCGTCACGTCCAGGATGAGGCCATCCACGTACACGTACGGCCCGTCGTACTTGATGACTTCCTCGACGATTTCCCTGCGGACCCCTTTGAACGAGGACAGGTACAGGTTGCGCGGCTTGGACAGCAGCAGCGTCGCGACGAAGTCGTTGAACCGGCTTCCCAGCCGCTTCCACGCCGCGTGCTGGCGGTTCGCGTACCGGGTGTAGCACACGTCGTGGCCGGACTCCAGGGTCCGGAGGATGTCGATGATCGAGGCGGGCGGATGCTGCAGGTCGTCGTCCATCATGACGACGTACCGGCCGCGCGCATGGCGCAGGCCCGCCATGATGGCATTATGCTGACCCGCATTGCGGCGCAAGGTGATGCCCCGCACGAACGGGTTTTCCGTGGCGAGGCCGCGGATGACCGCCCAACTGTCGTCAGGACTGCAGTCGTTCACCAGCACGAGTTCGAAGTCGCCGTCCAGGCCCCCAAGTTTCATGACCTCATGCACTTGCAGCACCAACTGGGGCAGGATGGCCCGGCTGCGGTACACCGGAACGACAATCGAGAGCTTGAGAAGCGGGTCTCTAGCGGCCATAGTACCTGGCGACGACACGGTGGAGATAGTTTTCATCGAAATGTCCCAGCCGGTGAAGAATGGGCTGAATGGGAGTCACGTCGATCGGATAGGCAGAGCCCCTCGGAACGGGCGTGCAGATTGCCTTCTTCCTGAGGGCCAGCTCGAAGGCGTGCACGATCTCGGCTATCGGATAGCTCACCGGGTTGGCGATGTTCAGCGTGCGCTGACGCAGGTTTGGCTGGCCGACGAGCTCGCATGCGATCGCTGCGACGTCCTCGACGTCGATCACGTTGCGGCGGGCTTTGGACCAGACGCTGAACGCTTCGCTGCGTGCGATCTTGGCATGGAGGTAGTTCAGCAGGGTGTGTGGATTCGGCGTTTGGCCGGCCACCTGCGGCAGCCGCAGGACCAGCCAGCGCGGGTGCTCGCTGACCAGGCGTTCCATTCGCAGCTTGTGCTGCACGTAAGGGGTGTCCCGGGCCTCCGGGTCAGCAACGCTGCAGGTGCCGAAGTAGACGAAGGCGTCGCAGTGGCGGGCGTCGCGCAGGGAATGCGCGAGGCGGCGAGCCTCGCGTTCGAACTCCAGCGCGTCCCCGCAACCGGAGTCGGAAACCCCGGCGGCGTAGATGCAGACCTCCTCGGAGGCTGTGAACTTGGCGGCAAAAGCCCTCGCGAGCAATCCTGAACCGATAATCATTGGGGGCGAAGGCGAAGCCGGCGGCGCAGCCATTCTAGCGGTGCACCGCAGCGCTCCCCGGCCTGGCGTGACTGCCTGGACACGGTTCGTCTCCCATGCGCACGGGATGCGTGAATTGCGACCGGATGCCGCCCTCGCGCGGGCCATGGGCTTCGCGGGCGACTCCCGGGGAGTGTCCCGTCCGGCGCAGGGCACACGCTGTTGCCACCACCGTAAAGAAATGACCTTGCCGACGATCCAAATCCTGCTCGCGACTTACAACGGGGAACGCTACCTGCGCCAGCAATGGGCCAGCCTGGAGGCGCAGCGGGGCGTGCGGCTCGTCGTCCACGTCGGGGATGACGGTTCCAGCGATGGCACCGTGGCGTTGGTGCGGGAACTCGAGGCTAAGCGCAGCGGCGCCGTCGTCGCCGTTCGATGGCTGCAGGCGCCGCCGCGCCGGTCGGCCGCGCGCAACTTCCTCATGCTGCTCGAAAGCGCGGTGAGATCCGGGCCCGATGCCGAATGGTTCGCCTATTGCGACCAAGACGACGTGTGGCTGCCCGGCAAGCTCGCCGCCGCCCTCGAGGTGCTTGCACCTTACGCCGGCGCCGCGACCCCGGCCTTGTACGGCAGCCGCACCATCGCCGTCGACGAGGAGGACCGCGAGCATGGGCTCTCGCCGCTGTTCCAGCGCGCCCCTTCGTTCCGCAACGCGCTGACGCAGAACATCACGGGGGCCAACACCATGCTGATGAACCGCGCCGCGGCCACCTTGGTGGCGCGCTCGGCGCAGACTGGGGTGGTTTGGCACGACTGGATCACCTATCAACTCGTGAGCGGCGCCGGCGGCTTCGTCCACTACGATGCGCGCCCGTGGCTGCGGTATCGCCAGCACGGTGGCAACGTCATGGGCAGCAACCTGCGCCTGCGCGCGCGTTGGGACCGGTTGGCGGCCATGCTGCGCGGCGAGTACGCAGAATGGAATCGCCTCAACGTGGCAGCGCTGCGGCAGCACGTCGGCGCGCTGAGCGCCGAAAGCCGCGGTGTGTTGGAGGCGTTCATTCGCGCGCGCGAAGCGCCGCATGCGTGGGCGCGGCTGGCGTGGCTCTACCGTAGCGGCGTGTTCCGGCAGAAGCGTGCCGAGCAATTACTTCTCTGGCTGGCTTGCCTGCTGCGAAGGTTGTGACGGCGTTGCGCGAGGGCCACACTGATACTGATGAGACAATCGGGGCAGGGGGAAAAGAGGTTAGCCAATGCTCGTACTGCTGGTCCTGAGTGGCCTGATCGCCTTCCTGGGCTGCGCCGCGCTCCTGCGCGCTGGCCAGGAGAGTTCGCGCAAATACTGGCAGCTCACGGACGTGCCGCAGCGCTTTCACCTCGGGCACGTGCCGCGCCTGGGCGGCGGCGCCATGCTCTTGGCCTGCATGGCCGGCTGGGTGTGGATCCCGCTGTCGCAGCCGGTCTTCGGCGTGGTCAACACCATCCCGATGAAGCTGGCCGATGCCTTCGCCTACTGCGGAATCGCGCTGGTCTGCACCGCGACGGGCCTCGCGGAGGACATCACCCACAACATGCGCCCGCGCTGGCGGCTGCTGGGGACCACCCTGGCCGCCTTCGTGGCGGTGGTCCTGTTCGACATCGCCGTGCCGCGCCTGGGCATTCCCGCGCTCGAGGCCGTGTGGGGCTCCTTTCCCTGGCTGGGTGTCGCGCTGGCGGTCTTCGCGGTCGCCGGCCTGCCGCATTCGATCAACATCATTGACGGCTACAACGGCCTGGCGGGCATCCTGACCCTGATCTGCTGCCTGGCCATCGGCTACGTGGCGCTGGCCGTCGGAGACCGTGAGCTTGCCGGCGTGGTCGTGGTGCTGGCGGGGGCCACCATCGGCTTCCTGATCTGGAACTACCCGCACGGCCTGATCTTCGCCGGCGACGGGGGCGCCTACCTGTGGGGCGGCGTCATCGCGCTGGCGAGCGTGCAGCTCGCGCAGCGCCACCCGCTCGTCTCGCCCTGGTTCCCGGTGCTGCTGCTCGCCTACCCGATCTGGGAGACGATCTTCTCCATCTGGCGCAAGCGCAGCATGGGCCGCTCGCCCGGCCTGCCCGACGGCCTGCACTTCCACCACCTGATCTTCCGCCGGGTGGTGCGCCACGTCTTCCACGACGACGAACAGCGCCGCATGCTGATGCGCAACAACCGCACCTCGCCCTACCTGCTGGCGTTCGTGGTCCTGAGCGCGCTGCCCGCCATGCTGTTCTGGTACAGCACGCCCATCCTGATCGGGTTCACGATCCTGTTCATCGTGACCTACCTGTGGGCCTATTACAGCATCGTGCGCTTCCGCACGCGCCGCTGGCACCGCTTCCTGCAGCCGCCCCGCTGAAGAGTTGGGGTTTGCCGCTTGCGGCAAAATCGGGAGTGACGCTCCCCATCCCGCCGCCATGACCGCCACCACCTCCATCGCCCCGCGCGACAAGGCCGAAATCCTGGCCCAGGCGCTGCCGTACATCCGCAAGTTCCATGGCAAGACCATGGTGATCAAGTACGGCGGCAACGCCATGACCGATCCCGAACTGCAGGCCGACTTCGCCGAGGACGTCGTGCTGCTCAAGCTCGTGGGCATCAACCCCGTGGTGGTCCACGGCGGCGGCCCGCAGATCGAGCAGGCCCTCAAGCGCCTGGGCAAGAAGGGCGAGTTCATCCAGGGCATGCGCGTGACCGACGCCGAGACCATGGAAGTGGTCGAGTGGGTGCTGGCCGGCGAGGTGCAGCAGGACATCGTGGGCTTCATCCACAAGGCCGGCGGCCAGGCCGTGGGCCTGACGGGCCGCGACGGCGGCCTGATCCGCGCCAGGAAGCTCAAGATGCTGGACGCGCAGGACCCGAGCAAGGAGCATGACGTCGGCCAGGTGGGCGACATCGTGGAGATCCATCCGGGCGTGGTGCGCGCGCTGCTGGAGGACAACTTCATCCCCGTCGTCAGCCCGATCGGCTTCGGCGAGGAGAACGAAAGCTACAACATCAACGCCGACGTGGTGGCGAGCAAGCTGGCCGAGGTGTTGAAGGCCGAGAAGCTGGTGCTCCTGACCAACACGCCCGGCGTGCTGGACAAGTCGGGCAAGCTGCTCACCGATCTCTCGGCCAAGCAGATCGACGGCCTGTTCGCCGACGGCACGATCTCCGGCGGCATGCTGCCCAAGATCAGCGGCGCGCTCGACGCTGCGAAGTCCGGCGTGAACGCCGTGCACATCATCGACGGCCGCGTGCCGCACTCGATGCTGCTGGAGATCCTCACGGATCAAGCCTACGGCACCATGATTCGCGCGAACTGAAATGCGACTGCTGTTAGTTGAAGACGATGTGATGGTCGCCAGCGGCATCAAGCTGGGGCTGACCAATGCCGGTTACGCGGTGGACTGGGTGGGCAACGGCGAGCGCGCCGAGGAAGTGCTGCGCTCGGAGGTGTTCGATGCCGCGATCATCGACATCGGCCTGCCCAACATGGACGGCCTGGAGCTCACGCGGCGCCTGCGCCGCCCGGAGATGGCGAGCCAGCACATGCCGGTGCTGATCCTCACCGCGCGCGATGCGCTACACGACCGCGTGCAGGGCCTGGACCTGGGCGCCGACGACTACATGGTCAAGCCCTTCGAGCTGCCCGAGCTGCTGGCGCGCCTGCGCGCGCTGCTGCGGCGCTCGCAGGCGGCGACGTCCGCCGTCCTGAGCTTCGGCCCGATCGAGCTGGACACCGCCAACCGGCGCGCCAGCGCGCAGCGCAACGGCACCTCGGTGCCCATCGAGCTCGGCCCGCGCGAGTGGACCGTGATGGAGTACCTCTTGATCAACGCGCCCAAGCCGGCCAGCAAGGACAAGCTGCTGCAGGCCCTCACGGGCTGGGACAAGGAGATCACCCCCAACGCGGTGGAGGTCTACATCTCGCGCCTGCGCGGCAAGCTGGAGCCCTACGGCGTGGCGCTGCGTTCCATCCGCGGCTTCGGCTACCGCCTCGAATTGCGTCCCGTCGAGGGACAGTGATGTCCTTCCTCCGCCCGGCCACGCCGCGTCCGCGCAGCCGGGCGGCGGACGTGCTGGGGGTCACCTCCGGGCTGCGGCGGCGCCTGCTGGTGATGCTGATCGCCCCGCTGATCCTGCTGGCGATCCTCAATGCCTGGTTCGACTACCGCTCCGCCGACAACGTGGCGGCGCAGCAGGACCAGCGCCTGCTGGCCCTGATCCCGCTGGTGGCTGACTCGGTGATCGGCGAGCTGGGCGAGCGTCCGCTGCTGATGCTGGCCCCCGCCGTGGAGGAGTTCCTCAAGGAGCGTCCCGAGACCACCGGCTACGCGATCACCGACCTGGACGGCAACGTGCTGCATGGCGACGACTGGCTGGGCGGCCTGCCGCCTTCGGACAACGAGCCCGAGGTCCACAGCGAGGAGCACGGCGGCGCCACCTGGCGCATCGTGCGCCAGCGCCAGCGCACGGTGTACGGCGACGTGGTGATCGCGGTCAGCGACAGCAGCGACCCGCGCCAGCAGTGGGCCCGCTCCATCCTCTACAAGGTGCTGCTGCCCAACCTGGTGCTGATCGCCGCGGCGGCCTTCGCGGTGCGCTGGGCGGTGCAGCGGGCGCTCAAGCCGCTGCTGGCGCTGAAGGAGGCGGTGGAGCGGCGCTCGCCGCGCGACCTGAGCGCGATCGACGAATCCGCCTCGCCCGAGGAGGTGCGGCCCCTCGTCGACTCCCTCAACCGCCTGTTCGGGCTGGTCAACGCGCAGGCCGAAAGCCAGCGGCGATTCGTCGCCGACGCCGCCCACCAGCTGCGCACGCCCATCGCCGGCCTGCAGGCGCAGGTCGAGGCCTGGGCGCAGGCGGCCGGTGGTTCGCCCGAAGGCACGCTGCAACTGCCCAACGAGCAGGTCTTCAAGCTGCGCAACGCCACCCGCCGTACCTCGCAGCTGGCCAACCAATTGCTGGCGCTCTCGCGCGCCGACGCGCGCGGCATGCACGCGCAGCCGCGGCAGCACGTGGACCTGAAGGCGCTGTGCGAGGACAGCCTGGAGGCGCACTTCGACGCGGCCACCGCCCGCCGCATCGACCTGGGCCTGGACGTGGAACCGGCGCAGGTCATGGGCCACGCCTGGCTGCTGCGCGAGCTGCTGTCCAACCTGGTCGACAACGCGATCAAGTACGCCCACGACGGCGGCACGGTCACCATCCGCTGCGGCCGCCGCGACGGACAGGCCTTCCTGGAGGTGGAGGACGACGGTCCGGGCGTGGCACCGGCCGAACTGCCCCGGATCCTGGAGCGCTTCTACCGCGTGCAGGGCACGGCGGGCGAGGGCAACGGCCTGGGCCTGGCGATCGCGGAGGAGATCGCGCGCGTGCATCACAGCCACTTGCAGTTGCAACCCGGGAGCGGCGGGCGTGGCCTGAAAGTCACACTCTTCTTCCCGGGGTAAGCACCTACTTGGTGCCACATCAGCGTCTCCCACGGATCAGTTGGGAGGCCCCCACGGTTGGGTATGCGAGAATGGCCTGTAACCGCTGACCTCCTGCACCTATGTCGCACGCCGAGCTCGATGCCCCCGAACCCCTGCCCGGAGGCGAAGCCTCCGCCCCTTCGGCCACCGTGCGGAAGCGGCCCAAGCCGGGCGAGCGCCGCGTGCAGATCCTGCAGGCGCTGGCCGCGATGCTGGAACAACCGGGCGCCGAGCGCATCACCACCGCGGCCCTGGCCGCGCGGCTGGAGGTGAGCGAGGCGGCGCTGTACCGGCACTTCGCCAGCAAGGCGCAGATGTTCGAGGGCCTGATCGAGTTCATCGAGCAGAGCGTCTTCACCCTGATCAACCAGATCGCCGAGCGCGAACCCGCCGGTCCCGTGCAGGCCGGGCGCATCGTGGCGATGCTGATCCAGTTCGCCGAGAAGAACCCGGGCATGACCCGCGTGATGGTGGGCGACGCGCTGGTGTTCGAGAACGAGCGCCTGCAGCAGCGCATGAACCAGTTCTTCGACAAGGTGGAGTCCTCGCTCAAGCAGTGCCTGCGCAGCGACGACGGGCCCACGCCCACGCTGGACGCCCAGGTGCGCGCCTCGGTGCTCACGGCCTTCATCGTCGGGCGGCTGCAGCGCTTCGCGCGCTCGGGGTTCAAGCGCATGCCGTCGGAGCACCTGGAAGCGAGCCTGGCGCTTATCCTCTGACGTCGGGGTTCGGCTTCGCGCTCACCCCGACCTACGGGACACCGGCTTTCCTCTTTCCGTGCTGCGAATCCGCCTCGCCGGCGAGGATGCGATCCTGCATCCGTCCGGCACCCTCCTTCTGTCCGAGCGGCGCACGCTGCTGGTGGCCGACGCGCATTTCGGCAAGGCCGTGAGCTTCCGCAAGCTGGGCGTGCCGGTGCCGGCCGGAACGACTTCGGAGAACCTCGCGAAGCTGGAAGATGCCGTCGCCGCCACCGGCGCGGATCACGTCGTGTTCCTGGGCGACTTCCTGCATTCCGCGCGCTCGCATGCCGCCGGCACGCTGCGCGTGCTGCACGCCTGGCGCGAGCGCCATCCGGCGCTGCGGCTGACGCTGGTGCGCGGCAACCATGACGATCGCGCGGGCGATCCGCCCGCGAGCCTGGGCTTCGCCGTCGTCGACGAACCGCTGCCGCTCGGCCCCTTCGCGCTTTGCCACCATCCGCGTCCCGTCGAAGGCGCCTACGTGCTCGCGGGCCACTGGCATCCCTGCATCAGCGTGAAAGGCCGCGCCTTCGAGCGACTGAGGCTGCCCTGCTTCTGGCTCGGCGACGACAGCGGCGTGCTGCCCCGGCAGGCGGTGGGCGTGCTGCCGGCCTTCGGCAGCTTCACGGGCATGCACCGCATCGAACCGCGCGCGGGCGACCGCATCTACCCGATCGCGGGCGACGTGGTACGCGCGCTGCCGCCGCTGCCTGTGCCGTAAGGGCCGCGTCGGTCCACGACCGACATGGGCCGTCGGCCCTCTCCGGCGAGCGCGCGTTGCCGCTGGCCTTGGAATGCTGGAGCCGAACCACTTTCAAGGAGTCTCCATGAAGCTCGCCCTGCTTGCCGCTGCCGTCGCCCTGGCCGCGCCGGCCGCCTTCGCGCAGTCCACGACCGTGCACAGCACCACCGTCACCACCGCCCCCGCCGTCACGTCCGCGGCCGTGTCGCAGCGACCGCTGCCCGGCGGCGTGATCGCCCAGGGCCAGCTGATGGCGCCCGTCGCCGTCGCCAGCTCGTCCGACGGCTCCTCCACCGCCGTGCTCGGCGCGGCGCCCGCCCCCGTGACCCGCTACTGGTTCAACGTGCCCAGCAACATCGAGACGCGCCGCGATTTCCAGCGCTGGCAGCGCCTGCTCTGATCAACCACAAAAAGGGAGTTCCAACGATGAAGAAAGCCATTCTTGCCACCGCCGTCGCCCTCGCCGCCTCGGGCGCCTTCGCGCAGGCGGTCCAGTCCAGCACCAATGTCGCCGTGACCTCGGGCACGGGCGCGGTCGTCACCCCGGGCGTTCCCGCCGACGGCGTGCTGGTCACCCCCGGCATCCGCACGGTGGAAGCCGTGCCGGCGCCGACCATCGACGGCGCCGTGGTCGCCCAGGCGGGCACCCAGGAGATCGTAAACGGCAACACGCGCACCGTCGTCACCCGCTACTGGGTGAACGTGCCGCGCGGCGCCAACGTCGACGACGAGTTCGAGCGCTGGCAGCGCCTGCGCTGAGGCGCTAGTCGATGCGGGCGCCCACCCTGGCGCCCGCGGCGACGATATACCCCCAGGTCTGGTGGTGGAT
>JAEZEB010000335.1 GCA_023438115.1 Pseudomonadota bacterium | reverse complement strand
CGCTAGGGGCTTGCGTAGGTCGGGGTGAGCGTGCGCAGCGCCGAACCCCGACGACCCCGCGCCATCGGATTCGTAGGTCGGGGTGAGCGCGAAGCCGAACCCCGACGCCCGCGCCCTAACCCCGGTTGTTCCCCACGCTGTTCTTCAGCGCCGCCTGCGCCACGTGGTCCAGCGCCTCGTCGACCACCGGCCGGTCGGCGACGATGCGCACGCTCTCCGTGGCGCGCAGGCGGTCGAGCGTGCGGCGCGACATCGAGTGCGCGGTGCCGCCCACCGAGGTGAACATGAACAGCGTGGCATGCGGGCTGCACCAGGTGAGCTGCGCGCGCACCCAGTCGCCCTTGATCAGGATCTCCACCCAGGTGCCGACGCGCAGCTCCTGGTCGCGCGCCGGTTCGGCGTCGCCCTGCGGCAGCTGCTGGGCCACGGCCTCTTCCTGCTGCGCGGCGCCCGGCGCGGCGACGTGTTCCACGTCGGTCTCGAGGCCGGGGAAGTCGACGTAGCCCGACTCCTGCACCTCGACCCCATCGAGCCACATGTCGACGGCGCTGTCGCTGAACTGCGATTCCTCTTCCCACGCCGCGTCCGCCTTGGCCTGCACGGCGGCGTCACGGCCTTCCTGCACCGCCGCCTTGTGCAGCGTGATCAGGTGGTCGAAGAAGCGCTGCGTCATCTCCGGCGGATAGCCGATGCGCTGCAGGCCCTCGCGCATGCGCTGCAGCAGCGAGGGAATCATCTGCACCAGGCGGCGCGCGCGGCCGCGCTGGGCCGAGGACTTCTGCACGCTCCAGACCAGGTCGTCGACCAGCGCGCGATAGCCGTGCGGGTCCGACGAGCCGTCCTCGCAGCTGAGCTGCGCCTCGGCCACCACCTGGGCCCAGGCGTTGCGCAGGAAGTCGCGCACGAAGTCGGCCACGTCCAGCGTGGCCACCATCTCCTGGAACTCGCCGGCCAGCTTCTGCGCCAGCAGGTTGCGCTGTTCCGCATGCAGGAGCGCCTTCGCGGCCTCCTCGCGCTTGACCCGCGCGCCCGAATCCTGCTGCGTCCACTGCGCCTGCAGGTTCTCCAGCAGCTCACGGAAGGTCTCGGCGTCGACCACCTTGCTCTCCAGCCACTTGGAGGCCGACTCCACCGAGGCCATGAAGCGGGCGAAGCCGGGATCCTGGTCGGAGGTGAAGGCCAGGCTGCGCTGCGTGATGCGGTCCAGCACCTGGCGCGCCGGGTGCGTGCGGTCGCTGAAGAAGCGCGAATCGTTCTTGGCGAGCTTGTAGACGGCCGGCTCCATGGCCTTGAGGTGGCGCTTGAGCGCGGGCAGCAGGCGGCGGTCGTCGGCCAGGTGGTCGAACATCATGCGCACGACCTCTTCCCCGAGCTGCTGGCCGATGCGTCCCGGCGCGACGGCGGGGGCGCCGACTTCCGCGAGCATGTCCACCGGTTGCACCGGCGCGGCCGCGGCCTTGGGCCGCTGCTCCAGGCGCTTGACCAGTTCGTCGGTCTTCTTCAGGTCCTGCAGCAGCGCCATGGAGGCAGGCACGGTGTGCAGGAACTCGGCTTTCTTCGGCTGGTCCAGATCGCCTGTGAGCAGCTTGCGCAGCTTGTCCAGGGTCAGCAGCGTCTTCGAGGCGGAATCGGTGACCGGCGCGCCGCTCGCGCCCGTGACCTTGTTGATCCGGCCACCCAGCGGCACCGCCGGCTCGACGCCGGTGGAGCGCAGCCAGTCGGCCAGTTCGCGGTAGAGCTTGCGCAGGTTCACGCCCAGCAGGCCGGCGGCCGGCGTGATCAGCGCCTCGCGCACCTGCGCCTCGGGCACGTGCTGCAGCAGAGCGTGCTGCAACGCGCGCACGAAGACCTCGGGGCGCAGCGGGTTCAGTCCGGGCTGGATCGTCCGCCAGCCCAGCAGGGTGCTCAGGAGCGCGTCGGCGGCCGGCAGCGTGTCGTCGACGGCGAGGGCCACTTCCTGTTGCGCGCGGGCCAGCTCGATGCTCTGGTCGAGCTCCGCGTCCTCGAACAGCTGCAGGTCCTCGAAGCGCAGCGCCTCGGGCTGCACCTGGTCCTTGCCGCCGCCCTCGTAGACCAGGCGGGTCAGTTCCGCGACGAAGGAATCCTTGACCTCCTGCGCATCTTCCTGCAGCAGCATGATGGCGTTGCGCACCGGCGGCGGCTGGAAGGCGGCCACGCGCCGCGGCCCGGTGGCCAGGGCGGCGTCTTCCAGCCCCTGCAGCACCTGGTCCATCAGCGGTTCGGCCTGCTTCAGCATCGCCGCCAGGCAGTCGCTCAGGGACGGCTGCGACGCGGTGGGGTCGTCGGCGACTCCCAGGCGGAGCTTCAACATCTTCGTTGCCATGGTGTGTGCGGCCATTATGGGTGAGCCATCCGGGCCTGCCAGTTTTTGGCAGGACGGGTGACACTTTGTGCACGACAGCCGGTGCGTGGACGCGACGGCCGGTGCTTCCGCGCAACGCCGGCACACCGGCCGCCGGAATCTGCGACAATGCGTGCTCTCGTGGCTTCCCAGTTGCCCGCGAGCCCGGCGTTCCCGCTGGGGGAGGACGCAGGCCCCGCGCCTGCCGCTCCCGATCTTCCAACCTCATCTGCCCTGACTGGATCCGGCCTGCTTTTGGCCCGGAACGGCCGATGCCCCAGCGCCCGGGAAGGCGCTCTATTGCTCGATGAACTTTGAAGAACTCCAACTCGCCCCGGCCATCCTGAAGGCCGTCCGCGAGCAAGGCTACGAAACCCCCACCCCCATCCAGGCCCAGGCCATTCCCGCGGTGCTCGCGGGGCACGACCTGCTCGCCGGCGCGCAGACCGGCACCGGCAAGACGGCGGCCTTCACGCTGCCGATGCTGCACAAGCTCAGCAAGGGCAGCAGCAAGACCAACAAGTTCGGCAAGGACGGCGTCGCCGCCCTGGTGCTCACGCCGACGCGCGAACTTGCCGCGCAGGTGGAAGAGTCCATCCGCACCTACGGCAAGTACCTGCCGCTCAGCTCCACCGTCATTTTCGGCGGCGTGGGCATGAACCCGCAGATCGACCGCATCAAGAAGGGCGTCGACATCCTGGTGGCCACGCCGGGCCGCCTGCTCGACCTGCACCAGCAGGGCCACCTGGACCTGTCCACCGTCGAGATCCTCGTGCTGGACGAAGCCGACCGCATGCTGGACATGGGCTTCCTGCCCGACGTCAAGAAGGTGCTGGCCCTCGTGCCGCGCGAGAAGCAGAGCCTGCTGTTCTCCGCCACCTTCAGCGACGAGATCCGCGAGCTGGCTCACACCCTGCTGCGCGATCCGCAGAGCATCCAGGTCACGCCCCGCAACACCACGGTGCAGCGCATCACGCAGGTCGTGCACCCGGCCGGCCGCGGGAAGAAGAAGGAACTGCTGGCCCACGTGATCCAGCAACACGACTGGTCCCAGGTGCTGGTGTTCACCCGCACCAAGTTCGGCGCCAACAGCGTGGCCGAATACCTGAACAAGCACGGCGTGACGGCGATGGCGCTGCACGGCAACAAGAGCCAGACCGCGCGCACCCAGGCGCTGGCCGGCTTCAAGAGCGGCGAGATCCGCGCCCTGGTGGCCACCGACATCGCCGCCCGCGGCATCGACATCGACGACCTGCCGCACGTGGTGAACTACGAGATCCCCAACGTGCCGGAAGACTACGTCCACCGCATCGGCCGCACCGGCCGCGCGGGCAAGGAAGGCCAGGCGGTGTCGCTGGTCTGCCTGGACGAGGAAGGCTTCATGCAGGAGATCGAGCGCTTCACCAAGCAGCAGATCCCCGTGCAGGTGGTCGAGGGCTTCGGCCCCGAGCCCGGCGAGCAGGCCGAGCCGATCGCCATGGGCCGCCAGGTCCTGTGGGGCGGCAAGGGTCGCCCGCCCTCGCGCGAGGTGATGAACGCCGCCGCCAAGGCCGCGCGCAGCGAGATGATGCAGCGCATCCGCGAGAACAAGGACAAGAACGGCGGCCAGGGTTCGCGCCGCAACGGCGAAGGCCGCGGTGGCGAAGGCCGCAGCGGCAATGGCAACGGCCAGCAGGCGCGCAACGGCAACGGCGGCGGCAACGGCCAGTCGCAGCGCGGGCCGAAGCAGCGCAACGGCAACAACGGCAACGGCGCGCGTCCGCCGCAGCAGCAGGCGCGCGAACCGCGCCGCGAGCGCCTGGACGACGGCGACGACGAGCGCATCCCGCGCAACATCGATCCGCTGCGCACCAACCTGCCGGGCCGCCGCGACCTCACGGGCGTCAAGCGCGTGAACGGCAACGGCCAGCCGGATCCCACCCGCACCAGCATCGACAGCATGGGCGCCACGGGCCGCCGCAACAACGGCAACCGCGGCGGTGGCGGCCGCTCCGGCCACTCCAACCGCAACTACGGCCGCTGAGCCCCATGGCCCCGTCACCGGCCCCCGCAGCGCGCACCGCGTTGGTGGCCGGTGCCACGGGGCTCGTCGGCCGCGCGATCCTGCAGGGATTGCTGGCCGACCCTTCGGTCGCTTCCGTGCACGTTCTCGCACGGCGCGCGCCCGCGCTGGAGCATCCGAAGCTGCGCGTGCAGCTCGTCGACTTCGCGGCGCTGCCGCCGCTTCCCGCCGCCGACGAGGCCTATCTCGCGCTGGGCACCACCATCAAGGTGGCCGGCAGCCAGGCCGCGTTCAGGGCGGTGGATTTCGAAGCCAGCCTGGCCGTCGCCCGCGGCGCGCAAGCAGCCGGCGCGCGGCGCGTGGGACTCGTGAGCGCGATGGGCGCCGATGCCCGCTCTTCCATCTTCTACAACCGCGTCAAGGGTGAACTCGAGGAAGCGCTGGAGCGCCTGTCCTTCGCGGCCCTCGTGATCGCGCGGCCTTCGCTGCTCGTGGGAGATCGCGCCGTGCTGGGCCAGCCCGAGCGCCGCGGCGAGAAGATCGGCCTGCAGGTGAGCCGCTGGATCCGGCCGCTCATTCCGAAGGACCTGCGGCCGATCCGTGCGGAGGACGTGGCGCAGGCGCTGTTGCGCAACGTGCCGACGGCCACCGGCACGCTGGTACTGCCGTCGGGGCAGATGCAGCCCTGACGTCGCGGCGGTCGGTCACGTCCCCACGACACCCCCATCTTCCTTCCGGATCACCACCGTCGCCGAGCGCGGCCGACCGCCCGCCGCATGGTCGGGCCACGTGGAATGGCGACCCGGCTCCCGCGGATCGTTGCGCCCGCGCGGGCTCTCGCCCGGATGCTGCACGTTGACGAACATCGTGCGGCCGTCCGGCGTCATCGCCATGCCCGTGATCTCGCAGTTCACCGGACCGGTGAGGAAGCGGCGCGTCTCGCCCGTCGCCACGTCGCAGGCCAGCATCTGGTTGCTGCCCATGTTCTCGAACTCGCCGCGGTGCATCTGCGCACCGTGCATGTCCGTCTGGATCCACAGCAGGCCGCGCGCGTCGAAGGCGATGCCGTCGGGACAGGCGAAGAGGTCGCCGCGGATGTCGCCCTGCGCCTCGGCGCGTGATTGCGCGGGATCGCCCGCCAGCACGAGGTGGTCCCAGCGGAAGCTTGTGCCGTCGAAATCGCCGCCCTCGTTCCAGCGGATGATGTGGCCGTGCGTGTTGCCCGCGCGCGGATTCGCCGCGTCCGGCGGCGGCATGCCGGGACGGCCACGCGCGGCGTTGTTGGTAAGCGTGCAGTAGACGGTCCCGGTGAGGGGATCGATCGCCAGCCACTCGGGCCGGTCCATCGGCGTCGCGCCCAGCGCGTCGCTCGCCTGCCGCGCCTTCACCAGCACCTCGCCCTGGTCGGCGAAGCCGTTCGCCGCCACCAGCGGCCCGGTGCCATGCACGAGCGGCAGCCACGCGCCCGTGCCGTCGGCCTCGAAACGCGCGACGTAGAGCGTGCCGTGGTCCAGCAGTTCGCGGTTGGCCTGCGCCGCGGTGAGCCCGTCGCCCGCGGGCCGGATGCGGTCGCGGCTCACGAACTTGTAGATGCACTCGTTGCGCGCGTCCTCGCCGCTGTACACCACCGCGCGGCCGTCCTTCGTCACCGCCACCCAGGCGCCTTCGTGCGCGGCGCGGCCGAGCGCGGTGCGCTTGACGGGCAGGGAAGCCGGATCCATGGGATCGACTTCGACGATCCAGCCGAAGCGGTTCGGTTCGTTGGGATGGCGCGCGGCATCGAAACGCTCGTCGTGCTCGGACCAGCGATAGAACGCAGTGCGCCCGATGCCCCAGCGCTGCTGGTGCGCATCGGGCGAGGGACCGGCGGCGAAGTAGTTGCGGAAGTTCTCCTCGCCACTGAGATACGTGCCCCAGGGCGTCATGCCCGACGCGCAATTGGCGAAGGTGCCCAGCACCGTGCGCCCCTGCGGATCGGCGGCCGTGCGCATCAAGGGATGGCCCGCGGCGGGACCGCCGATCCCGAACGGCGTCGTCGCGGTGATGCGCCGCGCGAAGCGCGAAGGCCGCACGAGTTGCCAGCCGCCGTCCGGGCCCTGCTCCACCTCGACGACCGAGATGCCGTGCGCCGCCTGGCTCTTGCGCACCTTCTCCGCGGACCACGCCTGCAATCCGTCGGCATGCAGGAGGCCGTCATCGACGTACTCGTGGTTGATCGCCAGCAGGCCGCGCCGCGATCCATCCAGTGGGAAGTAGTGCAAGCCGTCGTGGTGCATGCCCAGCTGCGCGGCCTGTTCGTCGGCGGTGTTGCCCCCATCGGGCCGCCATGCAGGCATGTTGCCCGGCAGGCCCACCGGCTCGCCCCAGGGCGCGATCACCGATGCCACATAGCCGGCGGGGACGACGATGCGGTCCTCGCGGCCGATCGGGATGCCCGCGAAGCCGGGCCGCGCGCGCGGAGTGTTCGCAGGCAAAGCCGCGCAAGCCGCGAGCCAGGGCGCCAGCAGGCCCGCGGCCGTGGCTCCCGCGGAAACCCGCAGCACCCGACGCCGCGCCGGCGAGGCCAGCATCCGGATGTGGGGCGCGGACGACCGGCTGCTGTCCTCCATCGCGTCGAAATCCTTCGCCACGTGTTTCTCCTTCGCGCCATTCTGGCAGCACGTTTGCCACGGTTGAGCACAAGGACGGTGCGGGGCAGCGCCGATGACGCGCCATTTCTTTCGTGCTACAAGGTCCGTCGCCTTTCTCACCGCGCGAGGGTTGATGGCCACGGTCGACATCCAGGGGGTGGAGAAGTACTTCGGCGCCGCGCACATCATCCGCGGCGTCGACATCGCCATTGCGGACGGGCAGTTCGCGGTGCTGGTGGGGCCTTCGGGCTGCGGCAAGTCGACGCTGCTGCGCATGATCGCGGGCCTGGAGGAGATCAGCCGCGGCGAGATCCGCATCGGCGGCCGCGTGGTCAACGGCCTCACGCCCAAGGAACGGGACATCGCGATGGTGTTCCAGAACTACGCGCTGTATCCGCACATGACGGTGCGCGACAACATGGCCTTCA
Organism: Pseudomonadota bacterium; assembly: GCA_023438115.1. Lineage (GTDB taxonomy): Bacteria > Pseudomonadota > Gammaproteobacteria > Burkholderiales > Burkholderiaceae_C > Ramlibacter. The sequence goes on along the minus strand of JAEZEB010000335.1, from coordinate 496 downwards.
GCCTGATGCTCGCCAAGCAGCCGAAGGCCGTGGCCGACGAGCGCGTGCGCAAGGCGGCGGACATCCTGGGGCTGGGCGCGCTGCTCGATCGCTATCCGCGGCAGCTCTCCGGCGGCCAGCGCCAGCGCGTCGCCATGGGCCGCTGCATCGTGCGCGACCCGCAGGTGTTCCTGTTCGACGAGCCGCTGTCCAACCTCGACGCCAAGCTGCGCGTGCAGATGCGCACCGAGATCAAGGAGCTGCACCAGCGGCTGCGCACGACCTCGGTGTACGTCACGCACGACCAGATCGAGGCCATGACCATGGCCGACAAGATCGTGGTGATGCGCGATGGCCGCGTGGAGCAGACCGGCTCGCCCCTGGAGCTGTACGACCATCCCGCCATCCAGTTCGTCGCCGGCTTCATCGGCTCGCCGGCGATGAACTTCCTGCCCGGCGTGCTGCGGCGCGCGAACGGTGCGGCCCGCGTGGAGCTCGAGGGCGGGCTGTGGCTGCC
>JAEZEB010000304.1 GCA_023438115.1 Pseudomonadota bacterium | reverse complement strand
GCGCCCTTCCGCAACCCACCGCCACCGCCATGGATGCGATCCTCCTGCAACTGCTCAACGGCCTCGACAAGGGCGGCGCCTACGCGCTCATCGCACTGGGCCTCACGCTGATCTTCGGCACCCTGGGTGTCGTCAACTTCGCGCACGGCGCCCTGTTCATGCTGGGCGCCTTCTGCGCCGTCGGCCTGCACCAGCTGCTGACGATCTCGCGCCAGGTGAAGGACACCAGCGTCACCTTCTTCGATGCCTACAAGGAAGTGCCCTACCTGGAGATCTGGTGGGGCGACGCCGGCGCGCGCATCATCGACTGGGCGGTGCCGCTGTCCATCCTGCTGGCGATCCCCGTCATGCTGGTGCTGGGCGTGCTGATGGAGCGTGGCCTGATCCGCCACTTCTACCGCCGGCCGCATGCCGACCAGATCCTGGTGACCTTCGGGCTGGCCATCGTGCTGCAGGAGATCGTGCGCTCCTGGTTCGGCGCCAACCCGATCCCGATGCCGGCGCCCCAGGCCTTCTCCGGCAGCGTCGACGTCGGTTCGTGGCTGGGCGTGGGGTCCCTGAGCTATCCGTGGTGGCGACTGGTGTACTTCCTCTTCTCGCTGGGCGTGATCGCGCTGGTGTTCGCCTTCCTGCGCTTCACCACCTTCGGCATGGTGGTGCGGGCCGGCATGCGCGACCGCGAGACGGTGGGCCTGTTCGGCATCCACATCGAGCGCCGCTTCACGGTGGTGTTCGGCATCGCGGTGATCGTCGCCGGGGTGGCCGGCGCGATGTACACGCCCATCCTGGCGCCCGACTACCACATGGGCATGGACTTCCTCGTGCTGTCCTTCGTGGTGGTGGTCGTCGGCGGCATGGGTTCGCTCGCGGGTGCGGTGCTCGCCGGCTTCCTGCTCGGCATCCTGCAGTCGCTGGCCTCGATGAACGAGGTCAAGAGCCTGTTGCCGGGCATCGACCAGATCGTGATCTACCTGGTGGCCGTCGCGATCCTGCTGGTGCGCCCGCGCGGGCTGCTGGGACGGCGCGGGCTGATGGAAGCCTGAGGGAGAACAGGACATGAACACCTCCGCCCGCAAGGACCTGCTGCTGTTCGGCGGCTTCGCGCTCGCGGTGCTCGCGATGCCGCTGTGGCTGGCGCCGCTGGGCGCGGCCTATCCGGACCTGCTGCAGAAGTTCGCCATCTACGGAATCTTCGCCATCGGCTTCAACATCCTGTTCGGCCTGACCGGCTACCTCTCCTTCGGCCACGCCGCCTTCCTGGGCGTGGGCTCGTACACGGCCGTGTGGAGCTTCAAGCTGCTTTCCATGAACGTGATCCCGGCCGTGCTGTGCGGCATGGCGATGGCCGGCCTGTTCGCGCTGGTGATCGGCTACCTGAGCCTGCGCCGCTCGGGCATCTACTTCTCCATTCTCACGCTGGCCTTCGCCCAGATGTCCTACAACCTGGCGTACTCGGTGCTCACGCCGATCACGAACGGGGAGACGGGGCTGCAGATCACGCGCACCGATCCTCGCGTGCTCGATACCTGGATCAACGGACCCAGTTCCATCATCCCGCACGCCAACCTGTTCGGCCTGCCCATGAGCGGCTACTCCGGCTTCTACTTCTGCGCCGTGCTGCTGATCGCCGCGTTCTACGCGTCGCTGCGCATCGCGCGCTCGCCCTTCGGCACCATGCTGCGCGCGATCCGGTCCAACCAGACGCGGCTGAACTTCACCGGCGTGCACACGCGCCCCTATGCGTTGGCGGCCTTCGTGATCTCCGGCGTGTTCGCGGGCCTGGCGGGTTCGCTGCTCGCGGTGACCGATCCGCTGGCGGGCGCCGAGCGGATGCAGTGGACCGCTTCCGGCGAGGTGGTGCTGATGACCATCCTCGGGGGCGCGGGGACGCTGGTGGGACCGATGCTGGGCGCGATCATCATCAAGTACCTGGAGAACATCTTCTCGGCCTTCAACAACCAGACCCTGCACGCCTTCTTCGCCTGGCTGCCCGAGCCGGTGGAGAACGCCGCCGTCGCCGTGAGCAGCCTGTTCGTCGGCGAAGGCTGGCAGCTGACGCTGGGCGCGATGTTCATGCTGGTCGTGATCTTCCTGCCCGGGGGCGTGATGGAGGGCATCCAGCGGCTCACGCAGCGCCTGCGTCGCGCCCGGCCGGTCCCTGCCGCGCCGGTGCACGCCACGCCCGCGGGCAGCACTTCCTGAGGACGCACGCATGGCCATCCTGCACGTGAAGGGCGTCAGCAAGAACTTCGCCGGACTGAAGGCGCTGAACGACGTCAACCTCGCCGTCGAGGAGGGGAGCGTCCACGCGATCATCGGGCCCAACGGCGCCGGCAAGTCGACGCTGCTCAACTGCCTGGTCGGGCGGCTCGCGCCCGATGCCGGATCCGTCACCTTCGACGGCAATTCGCTGGTCGGCTTGCGGCCGCACGAGATCAACCAGGCCGGCGTGGCCCGGGTGTTCCAGACGCCGGAGATCTTCGGCGACCTGAGCCTGCTGGAGAACACCGTGGTGCCGACGCTGGCGCGCCGCGACGGCGCGTTCGCGGTAAACGCATGGTCGCGCACCGATGCGCAGGCCGAGGTGCTGGAACGGGCGGAGCACGTGCTGGCGGACGTGGGCCTGGCGGGCAAGCGGCACATGCGCGCGGACAGCCTGTCGCGCGGCGACAAGCGCCGGCTGGAACTGGCGATGTGCCTGGTGCAGCAGCCGCGCCTGCTGCTGATGGACGAGCCGACGGCGGGCATGTCGCGCGCCGACACCAACAACACGATCGACCTCTTGCAGCGCCTGGGCGACGGCAAGGTCACGAAAGTCATCATCGAGCACGACATGCACGTGGTGTTCTCGCTCGCGCGCCGCATCAGCGTGATGGCGCAGGGGACCGTGATCGCCGAGGGCGAGCCGCAGGCGATCCGCGAGGACGAGCGCGTGAAGCAGGCCTACCTGGGAGGGGCGCACCTGTGAGCGACGTACACACACCCGCGCGGCCGGCCGCCGCGAACGTGCCCGCCGGCACGGCCTATTTCTCCTGCCGCAACCTGCAGGCCTACTACGGCGAGAGCTATGTGGTGCAGGGCGTCGGCTTCGAGGTGCACGAAGGCGAGATCGTGGCGCTGCTCGGGCGCAACGGCGCGGGCAAGACCTCCACGCTGCGCACGATCGCGCGTCTCGGGGATCCGCAGCTGAAGGCCGGCGAGATCTGGCTGGACGGCAAGGCGCTGCATGCGATGGCGGCGTGGCAGGCGGCGCGCTGCGGCGTGGGCCTGGTGCCCGAGGATCGCCGCATCATCGGCGGGCTGACGGTGGAGGAGAACCTGCAGCTCGCGCGCATCGAGGAGCCGCGCGGCTGGCCGCTGGAGCGGCTCTACGAGCACTTCCCGCGCTTGGCCGAGCGCCGGCGGCAGGAGGCCGTGACGCTTTCCGGCGGCGAACAGCAGATGCTGGCCGTGGCGCGGGCGCTGTCGCGGGACGTGAAGCTGCTCCTGCTGGATGAGCCCTACGAGGGGCTGGCGCCGGTGATCGTGCAGGAGATCGAGAAGATCCTCGAGGAGATCAAGAAGCTGGGCTTCACCACGATCATCGTGGAGCAGAACGCGATCGCGGCGCTGCACCTGGCCGACCGCGCGCTGATCCTGGACATGGGCGAGATCGTGTTCGACGGCACGGCGCGGGCCGTGATCGAGGACGCCGACCTGCGCCACCAGTACCTGGCGCTCTGAGGAGCGCCAGGCGCCTCAGGCGGCCGTGCGTTCGGCCGCCTCGATCGTGTTGACCAGCAGCATGGCGCGGGTCATGGGGCCGACGCCGCCGGGCACCGGCGTGATCCAGCCGGCGACTTCCTGCACGCCGTCGAAGTCCACGTCGCCGCACAGCTTGCCTTCGTCGTTGCGGTTCATGCCGACGTCGATGACCACGGCGCCGGGCTTGACCATGTCGGCCGTCAGCACGTTGCGCTTGCCCACCGCGGCCACCACCAGGTCGGCCTGCAGCGTGTGCGCCTTGAGATCCTTCGTGCGGCTGTGGCAGACGGTGACGGTGGCATCGCGGCCCAGCAGCATCATGGCCATCGGCTTGCCCACGATGTTGCTGCGGCCGATCACCACGGCGTGCTTGCCGCGCGCATCGAAGCCGATCGCGTCGAGCATCTTCAGGCAGCCGTAGGGCGTGCAGGGCCAGAAGCCCGGCTGGCCCACCATCAGCGCGCCGGCGCTCGCCACGTGGAAGCCGTCGACGTCCTTGGCGGGCGAGATGGTCTCGATCACCTTGTGGCTGTCCATGTGCTTTGGCAGGGGCAGCTGCACCAGGATGCCGTGCACGGAGGGGTCGTCGTTCAGCGCGCGGATGCGCGCCAGCAGGTCGGCTTCCGGGAGCGACGCGGGATGCCGCTCCAGCGTGGCCTTCAGGCCGGTCTGCTCGCTGTCGGCGACCTTGTGCTTCACGTAGACCTGGCTCGCCGGGTCTTCGCCGACGAGGAGGATGGCCAGGTGCGGCTGGACGCCGCGCGCCTTCAGTGCGGCGGTGCGGCCGGCGACTTCCTCGCGGATCTTCTTGGCAAGCGCGTTGCCGTCGATGCGTTGTGCGGTCATGGGAGTGCGGGAGGAAAAACGCGCCCGGGAAGGGCGCGTCTGGTGGACGGGGAAGGGGTCAGGCCTTCGGCGGGTTCTGGCCGAGCGCGATCTTCAGGAGGTCGGCCACGGTGTTGGCGTTCAGCTTCTCCATGATGTTGGCGCGGTGCGCCTCCACCGTCTTGATGCTGATGCCCAGGTCGTCGGCGATCTGCTTGTTCAGGCGGCCGGCGACGATGCGTTCGAGCACCTGCGCCTCGCGCGAGGTGAGCTTGGAGAGCAGGGCGTCGCGGCTGGCGGCGCTCTGGTATTCGGCGAAGGTGTCCTTGGCGCGCTCGAGCATGCGCTCGACCAGGCTCACCAGCTCGGCTTCCTTGAAGGGCTTCTGGATGAAATCCATGGCGCCCTTCTTCATCGTGTTCACGGCCATGGGCACGTCGCCGTGGCCGGTGATGAAGACGACGGGAAGGGGCGACTTGCGCTCGACGAGCCGGTCCTGCAACTCGAGGCCCGTCATGCCGGCCATGCGGATGTCGACGATCAGGCAGGCGACTTCGCGCGGGTCGTAGCGCGCGAGGAAGGATTCGGCGGAATCGAAGCAGCGGACGCGGTAGTCCTTGCCTTCGAGCAGCCACTGCAACGAATCGCGCACCGCCTCGTCGTCGTCGACGACGTAAACAGTGCCCTTCTTGGGAATCAGGCTCATGCTGTGGTCACCCCCGCGTCCTTGCCTACTGACGGATTGGCTGCGCCCGCCACCGGGATCCAGAAGGAGAACCGGCAGCCGACGACCTCGCTTCCATTGTAGAGGTTCTCCGCCTCCATCCGGCCCTGGTGCGACTCGACGATCGAGCGGCAGAGGTTCAGGCCGATGCCCATGCCTTCGGGCTTGGTGGAGAAGAAGGCTTCGTACAGGCGCTCCAGCACTTCCGGCGCCAGGCCCTGGCCCGTGTCGACGACGGAGAACTCGATGCCTTCCTGCGCGTCGAGCTGGCGCGGCACCACGCGCAGTTCGACGCTGCGCCGGCCGGGCGGCCGCGCCGCCTGTTCGACGGATTCGGCGGCGTTGCGCAGCAGGTTGACGAGCACCTGCTCGATCAGGATGGGATCGACCATGAGGTGCGGCAGGCGGGCGGCGACATAGTGCGACATGCGCACGTTGCGGCGGCGCAGCTCGATCTCCGCCAGTTCCATGGCCTCGCTCACGATCACGCTCACGTCGGAGAGCGTGCGATTGGGCTCGCTGCGCTTCACGAAGGTGCGGATGCGCTGGATGATCTGGCCCGCGCGCTGCGCCTGGCGGGCGGTCTTGTCGAGAGCGGCGAGCACGTCGTCCTCGGCGATCTGCTTGCTGCGGATGCGCGAGACCAGGCCGTTGCAGTAGTTGGTAATGGCCGTGAGCGGCTGGTTCAGCTCGTGCGCCACGCTGGACGCCATCTCGCCCATGGTGATCAGGCGGCTGGCGGCCTGCGCGCGCTCGGCCTGCGCCGCGGCCTGTTCCTCGGCGTTCCGGCGTGCCGTGATGTCGGTGGCGATGACCATCTGCGCGAGTCGGCCGTCGACCCAGTTCAGGTAGCGCGAGCGCACCTCCAGCCACTTGCCGAGTTCGGGCACGAAGATCTCGGCGTTCTCCGAACTGGCGGAGGTGAGCGAGTTGGTCGGCAGGCCGGCGAAGGGATCGACGTCGTCGACGTGGTCGGTCGGATGCGGGCGATCCGACATGCCCGCCTGCGCCACCATCTGCAGGTGCCCGCCGGCGCGGCCGCCGAACCAGAGGCGGTACAGCTTGTTGGCGAACAGCAGCTCCTCGCTGCCCAGCGGCGCGACCGACACGGAGGCGTCGAGCGCTTCCAGCACGGTGGTGAAGCGCTCGTGCGAGGCCTGCAGCTGCTCGCGGATGCGCGTCGGCTCGGTGATGTCGGTCATCGACGTCATCCAGCCGGTCTGCGTGCCCTTGGCATCGACCAGCGGCGAGACGTACAGGCGGGCGTCGAACAGGGTGCCGTCCTTGCGCTTGACGCGCACCTGGAAGCCGCCCTGGATGGTGCGGCCGTTGATCTCGTCCTCCAGGCGCGCCATCAGCAGGTCGCGGTCGTCCTCGGGCCAGTAGGGGAAGGGCGGCGTGCGGCCGACCAGTTCGGCCTCGCTCCACTGCGTCATCTGGCAGAACGCGGCGTTGACGTAGGTGATGCGGCCGTGCATGTCGAGCGCGCGCATGCCCGTGAGCATGGAGTTCTCCATGGCGCGCCGGAAGTTGGTCTCGGCCATCAGCGCCTGCTGCGCCTGCATGCGGCGGCGCGTGTGGCGCCAGTTGGCGATCAGCATCCAGGCCGTCATGGCGGACAGGGCGCCCACCAGCCAGAAGAGGCCGCTGCCGATCACGCCGAGGCCGGTGCGATAGGCCTGCGCGCGGATGATCAGGCCGTTGCCCACGGGCGAGACCGGCACTTCATATTCGTTGGGGTTCGCCGCCCAGGGCAGGAACTGCGTGGCCGGATTGCGCGGCGGCACCGAGGTGCCCGCGAGCACGCGGCCCTTGCCATCGAGCAGGGACACGGCGTACTTGGCGAGCACTTCCGAGGGGACGCCATAGCGCAGGAGGCTGTCGATGGAGTACTCGCCGAGGATGATGCCGCCGAACTTGCCCTGTTCGGCCAGGGGCACGTGCAACTGGAGCAGGCCGGAGCTGTCCGGTCCGGCGACGGGCTGCGAGTAGACCGGCTGTTGCAGGTCCCGCGCGAGGCTGTACATGGTCTCGGTCTCGCCCGGACGCAGCACCTCGCCGACGACGCGCGCCTGCGAGACGCTCAGGCTGGGCGCGGCATAGCTCGCCAGGATGCGGCGGCGCTCGTCGATCCAGGTGAGCATCAGCAGCTCGGGGTACTGCGCGATCATGGATTCCGCGCGGCCGACGAATTCCTGCGGATCGACCTCCTTGTTGGAGATGTCGCGCGCGATGCGCATCAGCTGTTCCTGGCGCTCCAGCAGGCGCAGGCGCATGCGCTGCTGGCCGTACTCGACGTCGCGGCGCACGGCTTCCTGCTCGCGGTCCATTTCCTCCAGCCGCAGGTAGCCGAAGGCGGAAACGATGGCGGCCAGGAACAGCAGCACGGCCGCCAGCGGCGCGAGCATCGCGAAGCGGTCCTGGCGCGTGGGCGTCTGGCGGCGCCACCAGTGCCGCCACCAGTCGGGGATCGGTCCTTCGGAAGGCAGCTCCGAAGCGGGAGAGTCATGCATGAGTGCCGCTAGTTTAGGGGGCCCCGAGGTCTTGGAATCAGCGACGAGGCCGAAGTGCCTCATTGAATTTCGAATCATGAAACGTGGCTGCGCAATTTGGAATCACCCCCTCTTTGTGCGACACTCGCCCCAGTACGGGCAGCCCGTACTAAATTCACAGACGCACCAAGGAGACACCATGTCCGCACAGCCCGACAACCTGTTCGGAGCGGCCGCCAACGACCCCGACGCACAGGAGACGCGGGAGTGGCTGGAGGCCCTGTCCGCCGTGATCGCCAGCGAGGGCCGTGAACGGGGACATTTCCTGCTGGAACAACTGCTGGAACAGGCGCGCCAGGAAGGCATCGACATGCCTTTCTCGGCCACCACCGGCTACGTCAACACCATCGAACCGGAAGACGAGGAGCGCTGCCCCGGCAACCTCGAGATGGAGGAGCGCCTGCGCGCCTACATGCGCTGGAACGCCATGGCGATGGTCGTGAAGGCCAACCGCATCCATCCCGAGGACGGCGGCGACCTCGGCGGGCACATCAGTTCCTTCGCATCGCTGGCCACCATGCTGGGCGCCGGCTTCAACCACTTCTGGCACGCCGAGAGCGAAGGCCACGGCGGCGACTGTCTCTACGTGCAGGGCCACAGCGCCCCCGGCATCTACGCCCGTGCCTTCCTCGAAGGCCGCATCACCGAGGAACAGCTGCTGAACTTCCGCCAGGAAGTGGACGGCAAGGGCCTCTCCAGCTATCCGCACCCCAAGCTGATGCCGGAGTTCTGGCAGTTCCCCACGGTGTCGATGGGCCTCGGCCCGCTGATGGCGATCTACCAGGCCCGCTTCCTGAAGTACCTGCACGCCCGCGGCATCGCCGACACGGCCAACCGCAAGGTCTGGGCGTTCCTGGGCGACGGCGAGATGGACGAGGTCGAGTCCATGGGCGCGATCGGCGTGGCCGCGCGCGAGGGCCTGGACAACCTGATCTTCGTCGTCAACTGCAACCTGCAGCGCCTCGACGGCCCGGTGCGCGGCAACGGCAAGATCATCCAGGAGCTCGAAGGCGAGTTCCGCGGCGCCGGCTGGAACGTCATCAAGCTGATCTGGGGCAGCTACTGGGACCCGCTGCTCGCCCGCGACAAGGAAGGCATCCTGCGCAAGGTGATGATGGATGTCCTGGACGGCGACTACCAGGCGATGAAGGCCAACGACGGCGCCTTCGTGCGCAAGAACTTCTTCGGCCGCCATCCCAAGCTGCTGGAGATGGTCTCCAAGATGAGCGACGAGGACATCTGGCGCCTCAACCGCGGCGGCCACGATCCCCAGAAGGTCTACGCGGCCTTCCACCGCGCGGCCAACCACAAGGGCCAGCCCACGGTGCTGCTGGTGAAGACCGTCAAGGGCTTCGGCATGGGCAAGGCCGGCGAGGGCAAGAACATCGCCCACCAGGCCAAGAAGCTCGCCGACGACGACATCCGCGCCTTCCGCGACCGCTTCAACATCCCGATCCCCGACGACAAGCTGTCCGAGATCCCGTTCTACAAGCCCGAAGAAAACACGCCCGAGATGCAGTACCTGCACGCCCGGCGCAAGGCGCTCGGCGGCTACCTGCCCAAGCGCCGCCCGAAGGCGGACGAGCAGTTCAAGGTGCCGGCGCTCGACGCGTTCAAGGCCGTGACGGACCCGACGGCGGAGGGCCGCGAGATCTCCACCACGCAGGCGTTCGTCCGATTCCTGACGGCGCTGTTGCGCGACAAGGAACTGGGCCCGCGCGTGGTGCCCATCCTGGTCGACGAGGCGCGCACCTTCGGCATGGAAGGCCTGTTCCGCCAGATCGGCATCTACAACCACCAGGGCCAGAAGTACACCCCGCAGGACCGCGACCAGGTCTCCTACTACAAGGAGGACGTGGGCGGCCAGATCCTGCAGGAAGGCATCAACGAGGCGGGCGGCATGGCCAGCTGGATCGCGGCGGCGACCAGCTACAGCACCAGCAACCGCGTCATGATCCCGTTCTACATCTACTACTCGATGTTCGGGCTGCAGCGCGTGGGCGACCTGTGCTGGGCCGCCGGCGACATGCAGGCGCGCGGCTTCCTGCTGGGCGGCACCTCCGGGCGCACGACCCTCAACGGCGAAGGCCTGCAGCACGAGGACGGCCACAGCCACATCCTGGCGCAGACCATCCCCAACTGCGTGAGCTACGACCCGACCTTCGCGCACGAAGTCGCGGTGATCATGCAGGACGGCCTCAAGCGCATGGTGGAGAAGCAGGAGAACGTCTTCTACTACATCACCCTGCTGAATGAGAACTACCCGATGCCCGGCCTGCAGCCCGGCACCGAGGAGCAGATCGTCAAGGGCATGTACATGTGCAAGCCCGGCGACGCCGGCAAGGTGCGCGTGCAGCTGCTGGGCAGCGGCACCATCCTGCGCGAGTCGCTGGCCGCGCAGGAGCTGCTGGCCAAGGACTGGGGCGTGCACGCCGACGTGTGGAGCTGCCCCAGCTTCAACGAGCTGGCGCGCGACGGCCTGGACTGCGAGCGCCACAACCTGCTGCACCCGACGGCCAAGCCGCGCGTGCCCTTCGTCACGCAGCAGCTCGAGAAGCATGCCGGCCCCGTCGTGGCGTCCACCGACTACATCAAGCTGTACGTCGACCAGATCCGCGCCTTCATCCCCAAGGGACGCGCGTACAAGGTGCTCGGCACCGACGGCTTCGGCCGCAGCGACTTCCGCACCAAGCTGCGCGAGCACTTCGAGGTGAACCGCCACTACATCGCGGTCGCTGCGCTCAAGGCGCTGGCGGAAGAGGGCAGCGTCCCGGTGGCGAAGGTGGCCGAGGCCATCCGCAAGTACGGCATCAAGGCCGACAAGCTGAACCCGCTCTACGCCTGACGCGCAACGCAACAACGAGAAGGCCCGCGTCCGGGCCGCCGGAGAACAAGAAACATGGCACTGGTCGAAGTGAAGGTCCCCGACATCGGGGACTTCAAGGAAGTCGCCGTCATCGAGCTGCTGGTCAAGCCCGGCGACGCCATCAAGGCGGAGCAGTCGCTGATCACGGTGGAGTCCGACAAGGCCTCGATGGAGATCCCGTCGAGCCATGCGGGCGTGCTGAAGGAGCTGCGCGTGAAGCTCGGCGACAACGTCGCCGAAGGCTCGGTCATCGCGGTGATCGATACGCAGGAGGCCTCCGCTCCGGCGCCCTCGCCGGCAGCATCTGCCCCTGCGCCCGCCGCGGCGGCTCCCGCGCCCGCGGCGCAGCCTGCCAGCGGAGCCAGCCAGGCGATCGAGATCCGCGTTCCCGACATCGGCGACTTCAAGGACGTCGCCGTCATCGAACTGCTGGTGAAGCCCGGCGACACGGTGAAGGTGGAGCAGTCGCTCATCACCGTCGAATCCGACAAGGCCTCGATGGAGATTCCCTCGTCGGCCGCCGGCAAGGTGAAGGAGCTGAAGGTCAAGGTCGGCGACACGGTCAACATCGGTGACCTGATCGCGGTCGTCGAAGGGCAGGGCGCCGCGGCGCCGCAACCCGCTGCCGCGCCCGCTGCGCCCGCGCAGGCACCGGCTCCCGCGCCTGCCGCGACGCAGGAACGCACTCTTCCCACGGCCGCACTGCCGCCGCACGAACCGGCCGCGCCCTCGGGCACGCTGCCCCATGCCTCGCCTTCCGTGCGCAAGTTCGCGCGCGAGCTCGGCGTGCCGCTGGAAGAAGTGAAGGGTACCGGCCCCAAGGGCCGCATCACGCAGGAAGACGTCCAGGCCTTCACCAAGCAGGTGATGGCCGGCGAGCGGCGCACCGGCGCGGCCGGCGGCAAGGTCGCCGGCGGCGGCGAGGCGCTGGGCCTGCTGCCCTGGCCGCAGGTGGACTTCGCGAAGTTCGGCCCCGTCGAGCGCAAGAGCGTCTCGCGCATCAAGAAGATCGCCGCGGCGAACCTGCATCGCAACTGGGTGATGATCCCGCACGTCACCAACCACGACGACGCGGACATCACCGAGCTCGAGGCGTTCCGCCTGCAGCTGAACAAGGAGAACGAAAAGTCCGGCGCCAAGGTGACGATGCTCGCCTTCCTCGTGAAGGCCTGCGTCGCGGCGCTGAAGAAGTTCCCCGAGTTCAACAGCTCGCTGGACGGCGAGGAGCTGGTCTACAAGAACTACTGGCACATCGGCTTCGCCGCCGACACGCCCAACGGCCTCGTGGTGCCGGTGATCAAGGACGCGGACCGCAAGGGCGTGATGCAGATCGCGCAGGAGACGGCCGAGCTCGCGAAGAAGGCGCGCGAGGGCAAGCTCAGCCCCGCGGAGATGTCGGGCGCCACTTTCACCATTTCTTCACTCGGCGGTATCGGCGGCCGGTACTTCACACCGATCATCAACGCGCCGGAAGTCGCTATCCTAGGGGTGTCCAGGAGCCAGACCGAACCGGTCTGGGACGGCAAGCAGTTCCAGCCCCGCCTGATGCTGCCGCTGTCGCTGTCGTGGGACCACCGCGTCGTCGACGGCGCATCGGCCGCCCGCTTCAACGCCTACCTCGGGCAGATCCTGGCGGACTTCCGCCGCGTCCTTCTCTAAGAACTAGAAAGCCCCGATGACAACAGTAGTGGTGGTGAAGAAAGCCGGGCAGATCGCGATCGCAGCCGATACCCTGGTGACCTTCGGCGACACCCGCCTCGCGCACCGGTTCGAGGACAACACCAAGATCTTCCGCGTCGAGACCGACGACGGCCCGAGCTACATCGGCATGGCCGGCACCGTGGCGCACTTTCCCGTGCTGCGCAAAGCCATGGGCTCCATGCCGCGCGAGATCCTCAAGCTCGGCAGCAAGGACGAGGTCTTCGACACCTTCACCAAGCTGCATCCCTACCTCAAGGACAACTTCTTCCTGCAGACCAAGGAAGAGGACAGCGATCCCTACGAGTCGAGCCAGTTCAGCGTGGTGATCGCCAACGCCAGCGGAATCTACGGGCTGTACAGCTACCGCGAGGTGTTCGAATTCAAGGAGTTCTGGGGCATAGGCTCGGGCCGCAGCTTTGCGCTGGGCGCGATGCACGCCGCCTTCTCGCGCGCGAAGACCGCGAAGGAAGTGGCGGAAGCGGGGATCGCCGCCGGCTGCGAGTTCGACCGCAACTCGGAGATGCCCTGCGACATCTTCACCCTCAAGGCCAAAGAGGCAAAGTAGAACGATGGCACAGACGGAAGTGAAGGTCCCCGACATCGGGGACTTCGAGGACGTGGCCGTGATCGAGGTGCTCGTGAAGCCCGGCGACACGGTCAAGCTCGAGCAGTCGCTCGTCACGGTGGAGAGCGACAAGGCCTCCATGGAGATTCCCTCGACGCACGCGGGCGTGGTGAAGGACGTGCGCGTCAAGGTGGGCGACAAGGTCAAGGAAGGGTCGGTGCTGCTGGTGCTGGAGGCTGCGGAAGCCGCCGCCGCCAGCCCAGCACCCCAGGCCTCTCCTGCCAAGGAAGAAAAGCCTGCTGCCACGCCTGCACCGGCCCCGGCGCCGGTGGCGGGTAGCTACGGTGGCGGCGTCGACCTCGAGTGCGAGATGCTCGTCCTCGGCGGCGGCCCGGGCGGCTACTCCGCCGCGTTCCGCGCGGCCGACCTCGGCATGAAGACCGTGATCGTCGAGCGCTACGCGACCCTCGGTGGCGTGTGCCTCAACGTCGGCTGCATCCCGTCCAAGGCGCTGCTGCACGTGGCCGCCGTGATGGACGAGGTGAGCCACTTCGCGGACCTCGGCGTGAGCTACGGCAAGCCCAAGATCGACCGCGCCAAGCTCAAGGCCCACAAGGACAAGGTCGTCGGCAAGCTCACCGGTGGCCTGACCGCGATGGCAAAGATGCGCAAGGTGACCGTCGTGCGCGGCATCGGCACTTTCCTGGACGCGAACCACCTGCAGGTCGAGGAGACCACGGGCACCGGTTCGGAAACCAGCGGCAGGAAGCAGGTCATCCGCTTCCGCAATGCGATCATCGCGGCCGGCTCGCAGGCCGTGCACCTGCCCTTCATGCCGAAGGACCCGCGCGTCGTCGACTCCACTGGCGCGCTGGAACTCGCCACCGCGCCCAAGCGCATGCTGATCCTGGGCGGCGGCATCATCGGCCTGGAGATGGGCACGGTGTACTCCACGCTGGGCGCGCGCCTGGACGTGGTGGAAATGCTCGACGGCCTGATGCAGGGCGCCGACCGCGACCTGGTGCGCGTGTGGCAGAAGATGAACGCGCCGCGCTTCGACAACATCATGCTGAAGACGAAGACCGTCGGCGCCGAGGCGACCAAGGACGGCATCCTGGTTCGCTTCGAGGGCGAGCAGGCGCCGAAGGAGCGGCAGCTGTACGACCTGGTGCTGCAGGCCGTGGGCCGCAGCCCGAACGGCAACAAGATCGGTGCGGACAAGGCGGGCGTGAAGGTCAGCGACCGCGGCTTCATCCCGGTCGACATCCAGATGCGCACCAACGTGCCGCACATCTACGCCATCGGCGACATCGTGGGCCAGCCCATGCTGGCGCACAAGGCAGTGCACGAAGGCCACGTGGCCGCCGAGGCGGCCGCCGGCGAGAAGAGCACCTTCGATGCCCGCGTGATCCCCAGCGTCGCCTACACGGATCCCGAGGTGGCCTGGGTGGGCCTGACCGAGGACCAGGCGAAGGCCCAGGGCATCGCCGTCAAGAGGGGCCTGTTCCCCTGGTCGGCTTCGGGCCGCGCCATCGCCAACACCCGTGACGAAGGCTTCACCAAGCTGCTGTTCGACGCGCAGACCCGCCGCATCGTGGGCGGCGGCATCGTCGGCACGCACGCCGGCGACATGATCGGCGAGATCGCGCTGGCCATCGAGATGGGCGCCGACGAGGTCGACATCGGCAAGACCATCCACCCGCACCCCACGCTGGGCGAGAGCATCGGCATGGCGGCGGAAGTGGCGCACGGCACCTGCACGGACGTGCCGCCGCAGCGCAAGTAGGGATCGTCCCCGCGGGCGGGAACCCGATACAAGCAAAGGGGCGCGCGGCGCCCCTTTGCCTTGGGCGCGGCCGCTCCTACTCCGCCGGCGCGACCTGCGCCACCGGCAGCACCCGGCGCGCGCCGTCGAAGCGCGACGACCAGTAGGGCACGCCCATGTCCTCCACGCGCACCTGCGCGCCCGGCTTGGGGGAGTGGATGAACTTGTTGTCGCCGATGTAGATGCCGACGTGGCTGAAGGTGCGCCGCAGGGTGTTGAAGAACACCAGGTCGCCCGGCTGCAGCTCGCGGCGGTCGATCGTCTGCGTGGCGGCCGCCTGCTCCTTGGCCAGGCGCGGGAGCACCAGGCCGGCCGCCTGCTGGTAGATCGCCTTCACGAAGCCGCTGCAGTCGAAGCCGGTCTCCGCCGAATCGCCGCCGCGGCGGTAGGGCACGCCGAGAAAAGCCATGGCAGTGACCACGAGGTCGGAAGCGCGGTGCGCGACACGGCTCGCGCCTTCGCTCATGCGCTCGCCCATGTGCACCCGCACGTCCTCGAGCCGGTCCACCAGGCGTTTTTCGGCCATGAAGCGGCCGATGTCGTCCTCGGCGGAGGCGGGCGGCATCGCGTGCGCGCCCGTCGCCGCCAGCGCAAGGAGCAAGCTCGGCCAGGGTTTCATGGCCGCGGAGATTAGCTGCCGATGAGCCTCGACGTCAAGTGAACAATGCATTCCAAGTTCTTGATCTGTCTCGAAAATCCGGCGCCGACCCCGCGCGTGTCGCGGCTGGGGAACAATCCGGTCATGCGTACCGAACTTCGAACCACCACGCGCCGCGGACTCTGGGGCCCGCTGGCGGCATGCTGCACGGCGGGGATTCTCGCAGCTTCCTTCGCCGGCGGGGCGGCGGCGCAGTCCGTCCGTGCCCAGACCGTCGCCGAGGGCCTGGACCATCCCTGGGCCGTGGCCTTCCTGCCCGAGGGCCGCTTCCTCGTCACCGAGCGCCCCGGGCGCATGCGCATCGTGGAGGCGCAGGGCCGCCTGGGCGAACCTCTCGCCGGCGTGCCCGAAGTCGCCGCGGGCGGGCAGGGCGGCCTGCTGGACGTGGTGCTCGATGCGGGCTTCGCGCGCAACCGCACCCTGTACTTCTGCTTCTCGGAGCCGGGCCAGGGCGGCAACAGCACCGCACTGGCGCGCGCGCGCCTGGCCGCCGACGAGAAGCGGCTGGAGGACGTGAAGGTGATCTTCAGCGCCCGTCCCAAGGTGGCGAGCGCCATGCACTTCGGCTGCCGCATCGTGGAGGCCAGGGACGGCAACCTGTTCCTCACGCTGGGCGAGCGCAACTCGCGGCGGCAGGATGCGCAGACGCTGGACAACCACCACGGCAAGGTGGTGCGCGTGAAGAAGGAAGGCGGCGCCGCGGACGGCAACCCGCTGGCGGGCCGTGCGGGCGCGCTGCCGGAGATCTGGAGCTGGGGCCACCGCAACTCCCAGGGCGCGACGCTGGCGCCCGACGGCACCTTCTGGATGCACGAGCACGGCCCGCAGGGCGGCGACGAGATCAACGTGCCGCGGGCCGGGCGCAACTACGGCTGGCCGGTCATCACGTTCGGCGAGAACTACGGCGGCGGCAAGATGGGCGAGGGCACGGAAAAGGCCGGCATGGAACAGCCGCTGCACCAGTGGACGCCCTCGATCGCTCCCTCGGGCATGGCCTTCCTCACCAGCGACCGCTATGGCGACGCGATGAAGGGCGACCTCTTCGTCGGTTCGCTGAAGTTCCGCTACCTCGCGCGCCTGGAGATGGCGGACGGCAAGGTCGGACGCGAGCATCGGCTGCTCGAAGGTGTGGGCCGCGTGCGCGACGTGCGGCAGGGCCCCGACGGGCTGCTGTACCTGGTGACCGACGAACGGAACGGGAGGCTGGTGCGCGTGCTGCCGCAGTGAGGATGACGCAGGACGAAATGGCCGGCGGTCATTCGTCCTGCATCACGCCTTCACCAGCCCCTTGCGCACCGCGTAGCGCGTGAGCGAAGCGATGTCGTTCAGCCGCAGCCGCTCCATGATGCGCGCGCGGTGCACGTCCACCGTCTTCGGGCTCAGCCCGAGTTCGAAGGCGATCTCCTTGGCCGACTTGCCCTGCGCGATCAGGGTGAGGATCTCCACCTGGCGCGTCGTGAGCTCGTCGTCCACCGTGGGCTCCGAGGGCTGCAGCAGGCGTTGGGCGACGGCGGCGCTGAAGTAGCTGCCGGTCGCCATCACGCTGCGCAGCGCCTGTTCCAGCTCGAAGGGCGGCGCATCCTTCATCAGGTAGCCGCAGGCGCCGTTGGCCACCGCGCGCTTGACGAAGTCCACCGTGTCGTACATCGACAGCACGATCACCCGCACGTCGGGATGGCGCGCGTGGATCTCCGCGATCGCGGTGATGCCGTCCATGCCGGGCATGGAGATGTCCGTCATCACGACGTCGGGTTTCACCGATTCGAGCAGGGCCAGCAGCTCGTTGCCGTTGCGGGCTTCCGCGATCACGCGCACGCCTTCGACGGTGGAGAGCAGGGCCTTGATGCCCGAGCGCACCAGGTCGTGGTCGTCGGCGAGCACGATCTGGATGGGCATGTTGGCGTTGGGGTGGGGATGGATCATGCGCCCTCCTGGCTGTCTTTCTGTTCTAGAGCACCGCGCGGATGGCCACGCCGCGGCCCTTGCGGGTGCGGATGTGCAGCCGGCCGCCGGCCAGTTCGGTCCGTTCGATCATGCCGTACAGCCCGATGTTGCGCTCGGTTTGCCGGCCGTCCAGCACCGCCGCCTTGTCGAAGCCCACGCCATCGTCCAGCACCAGCACGCTGATGCGACCGCGCGGCAGGAAGCGCAGCCGCACCCGCACCCGCGTTGCCTCGGCATGGCGCACCGTGTTGGTCAGCGCCTCCTGCACCAGCCGCACGGCCACGGCCGCATTTTCTTCCAGCTTTTCCGGTTCCTGCCCACGGGTGGTCACCTCGCAGCGCAGGCCCGCGGGCTCGGCGATGCGCGCCATCGCCGACTGCACCGCGGGCACCAGGCCCAGCAGGTCCAGCTGGGCCGGCCGCAACGAGAAGGACAAGGTCTTGAGCTGCTGCAGCGCGCCGTTCGCCAGTTCCGCGGCGGTGCTGCTGTGCCTGCGCGCCGCTTCCGCGTCGCCGGCGGAGCGTTCCGCCGCGTGCAGGTGGATCACCACGGCGGTGAGCGTCTGTCCGAGCTGGTCGTGCAATTCGCGGGAGATGTGGGAGCGTTCGCGTTCCTGGGCAAGCACGAAGCGGGCCGACAGCTCCTTCAGCCGCGCGTACGCGGCCTGCAGTTCCGCGTCGAGCCGCTCCTTCTCCTGCGCGCGCCGCCGTTCCTCGAGCACGCGCCCGATGATCTGCGGCAGCGTGCCCAGCTTGTCCTTGGTGAGGTAGTCCTTGGCGCCGCAACGCAGCACGTGGACGGCCGCTTCCTCGCCGATGGCGCGCGTGAGCACGATCAGCGGGATGCTGCAGCGGCGCGTCACCAGGATCTGCAGCGCTGCATAGGGAGAGAAGCGGGGAAGGTTGAAGTCGCACAGGATCACGTCCCAATCGCCTTCGAGCGCCGCGACGAAACTGGCGGCATTGTCCACCCGGTGCAGCTCGTAGCGGCGGCCGGGGTCGGCCCGCTCGAGGGCGATGCCCATCAGCTCCACGTCGTCGGGGTTGTCCTCCACGCACAGCAGCCGGATGGGGCGGGAATCGGGAGTGGCGCGGCTTGGCATGGCGGGGCGCTGGAAGTTTACCGTTGCGCTGGCCCGCGTCCGCTTAGGCATGTTCCCTATCGTGCCGCGGCTGGAATAATCCACGCAAAGGAACACCGATGCTGCTGGACGCCGAAGACTCCCAACTCGTGCTGGTCGACTACCAGTCCCGCCTGATGCCCGTCATCCACGAAGGCGACCGCGTGCTCGCCAACGCCGTGCGGCTCGCGCGCATCGCCCAGCTGCTGCAGGTGCCCCTGTGGTGCACCGAGGAGAACCCGCAGGGCCTGGGCGCCACGGTGGACGCATTGCAGCCGCTGGTGGCCGGGCGCGTGATCTCCAAGATGGCGTTCGACGGCAGCAGCGTGCTCCTGCCGCGGCTCAAGCCCGCGGCGAAGCCGCAGGGCGGCAACGCGCGCAGCCTGCCGAAGCACCTGCAGAAGCCGGCGCAGGCCGCGCCCGCGCGCGAAAGCCTGGTGCTGGCCGGCTGCGAGGCGCACGTGTGCCTGATGCAGACCGCGCTGGGCCTGCTGGAGGAGGAGATGGAGGTGTGGGTCGTCACGGATGCCTGCGGCTCGCGCAGCGAACGCAACCGCGACGCCGCCTTCGACCGCCTCGCCGGGGCGGGCGCGGAACTGGTCACGACGGAGATGGTGGCCTTCGAATGGCTGGGGGATGCGGGACATCCCCGTTTCAAGGAAGTCCTGGGCATCATCAAATAGGAAGGCCTGCCGCGTCAGCCTGCGGCAAGCCGCGCCCGAACAATGGCGCGAGACCCGCAGGAGACGCAATGCGCTACGCAGAATTCCACCGGCGTTCCATCGAGCAGCCGGATGCCTTCTGGGCCGAACAGGCCCGCCTGATCGACTGGGAGACGCCGCCGCAGCGCATCTGCGACGCGAGCCGGCCGCCGTTCTACCGCTGGTTCACCGGCGGACGGACCAATCTGTGCCACAACGCCGTGGACCGCCATCTCGCGGCGCGCGCAGACCAGGCGGCGCTGATCTACGTCTCCACCGAGACCGGCCAGGAACGCGTGTACTCGTTCCGCGAGCTGCACGCCGAGGTGCAGCGCACGGCGGCGGTGCTGCAGTCCTTCGGCGTGGGCAAGGGCGATCGCGTCCTGCTCTACATGCCCATGATCCCCGAGGCCGTGTTCGCGATGCTCGCCTGCGCGCGCATCGGCGCGATCCACGCGGTGGTGTTCGGCGGCTTCGCCTCGGTGTCGCTGGCTTCGCGCATCGAGGATGCGCAGCCCAAGGTGATCGTCAGCGCCGACGCCGGCTCGCGCGGCGGCAAGGTGGTGCCGTACAAGCCCCTGCTGGACGAGGCCATCCGGCTGGCCAGCCACAAGCCGCAGGCCGTGCTGCTGGTCGACCGCGGCCTCGCGCCGATGGAGAAGGTCGAGGGCCGCGACCACGACTGGGCGACGCTGGCCGGCCGCCACGCGCGCACGGAAGTGGCTTGCACCTGGCTGGACGCCACGGACATCAGCTACACGCTCTACACCAGCGGCACCACCGGCAAGCCCAAGGGCGTGCAGCGCGACGTGGGCGGCTACGCGGTGGCGCTCGCGGCCAGCATGAAGCACATCTTCCTGGGCGAACCCGGGGAGACCTACTTCTCCACCAGCGACATCGGCTGGGTGGTGGGCCACAGCTACATCGTCTACGGCCCGCTGATCGCGGGCATGGCGACCATCCTCTACGAAGGCCTGCCGATCCGGCCCGACGCCGGCATCTGGTGGAGCCTGGTGGAGAAGTACAAGGTGACCTCGATGTTCAGCGCGCCGACGGCGGTGCGCGTGCTGAAGAAGCAGGATGCGGCCTACCTGAAGAAGCACGACCTCTCCAGCCTCAAGGCGCTGTTCCTGGCCGGCGAGCCGCTGGACGAGCCCACCGCCCGCTGGATCAGCGACGCGCTGGGCGTGCCCATCATCGACAACTACTGGCAGACCGAAAGTGGCTGGCCGATCCTGACCGTTGCCAACGGCGTGGAGAAGATGGAAAGCCGCTTCGGCAGCCCGGGCGTGCCCGTGTTCGGCTACGACGTGCGGCTGGTGCACGAGTCCACCGGCGAGGAACTCACCGAACCGGGCCAGAAGGGCGTGGTGGTCATCGAAGGGCCGACCCCGCCGGGCTTCATGCAGACCGTGTGGGGCGACGACGAGCGCTACGTCCAGACCTACTGGTCCAGCATCCCCGGCCGCCAGGTCTATAGCACTTTCGACTGGGGCATCCGCGACAAGGACGGCTACTACTACATCCTCGGCCGCACCGACGACGTGATCAACGTCGCCGGCCACCGCCTGGGCACGCGCGAGATCGAGGAGAGCATCTCCAGCCATCCCAACGTGGCCGAGGTCGCGGTCGTGGGCGTGGCCGACCCGGTCAAAGGCCAGGTGGCCATGGCCTTCGCGGTCGCCCGCGACGCGTCCGCGCTGGCGGACGAGGGCGCACGCCTGAAGCTCGAAGGCGACATCATGAAGGTGGTGGACGGCCAACTCGGAGCGGTGGCGCGGCCGTCGCGCGTGCATTTCGTCACGATGCTGCCCAAGACGCGCAGCGGCAAGATGCTGCGCCGCGCGATCCAGGCCGTGTGCGAAGGGCGCGACGCGGGCGACCTGACCACGATCGAGGACCCCTCGGCGCTGCAGCAGATCCGCGATCTCGTGCAGAAGCCCTGAGGGCCGCGCGGGACCGTGCTCATCGGTCCCGCATGCAAGCTCTGCGCAACACTGTCACACCCTGCGCGTGGCAGTGGTTCGCGTTCGGTGGCACAATTCCCCGCGCAACCAGGGTCCTTCCCCCACAGTCGCATCCGCCAACCGGTTCAGCCGTGTCGCGGGAGGTTTTCCAACCAGCTCATGTCTCCTGCAGGGAGACGGAAAGTAGCGAGTCACGATGAGCGACCAGAGCTCCGTCTACACGGCCTACCGAGGCAATTCCTACCTGTTTGGCGGCAACGCCCCGTACGTCGAGGAGATGTACGAGAACTACCTGGCCAATCCGGGCAGCGTGCCCGACCACTGGCGGGAGTACTTCGACGCGCTGCAGCACGTGCCGGCCGTCGACGGCAGCAACGCCAAGGACGTTCCCCACCTTCCGGTCATCAACGCTTTCGCCGAGCGCGCGAAGCAGGGCGGCACCCGCGTCGTCGGCGCCCGCAGCGCGGATTCGGAGATGGCGCGCAAGCGCACGGCGGTCCAGCAGCTGATCGCCGCCTACCGCAACGTCGGCGCCCGCTGGGCCGACCTCGATCCGCTCAAGCGCACCGAGCGCGAGAACATCCCGGAGCTGGATCCGGCCTTCTACGGCTTCACCGACGCCGACCAGGAAGCGGTGTTCAACACCAGCAACACCTTCTTCGGCAAGGACAGCATGGCGCTGCGCGAGCTGCTCAACGCGCTGCGCGAGACCTACTGCGGCACCATCGGCGCCGAGTACATGTACATCAGCGACCAGGGCCACAAGCGCTGGTGGCAGCAGAAGCTGGAATCCATCCGCAGCAAGCCGAACTTCGGCCCCGAGAAGAAGCGCCACATCCTCGACCGCCTGACGGCCGCCGAGGGCCTCGAGCGCTTCCTGCACACCAAGTACGTCGGCCAGAAGCGCTTCTCGCTCGAAGGCGGCGAGAGCTTCATCGCCTCGATGGACGAACTGATCCAGCGCGCCGGCGAGAAGGGCGTGCAGGAGATCGTGATCGGCATGGCCCACCGCGGCCGCCTGAACGTGCTGGTCAACACCCTGGGCAAGATGCCCAAGGACCTGTTCGCCGAGTTCGAGCACACCGCCCCCGAAGACCTGCCCGCCGGCGACGTGAAGTACCACCAGGGCTTCAGCTCCGACGTCAGCACGCCCGGCGGGCCGGTGCACCTGTCGCTGGCCTTCAACCCCTCGCACCTGGAGATCGTGAACCCGGTGGTCGAGGGTTCCGTGCGCGCCCGCATGGACCGCCGCGCCGACGCGCGCGGCGCGCAGGTGCTGCCCGTGCTGGTGCACGGCGACGCCGCCTTCGCCGGCCAGGGCGTGGTGATGGAGACGCTGGCGCTGGCCGAAACCCGTGGCTACTACACGGGCGGCACGGTGCACATCGTCATCAACAACCAGATCGGCTTCACCACCTCCGATCCGCGCGACACGCGCTCCACGCTGTACTGCACCGACGTCGTCAAGATGATCGAGGCGCCCGTGCTGCATGTGAACGGCGACGATCCCGAGGCGGTGGTGCTCGCGACGCAGCTGGCGCTCGAGTACCGCATGGAGTTCAACAAGGACGTGGTCGTCGACATCGTCTGCTTCCGCAAGCTGGGCCACAACGAGCAGGACACCCCCTCGCTCACCCAGCCGCTGATGTACAAGAAGATCGCCGCCCATGCCGGCACGCGCAAGCTCTACGCCGACAAGCTGGCCGCCCAGGGCATGGGCGAATCGCTGGGCGACGACATGTTCAAGGCCTACCGCGCCGCCATGGACGCCGGCAAGCACACGGTCGACCCGGTGCTGTCCAACTTCAAGAGCAAGTACGCCGTCGACTGGGCGCCGTTCCTGGGCAAGAAGTGGACCGACGCCGCCGATACCGCCATCCCGCTGGCCGAGTGGAAGCGCCTGGCCGAGCGCATCACCACCGTGCCGGAGAACTTCACCGTGCACCCGCTGGTGAAGAAGGTGCTGGAAGACCGCGCCGCCATGGGCCGCGGCGAGGTCAACGTGGACTGGGGCATGGGCGAGCACATGGCCTATGCGTCGCTGGTCGCCTCCGGCTACCCGGTGCGCCTGTCCGGCGAGGACGTCGGCCGCGGCACCTTCGTGCACCGCCACGCCGTGCTGCACGACCAGAGCCGCGAGCGCTGGGACACCGGCACCTACATCCCGCTGCAGAACGTCGCCGAGGGCCAGGCCCCCTTCGTCTGCATCGACTCCATCCTGTCGGAAGAGGCGGTCCTCGGCTTCGAGTACGGCTACGCCTCCAACGACCCCAACACCCTGGTGATCTGGGAAGCGCAGTTCGGCGACTTCGCCAACGGCGCGCAGGTCGTGATCGACCAGTTCATCGCCTCGGGCGAGGTGAAGTGGGGCCGCGTCAACGGCATCACGCTGATGCTGCCGCACGGCTACGAAGGGCAGGGTCCCGAGCACAGCTCGGCGCGCCTGGAGCGCTTCATGCAGCTGTCGGCCGACACGAACATCCAGGTCGTGCAGCCGACCACCGCCAGCCAGATCTTCCACCTGCTGCGCCGGCAGATGATCCGCCCGCGGCGCAAGCCGCTGGTGATCATGACGCCCAAGTCGCTGCTGCGGAACAAGGACGCCACCTCGCCCATCGGCGAGTTCACCAAGGGCGCGTTCCAGACGGTGCTGCCGGACACGGGCGACCTGAAGGCCGACAAGGTCAAGCGCCTGGTCGTGTGCTCGGGCAAGGTCTACTACGACCTGGCCAAGAAGCGCGAGGAGAAGGGCGCCGACGACGTGGCGATCATCCGCGTCGAGCAGCTCTATCCGTTCCCGCACAAGGCTTTCGCTACCGAGCTGAAGAAGTACCCGAACGTGACGGACATCGTGTGGTGCCAGGACGAGCCGCAGAACCAGGGCGCCTGGTTCTTCATCCAGCACAACATCCACGAGAACATGAACGAAGGCCAGAAGCTGGGTTATGCCGGCCGCGCGGCTTCCGCTTCGCCCGCCGTCGGCTACTCGCACCTGCACGTGGAACAGCAGAAGGCGCTGGTCGATGCCGCCTTCGCCAAGCTGAAGGGCTTCGTCCTCACCAAGTAATGATGGATGGCGGGTGGCTCGCGCGAAGCGCGCAGCCGTCCGCCGTGCGCGCACAGAACACCAGGAAGAACACACATGGCTATCGTTGACGTCAAGGTCCCGCAACTGTCCGAATCGGTTGCGGAGGCGACCCTGCTGCAGTGGAAGAAGAAGCCCGGCGAGGCCGTGGCGCAGGACGAGATCCTGATCGAGATCGAGACCGACAAGGTCGTGCTCGAAGTGCCGGCGCCCAGCGCCGGCGTGCTGTCCGAGATCGTCGTGGAAGACGGCGGCACCGTGGTCGCCGACCAGGTGATCGCGAAGATCGACAGCGAAGGCAAGGCCTCCGCCGCCGCTCCGGCGCCGGCTGCCGCCAAGCCTGCCGCGGCCGCCCCGAGCCCCGCCGCCGGCGGTTCGAAGTCGGACGTGGCCATGCCGGCCGCGGCCAAGATGATGGCCGACAACAACCTGCCGGCCGGCTCCGTCGCCGGCACGGGCCGCGACGGCCGCGTGACCAAGGGCGACGTGATCGGCGCCCTGTCCGGCGG
>JAEZEB010000292.1 GCA_023438115.1 Pseudomonadota bacterium | reverse complement strand
ACCTGCACCTGCGCCGCGGCCTGCGGCGCGACTGGCAGCGCGCCGCGCGCATCCTCAGCGGCCATGCCGTGGGCCTGGTGCTCTCCGGCGGCGGCGCCCGGGGCTTCGCGCACCTGGGCGTGCTGCGCGCGCTGGAGGAGCAGCAGGTCGAGTTCGACCTCGTGGGCGGCACCAGCATCGGCGCCGTGATGGGCGCGCTGGCCGCGATGGACCTGCCGGCCGAGGAGATGGTGCGCCGCGCGCGGCACGCCTTCCGCGCCAACCCCACGCGCGACTTCAATCCCGTCCCCATGCTGTCGCTGATCCGCGGCGGGCGCCTCAAGCGCGTGATCGACCAGGCCGTGGCCGACTCCTGCGGCGAAGGCGCCGGCATCGAGGACCTGTGGAAGACCTACTTCTGCGTCAGCAGCAACTATTCCGCCGCCCAGGAATCGGTACGCACGCAGGGGCCGCTGGCCAAGTCGATCCGCGCCAGCGTGTCGATTCCCGGCGCGCTGCCGCCGGTGCTGCTGGAAGGCGAGCTGCACATCGACGGCGGCACCTTCAACAACTTCCCCGCCGACGTGATGCGCCGGCAGGGCGCGGCCCGCATCGTGGGCGTGAACCTGCTGCGCGACCGCAACGTGCGCTACACGCTCGACGAGGTGCCGGGCGCCTTCGCGCTGCTGCGCGACAAGCTGCTGGGACGGCGCCACCGCCTGCCGTCCATCACCTCGCTGCTGCTCAACGCCAGCATGATGAACAGCTACGCGCGCCAGAAGGAAGTGCAGGCGCTGGTCGACCTGTACTTCGCGCCCGAGGTGCACCGCTACGGCATGCTGGAGTGGGGCGCCTTCGAGAAGGTGGTGCAGGCCGGCTACACGCACGCGCTGGGCGTGCTGGGACAGTCGGGCGCCGACGCCCTGGCGCCGTATTCGCGCCCCGCGGCGCTCGGCGACCTGATGGCGAGCGAACTGGAAGAGGAACTGGCGCTGGGCCGCGCGGCCTGAGCGCCAGGGGCCTCAGCCCTCGCCTTCCGCGGCGTCCAGGAATTCCCCCGGCGCCGGCAGGTTGGTGGAGGGCACCTCCATCTGCGCGGGCTTGAGCTGCTCGGTGAAGCCCTCGAGAGAACCGAGGCTCTTGCGATCGCGCTGCGCCACCGGATCCGACAGGAGATAGGCGAGCGTGAGGCGCGTGAGCGCATGCAGCGCGTCGCGGTGCGTGCGCTCGTAGCCATGCGAGGCATCGGCGCCGAAACCGATCAGCGCCGTGCGGATGTCGTTGCCTGCCTCCACGGCCGCGGCGGAGTCGGAGCGGTAGAAGCGGAACACGTCGCGCTTGTGCGGGATGCCGAACTCGCGCGCCAGCGCGATCAGCTTGTGCGACAGGTGGTAGTCGAAGGGCCCGCTGAGGTCCTGCATGCAGATCGTGGCGTGGTGTTCGTCGGTGTTCTGCCCCGGCGCCGCGATGGCGATGTCCAGGCTCACCATTTCGGCGATGTCGCCGTGCAGTGCCGCCGAGGCGCCCGAGCCCACTTCCTCGGTGATGGTGAAGAGCGGATGCGCATCGACCGGCGGCTTCAGGCCCGCGTCGCGCACGGCCTTGCAGGCGGTCAGCAGCGCGGCGACGGCGGCCTTGTCGTCGAGATAGCGGCCGTTGATGTAGCCGCCCGGCACCAGTTCCACCATGGGATCGAAGGCGATCCAGTCGCCCACGTTCAGGCCCAGGCCGGCGAGGTCGGAGGCGTTGCGCGCGGGCAGGTCCACGCGCACTTCCACGTGGTCCCAGCCCGAGGGCTGCGTGTCCACTTCGCCGCCGAAGGCATGGCCCGAGGTCTTGAGCGCCAGGCAGGTGCCGCGCGCCTGCACCTCGTCGCCGAAGATGGTCAGGCGTGCGCCTTCCGCGAAGCGCGCGCTCCAGCTGCCGATGGGCACGATGGCCAGCCGGCCATTGGGCTTGAGCTCGCGCACCATCGCGCCCAGGGTGTCCAGGTGCGCGACGACGGCGCGCGCGGGCAGCCGCGCGCGGCCCTTGAGCGTGGCGCGGATCGCGCCGCGGCGCGTGATCTCGTAGGGCAGGCCGATGCTTTCCAGCCGCGTGGCGGTGTAGCGCACCACGCCGTCGGTCATGCCCACGGGACTGGGGATGGCCATCAGCTGCAACAGGCTTTCCTCGAGGAAGGCCTCGTCGATGGCAGGCAGCGGCCGGGCGCGGCCGGCTTCGAGGTTCATGCGGCCACCTCCTGCATGCGCGTGGTGGGAAAGAGCAGGTCCACGAAGCGCTGCGCCGTCGGCTGCGGTTCGTGGTTGGCCAGGCCCGGACGCTCGTTGGCCTCGATGATCACGTAGTCGGGACCGTCGACCGCCGGCACCAGGAAGTCCAGTCCCGTCACCGGGATCTCCAGCACGCGGCTGGCCTGTTCGGCGGCCATGCGCAGCGTGGGATGCAGTTGCGCCGTCACGTCGTGGATGGTGCCCCCGGTGTGCAGGTTGGCGGTACGGCGCACGGGCAGGGCGACGTCGGCCGGCAGCACGTCCTCGAGCTGCCAGCCCTGCAGGCCGATGCAGCGGCGCGTTTCCGCATCCAGCGGGATCTTCGATTCGCCGCCGGTGGCGGCGGCGCGGCGGCGGCTCTGCTTGGCGATCAGGTCGGCGATGGTGGATTGCCCGTCGCCCACCACCGTGGCCGGGCGGCGCACCGCGGCGGCCACCACCTGGTGGCCGATCACCACGATACGCAGGTCCTGGCCTTCGCAGAACTGCTCCAGCAGCACGCGCTCGTCCACGCGGCTGGCGGTCTCGATCGCCGCTTCCATCTCGTCGGCGTCGGTGATGCCGACGCTGATGCCCTTGCCCTGCTCGCCGTCCACCGGCTTGACGACGATGGAGCCGTGCTGGCGCAGGAAGGCGCGGTTGGCCTCGGGCGTGGTGGCGGGCGCCTGCGCCGGCACGTTGAGGCCGGCGGCCGCGAGCAGGCGCGAGGTGACGCGCTTGTCGGCGCAGCGGCTCATCGCCACGGCGCTGGTCAGCTCCGACAGCGACTCGCGGCAGGCCACCGTGCGGCCTGCGTGGCTCAGCTTGAAGTAGCCGGCCTCCGGATCCACCGGGTCGATGCCGATGCCGCGGCGCAAGGCCTCGTCGAGGATGATGCGCGCATAGGGGTTGAAGCCGTGCCAGCTGTCGGCCGCCGGCGTGGTGAACAGCGGCACGTTGATCGCGTTGCGGCGCTTGACCGCGAACACCGCCACGTTGCGGAAGCCCAGCTTCTCGTACAGCGCGATGGCGCTGCGGTTGTCGTGCAGCACCGAGAGGTCCATGTAGTTGCGCCCGCGCGCCTGGAAGTGTTCGGCCAGGTGGCGCGTGATCGCCTCGCCCACGCCGGGGTGCGCCGCCTGCGGCGCGACCGCCAGCGACCAGAGGCTGGAGCCGCCGGCCGGGTCGCCCCAGGCTTCGCAGTGGTCGATGCCCATGGCCACGCCGATCACTTCGCCGGTGGCGCGGTCTTCCGCGAGCACATGCTCCACATGGCGCTGCGTCCGCTGCTCCCACGCGATCGCGGGATCCAGCGTGACCATGCGGCGGTCGCGGTAGATGGCGTTGGCCGCGGCGATGTCGGCGCGGGTGCGCAGCCGCCGCACGGTGAAGCCGCGGCGCGCGGCGCGCGGCGGCCGGTAGTTGGCCAGCCACAGGCGGTAGGTTTCGGACGGATCGACGAACAGGTCCTGCGGCGCCTGCGCCACCACCACGTGCGGCTTGTCCAGGTAGAAGGCGATGTCGCGCTTGCCGCTGCCCTCGGCGAGCAACGCCGCCGCGACGGCGGCCGCGTCGGGAAAGGTGTGGCCCGCGATCAGGCGTCCCCAGCCGCATTCGACGATGCGGCCTTCGCCGGCCGCGGCCGGGACGGCGCCCGGGTCGGCGAGGGGGATCGCGTGGCGGTCGAGGCGCTGGGCGCGCTGGGCTTGTTGTCGCAGCATCGTCGGTCTCCTTGTCTATCGCAGGTGGGTTTGCAGCCACAGCTCCAGCAGGCCGAGCTGCCACAGCTTGGAGCCCCGCAGGGGCGTGATGTGGTCCGAGGGATGCGTGAGCAGGCGGTCCACATAAGCGGGCTGGAACAGGCCGCGCTCGCGCGCTGCCTGGCCGGTGAGCGCATCGCGCACGCGCTCCAGCGTCTCGCCCTGCAGGTGCTTGAGGCCGGGCACGGGGAAGTAGCCCTTGGGCCGGTCGATCACCTCGGAGGGGATCACGGCACGCGCGGCCTCCTTGAGCACGCCCTTGCCGCCGCCGGCGAGCTTGTGGCGCACCGGCACGCGCGCGGCCAATTCCACCAGCTCGTGGTCGAGGAAGGGCACGCGCGCTTCCAGGCCGAAGGCCATCGTCATGTTGTCGACGCGCTTGACCGGGTCGTCCACCAGCATCACGGTGGTGTCCAGGCGCAGGGCCTGTTCCACCGGGTCGCCCGCGCCGGGCATGCCGAAGCGCTCGGCGACGAAGCGCGCGGACAAGTCCTCCGTCGCGTAGTCGGGATGCACCGTCGCGAGGTACTCCTCGTGGTCGCGGTCGCGGAAGGCCTTCAGGTAGTCGGCCACCGGCGCGCTGCTTCCCTGCAGCGCGGGATACCAGTGGTAGCCGCCGAACACCTCGTCGGCGCCCTGGCCGCTCTGCACCACGCGGCTGTGGCGCGAGACGGCCTGCGCGAGCAGGAAGAAGCCGATGCAGTCGTGGCTGACCATGGGTTCGCTCATCGCCTCGATCGCGTCGGGCAGGCGCTGCAGCAGCTCCTGCTCCGGCACGAAGATGCGCTCGTGCACGGTGCCGAAATGCTTCGCCACGATGTCGGCGTACTCGAACTCGTTGCCCTTCTCGCCGCCCACGTCCTCGAAGCCGACGTTGTAGGTGCGCAGGTCCTTCACGCCGGCCTCGGCCATCAGGCCCACGATGAGGCTGGAGTCGACGCCGCCGGAGAGCAGGGCGCCCACCGGGACGTCGGCGACGAGCCGGCGCTTCACGGCCATGCGCAGGCCATCCAGCACGCGCTGCTGCCAGTCTTCGGCGGACAGGCGCTCCTCGGCCGCGCTGCGATGGAAGCCCAGCGACCAGTAGGCATGGCTGGTGCGGCGGCCATCGGGCTCCACCACCATCAGCGTGGCCGGCGGCAGCTTGCGCACGCCGCGCAGGATGGTGTGCGGCGGCGGCACGACCGCATGGAAGGAGAGGTAGTGATGCAGGCCGGCCGGATCCACGGCGGTGTCCACATCACCGCCGGCCACCAGCGCGGGCAGCGTGGAGGCGAAGCGCATGCCACCGGGCACGTCGGCGTAGTACAGCGGCTTGATGCCCAGGCGATCGCGACCCAGCAGCACGCGGCCGGAGTCGCGTTCCCAGATCGCGAAGGCGAACATGCCGTTGAGGCGGCGCACGAAGTCGCCGCCCCAGGCGTGGTAGGCCTTGAGCAGCACCTCGGTGTCGCCGCTGGAAAAGAAGGTGTAGCCGCGCGCCTGCAACTCGCCGCGCAGCGCGGCATGGTTGTAGATGGCGCCGTTGAAGACGACGCCCAGGCCGAGCTGGGCGTCGATCATGGGCTGCTGCGCGGCCTCGGACAGGTCCATGATGCGCAGCCGCCGGTGGCCGAAGCCGCGCTGCGGCGAAGACCAGATGCCCTCGGCATCCGGACCGCGATGGTGCTGGCTGCGTGTCATGCGGGCCAGCACGTCCGGGGCTAGCGGCTGGCCGTCGAAGCGAAGTTCCCCTGCGATTCCGCACATCGGCGTGATTCCTCCTGGCTGCTGCACCGCTCCGCAGCCGTGGACGATCCCAAAGCTGGCGCCGGCGCGGGGCGTGGCCGGGCGCTGGCATGGAAACGGCTGTTTGTGTCGTCGCGCGCGCGGGCCCTCCGGGGACCCGCGGGTTCCGGAAGCTCGTCCGGTGCGCTAGGTGATTGGCGAAGCCCCTACCCTAACAGATTTGTCCAAATGCATCACGGTTGACAGGGCGATTTGCGGCCTTCTCCTACGGAAGAGACGCCCTGCCAGCAGCTTCAGGCCGGCGCGGCACGGCCGAGCTCCCACCACGCCGGCAGCAGCTGCCGCACGGCCGGGCGGTCGAAGCGGTCGTCGATGAGGTAGACGATGCCGCGGTCCTCCTGCGTGCGCACGACGCGGCCGGCGGCCTGCACGACCTTCTGGATACCGGGGTAGAGGTAGGTGTAGTCGTAACCGGCGCCGAATACCTGCTGCAGGCAGGCGCGCAGCTGCTCGTTGCGCGCATTCACCTGCGGCAGGCCCAGCGTGGCCACGAAGGCGCCGACCAGGCGGTCGCCGCGCAGGTCGATGCCTTCGCCGAAGCTGCCGCCCAGCACCGCGAAGCCCACGCCTGCGCCGCCGGGCACGAAGCGCTGCAGGAAGGCGTCGCGCCGCGCCTCGTCCATGCCGCGCTCCTGCAGCCAGGCCGGCACTTCGGGGTAGCGCTGCCGGAACGCGGCGGCCACCAGCGCGAGATAGTCGAAGCTGCTGAAGAAGGCGAGGTAGTTGCCGGGCTGCGCCGCGTACTGGCGCGCGATGAGATCCGCGATCGGCGCGGCGGAGCGTTGCCGGTCCGGATAGCGCGTGGAGATGCGGCTCACCACCTGCACCTGCAGCTGCCGCGCACTGAAGGGCGACTCGACATCCATCCAGACGGTGTCGGCCGGCAGGCCCAGCATGTCCCGCTGGTATTGCGCGGGACTGAGCGTGGCGGAGAACAGCGTCGCGGTGCGCGCAGCCGCGAAGCGCGGCGCGAGGAAGGACGCGGGGATGAGGTTCTGGATGCGCAGCGTGGCGTTGCTGCGGCCGCGCGGGGCCGTTACGTCGGTGAACTCCAGCACCGAGTGCGGCCCGAAGGATTCAGCCAGGCGCAGGAAGGCGAGCAGGTCGAAGTAGCACTGCTGCAGGCCCGCATCGACGAAGCCCGGGGCCGCCTCGGCGAGGTGCGTCTCGATGTCCGCGGTGGCCTGCTTCAGCGCATTGACGAAGTTCGTGGGCAGGGTGTCGGGCGCGGATTGCGCTGGCTCGAAGGACTTGCGCAGCGCAGTGAAGCCGCGGTTCACCTTGTCCAGCGACTTGCGGATCTGTGCCGGTGCCGTGCTGCGCACATTGCGCAAGGTGGACTGCTCCAGGCTCGCGGAATACATCGCGCGTGCGCGCTCCACCAGGTTGTGCGCCTCGTCCGCCAACACGCCCACGCGCCACTGGTGGGCGAGCGTGGCGGCATACAGCATCGCGCTGCCGTCGAACCAGTAGTTGTAGTCGCCCACGACCAGATCGGACCAGCGCGAGAGTTCCTGCGCGAGGTAGTAGGGGCAGACCTGGTAGCGCAGGGCGACGGTGCGCAGCGTGGGCGCATCCATCGCCGCAACTTGCAGCGCCTCGTCGCGGGCGGCGGGAAGACGATCGTAGAAGCCGCGCGCGAGCGGGCAGGAATCGCCATGGCAAGCCTTGTCACGATGCTCGCAGGCCTTGTCGCGCGCGGTGAGTTCCAGCACGCGCAAGGGCGGCGCCGGAGCGTCGCGCTGCAATTGCGCAGCAGCATCCAGCGCAAGCTGCCGGCCCGTGGACTTGGCGGTGAGGTAGAAGACCTTGTCGATGTCCTGCGCCGGCACGGCCTTGAGCAGGCCGAACAGCGAGGCGATGGTCTTGCCGATGCCCGTGGGCGCCTGCGCGAGCACGCAGCGGCCACTCGCGGCACCCCGGTAGACCGACTCCGCCATCGTGCGCTGGCCGGTGCGGAAGGACGGATGCGGGAAGGCGAGGGTGGTCAACGACGCATCGCGACGCTCGCGATGCGCCTGCTCGCGCCCGGCCCAGGCCATGAACGCGCGGCATTGTTCCTCGAAGAACGCCCCCAGTGCCGCGGCCGGATGGGTTTCGGCGAAACAGGTCTCCTGTTGCGTGGCGATGTCGAAGTACACCAGCGCCACTTCCACTTCGGCCAGGCCGCGGGCTTCGCACAGGAGCCAGCCGTAGACCTTGGCCTGGGCCCAGTGCAGGTGCCTGTGGTTGGCCGGCTGCCGCGCGAGATCGCCGCGGTGGGTCTTGATCTCCTCCAGGCGATTGCGCAGCGGGTCGTAGCCGTCGGCGCGGCCGCGCACCTGCAGGTCCCCGAATTCGCCATGGAGGGAAATCTCGGTTTCGTACTGCGGCCCGCGCCGGCCCGCCACCAGCTGGTGGCCCGCCATGCCCTCGCGCGCGCTGGGGGTGGGCGTGAACCGCAGGTCCAGGTCGCCGCGCCTGGCGGTGAATTCGCACAGGGTGCGAACGGCGACGGTGTACGGCATGGCGCGATGGTAGGGGATGCGCGTCGTCAAGCCCCATCCACGGTCGCGTCGCCGGTGAACCACAGGGCAAGCCGTCAGAAAAATTTTTCTGGCGCGGACAAGCCTGTGGATGGTTCCGGCACAACCCGGCGCTTATCCACAAGGCCGGTTGCAGGACGGATGTTGTCCAAGTTTGTAGGACAGCTCCGACGCTAGGCTGCCCACAGTGGTTGCGGCTTCGCAGGTCCTTGATCTGCAAGGGGAAATCGGCCTTGTCCACAGCGCCGGCCGGACTCCTAGCTACTACGACTACCTTGGACAATGAACTTCCATGGAACATCCGCGGACAACCGGGAACCGGCCCCAAAGGCCCTTTGGCACCGGCTTCGCAAAGGGGCAGAATCCGCCGCTTCGGTGGTGAAGAGGGTTTGTCCATGGCCGCACTCGTGCTGGGACTGGTGCTGTTCCTGGGCGTGCATTCCACGCGCATCGTGGCCGAAGGCTGGCGCACGGACATGGTGGAGCGCCTGGGCGACAAGGGCTGGAAGGCGCTGTACTCGATGCTGGCGATCGCCGGCTTCGTGCTGGTCGCCTGGGGCTATGCGTTGGCGCGGCAGGCGCCCACGGTGCTGTGGAATCCGCCGCCGGTGGGCCTGCGCCATGCGGTGTCGCTGCTGACGCTGGTCGCCTTCGTGCTGTTGGCCGCGGCCTACGTGCCGGAGAACCACATCAGGGCGAAGCTGCGCCACCCGATGATCCTCGGCGTGAAGCTGTGGGCTTTCGCGCACCTGGTCGTCAACAACACGCTGGCGGACCTGGTGCTGTTCGGCAGCTTCCTCGTGTGGGCGGTGTTCGACTTCCGTTCCGCCAGGCGGCGCGATCGCACCCTCGTCACGGTGCCGGAGGTGCGCGCCTCCCGCACCGCGATCGCGGTGGTGGTGGGCGCCGTGGCCTGGGCGGTGTTCGCGTTCTGGCTGCACAGGGCCTGGATCGGCGTGAGCCCGCTGGGGGCGTGATGCAGGTGCATGTGCTGCGCCTGGTGCCGGGCGAGGACCTGCGTCCGGCCTTGCTGCAGAAGTTGCGGGAGCTGGAGATGGATGCAGCCTGCGTGCTTTCGGCGGTGGGCAGCTTTTCGCAGGCGGTGCTGCGCTATGCCGATGCAGCGGAGGGGATGGTGATCGAGGGGCCGCTGGAACTTGTCACGCTCGCGGGCACCTTGTCCCCGGATGGCGCCCACCTGCATGCCAGCGTCTCCGATGCGCAGGGCCAGGTGCGTGGCGGCCATGTGATGCCCGGCTGCATCGTGCGCACGACGGCGGAGATCGTTCTGGCGCTGCTGCCGGAGTGGGAGTTCAGGCGGGTGCCGGATCCGGCGACGGGGTATCCGGAGCTGGTGGCCAGGCGCGGGAATTAGGGATTGTCCGCCCTGCCTTGCACGGCCGTGGGAGAGCGAAGTTCCATGTGCGTCGGCGGCGAAGCTGTCCTTGCGCACAGCTTCCGCACCGTGGACGGCGCTGGCTTTTGCACGCGGTCGTCCTAGCATGGCGGCTTCCACGCACAGAGAGGAGTTCGCCATGCCTACCTTGCCCGTGCTCGCGCATGTCTCGCTCGGCACCAACGACTTCCCGCGCGCCAAGAAGTTCTACGACGCGGTGCTGGCCACGCTGCAGATGAAGTGCCTGATGACCTACGACGAAGGCGCCGGCTACGGCCGCGACTTCCCGGACTTCTGGATCCAGCTGCCGCATGACGGCCAGGCGGCCAATCCCGGGAACGGCACGCATATCTGCTTCGGCGCGGCCGACGAGCAGGAAGTGCAGGCCTTCCATCGCACTGCCATCGCCATGGGTGCCGAGGACGAAGGCAGGCCAGGCCTGCGCAAGGAGTACTCCGACGACTACTACGCGGCCTTCGTGCGCGACCCGGACGGCAACAAGATCGAAGCCATGTGCCGCGCCCGGAAAGGCTGAGGCGCACCCTGGTGCGTGCCGGACCGCGCCCGGCACGACAGGGTCTTCCGTCCGACAAGCGAGCCTCCGGGCGCTTCCCAGAATGGAAGCGGATTCAAGGAGATTCGCTATGGATGAACTCAAGGCGCCGCGGCCGCTGGCCGTGGTCACGGGCGCTTCGTCAGGGATCGGCTATCACCTGGCGCGCTGCGCGGCGGAGCACGGCTACGACCTGGTGGTGGCGGCCGACACGCCGCTGGCCGACGCGGTGAAGGATTTCGAGGCGTTGGGCGCGCGGGTGCAGGCCGTGCAGGCGGACCTGGCCACGACAGGCGGCGTGATGCACCTGATCCAGGCGATCGGCGAGCGCGAGGTGGACGTGCTGATGGCCAACGCGGGCCACGGCCTGGGCGGCTCCTTCCTGTCGCAGGACTTCGAGGCCATCCTGCACGTGATCAACACCAACGTGACCGGCACGGTGCACCTGATCCAGTTCGTCGCGCGCGGCATGGTGGCGCGGGCGCGGGGTCGCATCCTGGTGACGGGATCCATCGCCGGCTTCCAGCCGGGAAGCTTCCAGGCTGTCTACAACGGCACCAAGGCCTTCATCGATTCCTTCTCCATCGCGCTGCGCAACGAGCTCAAGGGCACGGAGGTGACGGTGAGCTGCCTCATGCCCGGTCCCACGGACACCGAGTTCTTCGAGCGCGCCGGGATGGAGACCACCAAGGTGGCCAACGATCCCAAGATGCTGATGGATCCCGAACAGGTGGCCAGGATCGGCTTCCAGGCCATGCTCAAGGGCGAGGCCGACGTCGTGGCCGGCTGGAAGAACAAGCTGCAGGTGGCCATGAGCAAGGTGATGCCTTCGCAGGCCGCGGCGCAGATGCATCGCAAGCTGGCGGAACCGGGCACGACCGAGCCCACCGTGCAGTCCACGCGCAAGGAATGAACCAAGGAGTACCCAGATGACGCACCGCTACAAGAACCAGCCCCAGGACAAGCAGGAAGGCCAGTCCGGCAAGGTGGAGAACGACACCAACAAGCAGGGTGAACAGGCGCCGACGCAGAAGAACGAGGGCCGGCGCACGCCCGAGAGCCGCCACGACCGCGAGGACCACATCGGCGGCAAGGCCAACCAGAAGATGGTGCGCACCGGCATGGCCGGGCAGGGCGACAAGGGCGGCCCCAACAGCCGCACGGGCAACAAGCCCTGATCAGCCGCGGGCGACGGGCTCCAGCAGTTCGCTGAAGTGGAAGCACTGGCAGCCCAGTCCCAGCTGGCAGCCCTGCGGCTTCCAGCGGCCGTCGGCCAGCTTCACGAAGAACTGCGGCCCGGCCAGCAGGCGGCGCAGGACGGGATCGAAGCGCTCCATCGCCTGGGGGACCAGCGCGGCGGCCACGACGGTGCCGGTGGCAAAGTGGTCGGCGAGGGACTGCATGGGGCGGATTGTGCGCCGCAGCGAAGACGGTGGCGAGCGTTCGCTGCCGATGTGGTGCGGGAGAGCAACGCTTGGGCTCGTCGCCCGTGTGGAGGCCTTAGAGCTGCACGCCCACGCGCCGCGGGAACAGCTCGCGCTCCAGCAACTGCAGCATGTTCTGCCAGCCGCGGCGGGAGGATTCCTCGTTCATGCGGGCGAGCTCGCTGGATCCCATTTCGTGCGTGAGCACCAGCTCGCTGGCTTGCGGGCCCAGGGGAACGATGTCCACGGTGACGCGCGTGGGATCGTCGGAGCCGAAGGTCAGTACGCTGAAGTCGAAGACGAGGCGTCGCGGCCGATCGAGCTGGACGTATTTGCCCAGGTGCACCACGTCGAAGACGCTTTCCTCGCCGTCGGCCGCGGGGCGGCGGTCGGTGACGGTGAAGCCGCCGCCCACTTCCGGAGTGATCTCGCAGCGCATCACGTTGCCCGTGCGCGTGCGGAACAGGAAGCGGGCCGCCTGGTTGGGGATGAGCCAGGCGTCGAATACCCGTTCCGCAGCCGCGCTGTAGCGGTGCGAGACACGGACGACGACCGGACTGCTCATCCGTGATTTATCTCTTGACAGAGCGTCCCTGTC
Organism: Pseudomonadota bacterium; assembly: GCA_023438115.1. Taxonomy (GTDB): domain Bacteria; phylum Pseudomonadota; class Gammaproteobacteria; order Burkholderiales; family Burkholderiaceae_C; genus Ramlibacter. Next base: position 22,321 of record JAEZEB010000292.1, on the reverse strand, counting down.
AAGACTGTCAATGTTGACAGGGTTAGCGTGCCACCTCGGGAAGCTCGATCTTCACCTCGAGCACTTCGAGGTTGTCCTGGCGCTCCACGTTCACCTTCAGGTGCGAGGGATCGATCTTCACGTACTTGCCGATCACGGCCACCAGGTCGCGCTGCAGCGCCGGCAGGTAGGCCGGCGCGCCGCGGCCGGTGCGCTCGTGCGCGAGGATGATCTGCAGGCGTTCCTTGGCGACGCTCGCGGTTTTCTTCTTCTCCCCGAGCAGGAAAGAGAGCAGGCTCATCCCTTCCTCCCGAACAGGCGCTTGAGCAGGCCGGCCTTCTGCGGGTCGACGAAGCGCAGCGGCCGGTCCTCGCCCAGGAAGCGGGCCACCACGTCCTGGTAGGCCTCGGCCACGTCGGTGCCCTTCATGTGCACGGCGGGACTGCCCTGGTTGCTGGCCTGCAGCACGGCCTCGCTTTCCGGGATCACGCCGATCAGCGGGATGCGCAGGATGTCCTGGATGTCCTCCAGCGACAGCATGTGGCCCTGGTCCACCCGGTTCGGGTTGTAGCGGGTGATCAGCAGCTGCTCCTTGACCGGGTCCTTGCCGTCGATGGCGCGCCTGGTCTTGCTGGCCAGCATGCCCAGGATGCGGTCGGAGTCGCGCACCGAGGAGACCTCGGGGTTGGTCACCACCAGCGCCTCGTCGGCGAAGTGCATGGCCATCAGCGCGCCGGTCTCGATGCCCGCCGGCGAGTCGCAGACGATGTACTCGAAGTCCATGCCGGCCAGGTCGTGCAGGACCTTCTCGACGCCTTCCTTGGTGAGGGCTTCCTTGTCGCGCGTCTGGCTGGCGGCCAGGATGAACAGGTTGTCGGAGTGCTTGTCCTTGATCAGGGCCTGGTTCAGCGTGGCCTCGCCGTGGATCACGTTGACGAAGTCGTACACCACGCGGCGCTCGCAGCCCATGATCAGGTCCAGGTTGCGCAGGCCGACGTCGAAGTCGATGACGGCGGTCTTGTGCCCGCGCAGGGCCAGGCCGCTCGCGAAGCTGGCGCTGGTGGTTGTCTTGCCCACCCCTCCCTTGCCGGAAGTGACGACGATGATCTTGGCCATGGGTTTCCTTGCTCAGGTTTTCAGCGGTTCCATCACCAGCCGGTCGCCCTGCAGGCGCACCTGGGCGGGCTTGCCGCGCAATGAATCGGGCAGCGGGTTCTCGCTGGTCCGGTAGACGCCGGCGATGGAGACCAGCTCGGGCTCCAGGCACAGCGTGAGGATGCGTGCATCGGTGTCGCCGCGGGCGCCGGCGATGGCCTTGCCGCGCAGGGGCGCATACACGTGCACGTTGCCGTCGGCGACGACTTCGGCGCCGGGGTTCACCATCGCCATCACCACCACGTCACGGCCGCGGGCATAGACCTGCTGGCCGGAGCGCAGCGGCTTGTCGACGACGAGGGCGGTGGACGGCGTGGGCAGGGGCGCGGGCTTCTCGGCGACCTTGGGCAGCTGGGCTTTCTCGCGCTCCCGCTGCGTGAGGGCCGGGGTGAGGGCGTCGGTGGTCGGCGCCAGGCCGATCTTTGCCGCCGCCGCCATCTGCTCTGCATTGCCACCCTTCACCGCCACTGGCCACACCTTGTAGGGCCGCAGCAGCTCCACGAGCGCGCGGAAGTCCACCTGGGCCTCGCCCAGGGGCGAGAGGTCCAGCAGCAGGGGATCGTTGTCGAAGAAGTCGGGAATGTCGCCGAATCGTCCCTGCAGCTCCTGCGCGAGCAGGGCCAGGTCGGGCGATTTCAGCAGCAGCGCCACCAGGGGAAGGTTCGCGCTCTTGATCTCGAACGTGGCAGGCGCGCGTCCTGCGAGGGCGACGGTCATGGATACTGCGGTGAAAGGCGCGCGGAGTTTAGCAGCCAAGGTGTAACTCCAGCGCTTGCAGGTGTGAGGATTGGCAGAGCCAGCGCTTGCCAACGTCTTCCTACAGCCGCTGTCGCGAACCGCGCGCTTCGATCGCCGGCGGCCGGATCAAACTGCCTGCATGCCAAGCAGGAGCGCCGCCATGAAGCACACCCCCCATCACCGCACGCACTGGATCGCCGTCGCCGTGGCCCTGGCCTTCGGCCTGCTGGCGCTGGAAGTCGCCGGCCAGCAGCCCACCAACAACATGAGCCCCAATGCCCAGGCCGTGTTCCCGGGCCGGCCGGCCCGGGCCGGAGCGCAGGCGGGGCTGGGCGCGCAGGCCGGGCCGGCGCAGGGCGGCATCGGCCTGCAGGGTTCCGACGGCGCGGGCCTGAACCTGCGCGCGCCGCAGGTGATCGAGCAACAGACGAATCCGCTGCCCGCGGTGGCCTGCGCCGACGTGCCACGCGTTTCAGCGGCGGAAGACCCGCTTTGCCTGCCGCAGGTCCAGGACGAACGCTTCGAACGCCGCCTCTCGCTGCTCGGGATCGACGCGCAGCAGCGCGGACGGATGTAGCGTCACCAGAACCTGCAGGCCGTCCTCGCGCGGCAGCCACTGCCCGCGGTTGGCGGTCACGGGCAGCGCGCGTCCCAGCAGCGAACGCGCGGCGCTCGCGCCCAGCGCCACCAATGCGCGTGGCTGCACCAGCGCGATCTCGTCTTCCAGCCAGTGATGGCAGGCCGCGATCTCGCGCTGCGTGGGACTCTTGTGGATGCGCCGCTTGCCGCGCAGCTCGAACTTGAAGTGCTTGACCGCGTTGGAGACGAAAGTCTGCTCGCGCGGGATGCCGGCCGTTTCCAGCGCGCGCGCCAGCAGCTTGCCCGCCGGGCCCACGAAGGGATGGCCCTGCAGGTCTTCCTGGTCGCCGGGCTGCTCCCCCACCAGCATCAGCGCGGGCTGCAAGTGGCCTTCGCCGATCACGGACTGCGTGGCGAATTCGCCGATGGGGCATTCGCGGCAGGCCATGGTGGCGGCCTTCAGGCGCGCGAGGGAGCGGATCTGCGGGTCGGGCCGCTCAGGCATGTTCCGCGGGCCGGTCGTGCGCCGCGAACACGCGCTCGTAGCCGGCCAGCCATTGCGCGTCGGTGTCTTCGGGACCCGGCAGCGCGTCAGCCGGAACGCCGGGGCCGAACAGCAGCCGCCCGGATTCGCAGCGCACGCTGCGCTCCGGCGTGAGGATGGCCCAGCGCGCGGCAGGGATGCGGCGCGCGAACCAGGGAGCGACCGCCTCCACCACGTGGTGGGCGGGTTCGTAGCCCCCGACCTGCAGCTCGCCGCCTTCCGGCAGGGCCAGCACGTGCATGCGCAGGTTGGCCTTCATCTTGTGGATGTCGCGCCGCACGGCATGGGCCATGTGCTGCGCCTGCAGCATGTCGGCGTCCACGGGATCGTTGCGCAGGCCGGGCTCGTGCACCAGGCGCCACAGCAGGCGATAGAGCAGCGCGAAACGGTCGGGATCGCGGTGCAGCACCACGAATTCGCACAGCCGCGTGAAGGAGGCGGGCACGATCGCGGTGGCGGCACGCGCCACGTTGCGCGGGCGGCTGGCCTGCGGCGATTGCGCATCCATGAACGGATCGGCCGGTGCCTCCAGTTGCCATTGCACCTCGTCGGGCGGCACCTGGTGCGCCAGCAGCTGGCGGGCCTCCGAGCGGAAGCCCGCCAGATCGGTCTGTCCAGCCAACTTCACTTCCATGTCGGGGGCCCGGTCCATCATGGCGTCTGCTGCGCAAGCGCCATGGCGCGTCGATCTGCTGCGTGCTTTTGCATATAGGGAATTTTCTGAAACAACGCACCCGTCGTGGGCGCGCCGTATGCAAATGATTCACGCAACGGGGGCATGTTTACGTGCGCGCACCTCGACCTTGAGATACATGAGCGCACCCACGATCAGCGGTGCTACGTAGAACACGGCCCGGTAGGCCAGCAGTGCGCCCAGCAATTCGTGCTGCGGGATGCGGTGGGACAGCAGCGCGATGAAGACGGCTTCCACCACGCCCAGGCCGGCGGGGATGTGCACGATCACGCCAGCGATCGCCGCGATCAACAGCACCGAGAGGCCGGTGGGGAAGTCCACCTGGCCCTGCAGCAGCACCCAGGGCACCGCGGCCATCAGCAGCCAGTGCGAGCTCGAGATCCCCAGCTGCGCCATCGCCATCCGCAGCGTCGGCAGCTCGATCTCGTGGCCGCGGATCGTCCAGCTGCGGCGGCGCGAGAGACCGCACAGCACCAGGTAGCCGAAGCACACGCCCAGCAGCGCGACGCCCAGCAGGCGCAAGCCTTCGCTGTCGATCTTCCAGTCGGGCGGCAGCTGCAGCGGCGCGACGGTGAAGACCAGCCCGGCCAGCAGGATGTAGCCCAGCCAGTTGGTGATCATCGACAGCGTGAGGATGCGCGTGATCTGACCGTAACCCAGGCCCAGGCGCGAGTAGAGCCGGTAGCGAAAGCCGACGCCGCCCACCAGCGAGCCGAGGTTGAGGTTGAAGGCGTAGCTGATGTAGCTGACCTGCATGGTCTTGCGCTTGCCCAGCCGGTGGCCCGTGTAGTAGCGTCCCACCAGGTCCAGCAGGCTGTAGATCACGTGGCTGCCGGCGGCGAGCAGTGCCGCCTGCAGCAGCACCGGTCGCGGCAGTTCCAGCAGGCTGTTTTTCACTTCGCCCCAGTCCACCGTGCGCGCGTAGCGCACCAGCAGCCAGGCGACGGCGAGGAAGAAGGCGACGACCAGCACTCGCTTGGCCCAGGGCCACCAGGGCCGCTCGCTCCACTTCATCCCTTGTCCTTGAGCCCGGCGAAGGCCGGCGCCAGCGGCTTGCCCGCGTTGGGCGCGGGCGGCAGCAGGCGCGGCACGTGGCGCGGCAGCCAGCGGGCCCAGCGCGGGTAGTAGCGCGTGAAGTGGTAGGCCAGGAAGCTGCGCAGCATGGGCCAGCCTTCGAGCTCGCCCAGGCCGTCCAGGGTGATCTCGTTGCAGGCATTGCACATCAGGTGCTCGAGGTTGGTTGCCAGGGTGCCCGTGAACTCCCGGTCGCGGATGATCACGTTGGCCTCGAGGTTGAACACCAGGCTCATGGGGTCGAGGTTGCTCGAACCCACGGTGCTCCACTCGTCGTCCACCAGCGCCACCTTGCCGTGCAGGGGCCGCTGGCAGTATTCGTAGATGCGCACGCCCGAGCGCAGCAGGTGGTGGTACAGCATGCTCGCCGCCGTCTTGACGAAGGGCATGTCGGGCTCGCCCTGCAGGATCAGGCGCACGTCGACGCCGCGGCGGGCCGCCTGCTTCAGGTCCTTGATGAAGCGGTAGCCGGGGAAGAAGTAGGCGTTGGCGATGACGATGCGCTTCTTCGCCGCGCGGATCGCCATGCGGTAGTGGCGCTCGATGTCGTCCATGTGCCGCACGTTGTCGCGCACCACGAACATCGCTTCGGCATGGCCCGCGGCCGGCAGTTCCTCGGGCGTGGCGCGCAGCTGGCGGCGCCAGCGCCACCACTGGCGCTTGACCCCCGCATAGCGCAGGCCCTCGGCCAGCGCCGCATGGCAGAAGCGGTGGATGTGCGCCACCAGCGGGCCGCGCAGTTCCACTGCGTAGTCCTGCTTGGCCTCGGGGCCGAAGTCGGCCAGGTGGTCGGCGGAGTAGTTGATGCCGCCCACGAAGGCCACCTCGCGGTCGACCACCACGATCTTGCGGTGCATGCGGCGCAGCAGGTGCGGGCGCAGGCCGAAGGGCCGCGGGCCGGGGTTGAACGCGTGGATGCGCACGCCGGCTTCCTTGAGCGCGGAGAGATAGTGTTCGGAGAAGTCGGGCGAGCCCCAGTCGTCCACGGTGATGTCGACCTGCGCGCCGCGGCGCGCGGCGGCGATCAGCGCCTCCTGCATCTGCAGGCCGACCTTGTCCTCGAACAGGATGAAGGTCTCGACGATCACCTCGCGGCGGGCGTTGGCGATGCAGGCGAACACGCGCGGGAAGAACTCCTCGCCGTTCTCCAGCAGGGTGAACCGGTTGCCCGGGATCCAGCGGCGTTCCATGGCGGCCTCCCTCACAGGTGGATCTCCGCCACCAGCGGTGCGTGGTCGGACAGGTGCGACCACGGCCTGCGCGGCAGCACCACCGGCAGGTGCACGGAGCAGTTGCGCACGTAGATGCGGTCCAGCGGCAGCACCGGGAAGATGGCGGGGAAAGTCTTCGCCGGCTCGCCGTAGGCGGTCAGGAAGATCTCGCGCAGCCCGGCCTCGTTCCACAGCTTGTCGTTGGCGCGCCGCCGCCAGTCGTTGAAGTCGCCGGCCACCACCAGCGGCGCGTCGGGGGGCACCTCGGTGTGCGTGATGCGGCACAGCAGGTCCAGCTGGTGCTGGCGGTGGCTTTCGGCCAGGCCCAGGTGGGCGCAGATCGCGTGCACCTGGCGCGGAAAGCCCGGGATCTCCAGCACGCAGTGCAGCAGGCCGCGCTTTTCCGGCCCCACGATGGACACGTCGTGGTTCTGGTAGTGGACGATGGGGAACTTGGACATCAGCGCATTGCCGTGATGTCCCTTGGGATAGACCATGTTCCGGCCGTACGCGAACTGCGGCCAGATGCTGTCGGCCAGGAATTCGTAGTGCGGCGCTTCCGGCCAGGTGGCGATCTTGCGCCCGTGGCCCTCGTGGGTGCCCAGCACCTCCTGCAGGAACACGACATCGGCGCCGACCTTGCGCACGGCCTCGCGCAGCTCCGGCAGGATGAACTTGCGGTTGAAGGTGGTGAAACCCTTGTGGATGTTCACCGTCATCACGGTCAGGCGCGGCGCGGCGGCCTCCGCCTGCGGCGGCGGCTGCACGACTTCGCTCATCGGTGTCTGGGAGTCCTGGTACATGGGGACCCCAGTTGTAGCGACCCAGCTGTAGCGCTGTCGTAGGACGCAAGGCCAAGATCGTGTGGTGGGCTGCAGCGCCAGGCGCGGCCACCCGGCGGCAGCCATTTTCGGCACACTCGGATGCGGCAGAGGCAGCGCGGGCTGCCGGCCGAAGGCAACAAGAAACACCGAGAAAAACCGAGAAAGGGAGGCCGTCATGGCCGTGACAACGATGATGAAGAAGAAAGGCGGGCGCCTGTTGCTGGCCGCCTGCTGCGCCCTGGGCGTGCACGCCGCGCACGCCTTCGACTGGAAGCCCGACGGCGTGTCCGTGCGCGCGGGCGCCGGCGGCAACGGCACCTGGATGAGCGGCGTCGGCATCGTGTGGGACTGGGATTTCCAGCGCATGCGACGCAAGGCCGAGCTCACGGCGCACACCGAACTGATCCTCAACCACTGGCGCGGCGACGCCGCCGACGGCGACGGCAAGGATGGCGTCACGCAGGTCGTGGTGCTGCCTTCGCTGCGCATGCGCCTGGCACGCGGCGCCTCACCCTGGTTCATCGACCTGGGCATAGGCGCGAGCTGGATGGACGAGCGCTTCCACACGCCGCGCAAGGAGTTCGGCAGCCGCTGGAACTTCTACAACATGATGGGCCTGGGCTACAGCTTCGGCGAGGAACACGAGCACGAGCTGGGGCTGCGCTGGGTGCACGTGTCCAACGCGGGCCTGAAGAAGCCCAATCCCGGGCAGGACTTCGTGCAGCTGCGCTACGTCCACCGCTTCTGAGCGGCGCCCGCCTACGGGCGCGGGGTGGCTCCTACGGCCATCGCCTGCCGCGTCCGATACGGCCGGGCTGAGCCCGGCCCAAACTGGCTTCATACCCCCGGCGCCATGCCGGGAACCCATCCAACGTACGGAGCCATCCATGACCAAGATCACTCTCTCGCGTGCCCTGATCGCCGCCGGCGTGCTCGCCGCCGCCGGCGTCGCCCAGGCCCAGACCTACGACGTGCCGCTGCAGGCCGGCGAGGCCAGCACGATGACGCACGGCGCGCCCAACCTCGTCACCGACAACCCCGGCACCACCACGATGGGCGCCGCGCCCGCCACGGTGACGACGTACACGTACACGACGACCTACCCGGTCGTGACGACGTACAGCGCCCCGGTCGCCGTGTACAGCCCGCCGGTGGTGAACTACGCGCCCGACACGGTGGTCACGTACGTGCACCGGCCCGACGTAGTGAGCCGCACCGCCTCGGCCGCCACCTACAACGTGCCTTCGCGCGCGGGTGAAGCCAGCACCATGACCGGCGGCGCGCCGAACATGTCCACCGACAACTGGCGCGAGATCGTGCGCCACGACTACCCGGTCGTGGTGGTGAACTGACGCGGCACCGCCTCGCTGCAAGCCCGGCCTGGCCGGGCTTTTTCATGCGCGCCCGCCGTGTGGTTCCGGTTGCGCACGGCGCGTCCTACGGGGGTCGCCATGGGCGTCCGATACGCGCGGCGCGCCCGCATCCCAAACTGCCTTCACACACAAGATCCCGGCGCGCTGCCGGGGCATCCACAACACCAAGCACGGAGTTCCTCGACATGAAGAAGACCCCTCTTTCCCTGTTCCTGGCCGGTGCCTTTGCGCTGGCCGGTGCCGCCCATGCCGACGCCATCTTCTATCCCAACGGCACGATGATCGACCTGGGCGAGAACGGCGCCGACCAGATCGTGTGGAACCAGGACGGCTCGATCCATTCGCTGGGCACCGTCGACACCACGGTCCTGGGCGGTCCTGCCGCGAGCACCACGGCGGTGACCACCATGCCGGCGCACGAACTCGTGTACGTGCAGCCGAACATCGACTTCGACCGCCACGCGGTGCGGGCCCAGATCGACCATCCGCACGTGGCGATGGTGGACACCCGCGTGCTGGGCGCCGGCCCCGCCGTGCATGACGACAACAACTTCAACGTGCCCAGCCGCGCTGGCGAGGCGAGCACCATGACGCATGGCGCGCCCAACCTGCTGACCACCAACGACACCTTCGTGGTGGGCGCCACGGCCATTCCGTACAGCGCGGTCACGGTGGGCCAGCCTTACTACGTGCTGTCCTACTGAGCACGCGGCGCGACAATGAAAAAGGCCCGGGAGACCGGGCCTTCTTGCGTGGGCTGGGGGATTCAGCCGCGGTGATGGCCGTGGTGGCCGCCACGATGGCCGCGGTGCTTGCCGCCCATGTACTTCATGCCGACGGCGTCGAACACGGCCTTCTGCTCGGAGGCGAGGCTGCCGTAGAAGACCTTGGTGGCTTCCAGGCGCTTGTCCATCTCCGCGTTGCGCGCGGCACGCACGGCGCGCATGCGGTCGATGCGCTCCGGCGTGGTCATGCGGGCGAACTCGGCGCGGTCCTGGCGCTGGAACTTGCCGCGGGTCGGCTGCAGCGCGCTGGTCCAGGTGGTCCAGGCGCCTTCCTGGGCAGCGGTGATGCGCAGTTGCGCCTTCAGCTGGTTCAGGCGCTCGGCCCGGCGCTGCTCCATGCGGGCGCGGCGCTGTTCGGCGCGGGCGGGGTCGCCGCGCTCGGCCTTCTGGACCTGCTGGGCCTGCGGCGCGGCCACGGGAGCGGTCTGCGTCTGGGCGACGGCGGCGAGGCCCATCGAGGCGCACAGGCCGGCGGCCAGGAGTTGGAGGTGCAGCTTCTTCATGGAGGAGGGTCCTTTCAAGGTGGGAGCCACGCTGGGCCCGATGCATGCAAGTCTGGCTGCGCCTTGCAAACCGTCTTTCGCGCTGAGGTAGCGCTTTTGTAAAGAACGGCGGGCTACACGCTGGGTCGCCACGGTCCTACGGCAAGCGTCCACGCACAGCGACGGCCGCCACGGAAGGGCAGGGGCACAGTGGTGCCAACGCTTTAGCAAGGAGCTCACCATGAGGTACCAGGCTTTCGTGCGAGCGGCAGCCGGGGTGCTGTCGACCGCCTTGTTCGCCGCCGGCGCGGCCTACGCGCAGGACGCCAAGCAACCCGAACCGCACGTGATGACGGACACGGCGCCGCTGCCGGCGCACGAGCGCAGCAGCACGGGCGCGATCATCCTGATGGACAAGCCCGTGCTGGCCCAGCGCGAGGCGATGGAAGAAGCGCAGGCCCGCACCGAGGTCGACACCCGCACCATGGGCGCGGGCCCGGCCAAGGTGCTGCGCGACGTGTTCACGAAGGAGGAGCTGGAGAACCAGCGCGCGCTGGACGCGGCGCAGCCGGGGAAGGGGACGCCGAAGTAGGTCGGGCCTAACCAGCCGCCCCGTGGATTGCGGGTCAAGCCCGCAATGACAAGCTGCCGGCCTTGCCGCCCGCCAGGTCCTCCAGGATCGGGCATTCCGGCCGCTCATCCCCGTGGCAGCAGTGGATCAGGTGCTGCAGCGTGCGCTGCATCTCCTGCATCGCCGCGATGCGCTGCCCCAGTTCCTCGGCATGCTTCTGCGCGATGCGCCGCACGCTGGCGCTGGCGCGGCGCCGGTTCTGCCACAGGCCGACGAGCTCGCCGATCTCCTCCATGGAGAAGCCCAGGTCGCGCGCGCGGCGGATGAAGCGCAGCGTGTGCACCTCGGTCTCGCTGTACTGGCGATAGCCGCTGTCGGTGCGCGCCACCCGGGGCAGCAGCCCCAGGCCCTCGTAGTGGCGCACCATCTTCGGCGACACGCCCGACAGGCGCGCCGCCTCGCCGATGTTCACCGGCCAGCCCGTGCTCACGCAGCGACCTCGTAGCCTTCTTCCGCGATGGCCTGCGCGATCGCGGCGCGGTCCTGTTGCGACTGCACCTCCACGCGGCCGCCGGCGAGGTCCACCTTCACCTCGGCCTGGGGGTCGAGGGCCTTGACGGCGCGGGTGACGGCGCCCACGCAGTGGCCGCAGCTCATGCCTTGCACCTGGAAGCTCTGGTTCACGGGATTTCCTTTCATGCGGGTGGTTCGAGGGCTTCATCCTGAACCTTGCCATGATGTTAAGGTCAAATCCGGGACGGGAGGTTCCCCTGCGCGGCGCGCGGTTGTTCCTGCCGCTTGACCTTGACATCATGGCAAGGTCGAACATGCCTGCCATGGACACTGCCACCACCGCCCCTGCCCCCGCAACGCTCGACCTCGGCGTCGGCGGGATGACCTGCGCCTCCTGCGTGAACCGCGTCGAGCGCGCGCTGCGCAAGGTTCCCGGCGTCACCGAGGCCACCGTGAACCTGGCCACCGAATCGGCCCGGGTGCGCTACGCGCCTTCGGAGCAGGTGGAGGCGCAGATCCGCCGCGCCGTGCGCGACGCCGGCTACGAGCCGCGTGCACGCGAGGAGGGCGCCATGGCCGAGCCTTCCGCCTGGTCCGGCTTCGCGCCGGTCGGCATCGGCCTGTTGCTGTCTTTGCCGCTGGTGCTGCCCATGGCGGGCGACCTGTTCGGTCGCCACTGGATGCTGCCGCCCTGGCTGCAGTTCCTGCTGGCGACGCCGGTGCAATTCCTCCTGGGCGCGCGCTTCTACCGCGCCGGCTGGCATGCGCTGAAGGCGGGCACGGGCAACATGGACCTGCTGGTGGCGATCGGCACCAGCGCGGGCTGGGGCCTGTCGATGTGGCTGTGGCTCGCGCAGGGCAGCAGCCAGCTGTACTTCGAGGCTTCGGCGGTGGTGATCACGCTGGTGCTGCTGGGCAAATGGCTGGAGGCCCGCGCCAAGCTGCAGACCACGGCGGCGATCCGTGCGCTGCAGGCCCTGCGGCCCGAGACCGCGCACGTGATCCTGCGCGCCGGCGGCGAGGCCGACCTGCCGCTGTCCGAAGTGATGGCGGGCGACCGGCTGGTCGTGCGTCCGGGCGAGCGCGTGCCCGCCGACGGGATCGTGGAGCAGGGCGAGACGCACGTCGACGAATCCATGCTCACGGGCGAGCCGCTGCCGGTGCCGCGGCGCGAGGGCCAGCGCGTCACCGGCGGCAGCATCAACGGCGAAGGCCGCATCGTGATGCGCGCCACCGCGGTGGGCAGCGAGAGCGTGCTGTCGCACATCATCCGGCTCGTCGAGGATGCGCAGGCCGCCAAGGCCCCGTTGCAGCGCATGGTGGACCAGGTCTCCGCCGTCTTCGTGCCCGTGGTTCTGGGCATCGCCGCGCTCACGCTGGCCGGCTGGCTGTTCGCCGGCGCCGGCGTGGAGGAAGCGCTGATCCATGCGGTGGCGGTGCTGGTGATCGCCTGTCCCTGTGCGCTGGGCCTGGCCACGCCCGCGGCCATCATGGCGGGCACCGGCGTCGCGGCGCACCACGGCATCCTGATCAAGGATGCGCAGGCGCTGGAACTCGCGCACCGCGTCGACGTGGTGGCTTTCGACAAGACCGGCACGCTGACGGTGGGCCAGCCGCGCCTGGTCGCCTTCGTCGCCGCGCCGGGCGTCGACGAAGCGCAGCAGCTCGCGGCCGCGGCCAGCCTGCAAAGCGGCAGCGAACACCCGCTGGCGCGTGCCGTGGTGGACGCCGCCCGCGAACGCGGCATCGCGATCGCGGCGCCGGAGGCCGTGCGCGCCGTGGCCGGCCGCGGCACCGAGGGCGAGGTGGGTGCGCGCAGCTACCTGATCGCCAGCCTGCGCTGGGTGGGCGAGCTGGGCGTGCCGCTGGATGCGCTGCAGGGAGAGGTGCAGCGCCTGCAAGGCCAGGGCGCGACGCTGTCGGCGCTGGTGGAGCGCGTCACCGACGGCCTGGCGCTGCGGGCGCTGATGGCTTTCGCCGACGAACCCAAGGCGGGGGCGAAGGAAGCGCTCGCGCGCCTGCGCAGCAGCGGCGTCCGGCTGGCGATGATCTCGGGCGACAACCGCGCCGCCGCGCTCGCGATGGCACGCCGGCTGGGCCTGCAGCCCGACGAGGTGCAGGCCGAGGTGCTGCCCGGCGACAAGGCCGAACGCGTCGCGGCCCTGCGCAGCGGCGGCCAGGTGGTCGCGATGGTGGGCGACGGCGTGAACGACGCGCCGGCGCTGGCGGCCGCCGACGTGGGCATCGCCATGGGCACCGGTACGGACGTCGCCATGCATGCCGCCGGCGTCACGCTGATGCGCGGCGACGTGGGCCTGGTGGCCGGTGCGCTGGAGATCTCGCACCGCACGGTGCGCAAGATCCGGCAGAACCTGTTCTGGGCCTTCGCGTACAACGTGGCCGGCATCCCGCTCGCGGCCCTGGGCTACCTCAGTCCGGTGGTGGCGGGCGCGGCGATGGCGCTGTCGAGCGTGAGCGTCCTCACCAACGCACTGCTCCTCAAGCGCTGGCGCCTGCCGGGCGCTTGACGCAAATCAACCGGGGCGGGCGCCGCGCGTGCGAACCTGCACGCAAGGAGACTTCCGCCATGCCCCGATCCGCCCTCCAGGTGATCCGCGACGAGCACGCCGCCGTGTCCGCCGTGCTGCGTTCCATGCTGCAGATGATGGAGCGCGGCCCCGACGAGGAGCCCGAGCGCTTCTTCGACGTGCTGCGCGCCATGCTGTTCTACATCGACGAGTTCCCCGAGCGCCTGCACCATCCCAAGGAATCCGACCTGCTGTTCCCCATGGTCGCCCGCGTGGCCCCCGAGGTCCTGCCGGTGATCCAGCGGCTGGAGGACGACCACATGCAGGGCGAGAACCGCGTGCGCGAGCTGCAGCACCTGCTGCTCGCCTGGGAGTTGCTGGGGGACGGTCGCCGGCCGGCCTTCGAGGAGGCCGCGCGGCGCTACGTGGAGTTCTACCTGGCGCACATGCGCGCCGAGGAAACGCAGGTGCTGCCCCTGGCGCAGCAGCGCCTGGACCCGGCGGACTGGGCGAAGCTGAACGCGGCCTTCCTGGCCCATCGCGACCCGCTGGCGAGCAGCGAGCGCGATCCCGCCTACGACCGCCTGTTCACGCGCATCGTGATGCGTACGCCGGCGCCCATCGGGGTGGGGCCGGCGTAGGCTGCCCCCACCCCAACCCTCCCCCAGAGGGGGAGGGAGCAAGCGATCAAAGCGCCGGGTAGTCCGTGTAGCCCTGGGCCCCGCCGCCGTAGAACGTCGTCTTGTCCCAGGCGTTCAGCGGCGCGCCGGCGCGCAGGCGTTCCACCAGGTCGGGGTTGGAGATGTAGGCCTTGCCGAAGGCCACCAGGTCCGCACCGCGTTCCAGGGCCTGCTGCGCCAGCGCCGCGTCGTAGCCGTTGTTGACCATCCAGGCCCCGTCGCCGCCCGCGTCGCGCCAGGCGCGGCGCAGGGCGTCGTAGTCGAAGGGGCGGCCTTCCACGTCGCGCGGGCCGCCGGTGGCGCCTTCGACCAGGTGCAGGTAGGCCAGCTTCAGCGGACCGAGTTCGCGCACCACGTGCTCGAAGAGCGGCTGCGGCGCCTCGTCGACGATGTCGTTGGCCGGCGTGACCGGCGACAGCCGCAGGCCCACGCGCGCCGCGCCGACTTCCTCCACCACCTCGCGCATCACTTCCAGCAGCAGCCGCGCGCGGTTGGGGATGGAGCCGCCGTAGTCGTCGTCGCGCCTGTTCGCGCCGGTCTTGAGGAACTGGTCCAGCAGGTAGCCGTTGGCGCCGTGCACTTCCACGCCGTCGAACCCCGCGCTGAGCGCATTGCGCGCCGCATGGCGGAAGTCGCGCACGATGCCGGGGATCTCCTCCGGCTCCAGCGCGCGCGGCTCCGACGTGGGCACGAAGTGGCCGCCGCCGTTCTCGATCAGGTAGGTCTTCGTCCTGGCCACGATCGCCGATGGCGCCACGGGCTTCTGGTGCTGCGGCTGCAGTTCCACGTGCGAGACCCGTCCCACGTGCCACAGCTGGCAGAAGATGCGGCCGCCGCGCTCGTGCACGGCGCGCGTGACCTTCTTCCAGCCATCGAGCTGCTCGGTGCCGTACAGGCCCGGCACGTCGGCGTAACCCTGGCCCTGGTGCGTGATGGCCGTCGCCTCGCTCACCAGCAGGCCTGCCGACGCGCGCTGCGCGTAGTACTCCGCCATCAGCGCAGTGGGAATGGCGTCCGGCGCGCGGTTGCGCGTGAGCGGCGCCATGACGATGCGGTTGGGGAGTTCGAGCGCGCCGAGCTTGAAGGGGGTGAAGAGGGTGCTCATGGGGCGCGGCCTGCTACTTCGCCAGGCCTTCCACCTTCAGCGCTTCCTGCACCGCCGGCCGCGCTTCCACGCGCGCGTGGTGCGCCACGAGGTTGGCGAACTTCGAAATGTCGATCGCCATCGGCTTGGTCCAGCGCGTCACCGTGAACAGGTAGGCGTCGGCCACGCTGAAGTGCTCGCCCATCACGTAGTCCTTGCCTTCCAGTTCCCGGTCGACGAAGGCGAAGCGCGAGGCCAGCTTCTCGCGGTACACCGCCTTGGCTTCCTCGGGAATGTTGGGCCAGAACAGCGGCGAGAAGCTCTTGTGGATCTCGGTGCCGATGAAGGTCAGCCACTCCTGCAGCCGGTAGCGCGGCAGCGTGCCGTTGGCGGGCGCGAGGTTCTTCTGCGGCGCCTGGTCGGCGATGTACTGCACGATGGCCGGGCCTTCGCGCAGGCGCGTGCCGTCGTCGAGTTCCAGCATGGGCACGTAGCCCAGGGGATTGATGCCGTAGTAGTCGGTGCCGTCCTGCAGCTTGTGCGTCTTGGTGGACGCGAGGACCGGGGTGAAGGCGAGGCCCGCTTCGCGCAGCACGATGTGCGGCGACAGGGAGCATGCGGCCGGCGAGTAGTACAGCTTCATGTCTTGTTCCTTGGCGATTCGTTGTGTCGGGTCGACAGAAAGATGCTAGCGAATGCAAGCAATCCGTGCGTGGCTTGGGGCTGCTGTCGCGCATCGCCACAATGGATGGATGGCAAAGTTTTTCCGCTGGCTGGCGCTGGTGCTGGTCGCTTTCGTGGTGGTGCTGGGTGGCGTGGCGCTGGCGCTGCAGCAGTGGTTGCGCAGCGATGATTTCCGCAGCCGTGTGGAGCGCGAGGCCAGCGCGGCCGTCGGCGCCCCGCTCAAGCTCGGCAAGCTGTCGATCGACCTGTGGCCGCTGCCCGCCGTGGCGGCCGACGACGTGCAGCTGGGCACGCGACCCGCGATCACCGTCGGGCGCGTGGAGGCGCGCCCCGTGTGGGCCGGGCTGCTGGCCGGCCGGCTGGAGATCTCCACGCTGATCGTGCGGCAGGCCGTGCTGCCGCAGAGCGGCATCGCGGCGCTGGGCGCGGCGATGCAGAAGAAGGACAAGGCCTCGGCCAAGCCGGGCAAGAAGGCCGAGCCCAGCGAGCCGGGTGCGCCGCTCGTGCTGCCGCGCCGCGCCGTGCTGGACGACATCACCTGGATCGACGGGAAGGGCCGGCGCATCACCGTGGACGCCGAGGCTTCGCTGGGCGAGGACGGCCTCCTGGACAAGGCGCAGTTCAAGGTGGTGGAGGGCCGCTTCGCCGGCACGCAGGGCAATCTCCATCGCGAGCGCGACCACTGGCCGGTGCGCGTGGACATCGGGGGCGGGCGCATCGCGGGCCCGGTCAAGCTGCAACCCGGCAAGGCCGCCGGCTCGCAGGTGCTTTCGGGCGAGCTCCAGACCGAGGACGTGGAAGTGTCCGCGCTCACGGCGCCGAGCAAGCCGCTGACGGGCAAGCTGCAGGCGCGGACCACGCTGCGGTCCGAGTTCCGCGAGCCGGGGCAGCTGCTGGACGCGCTCGTCACGCAGACGCGCTTCACCGTGAACGATGCGATCGTCGCCGGCATCGACCTGCAGAAGGCGGTGCAGACCGTCGGCCTGAGCCGCGGCGGCATCACGCGCCTGGACGCGCTGGCGGGCCAGGTGAGCACCCGCGGCAAAGCCGTGGATCTGACGAACCTGGTGGCCACCTCGGGCAAGCTCGCCGCGGGCGGCAACGTCTCCATCTCGCCGAGCCAGGCGCTCAGCGGCCGCATCACGGTGGACCTGAGCACCGGCAAGGGCGACGTCGGCGTGCCGCTGGTGGTGGGCGGCACGCTCGACGATCCCAGCGTGACGCTCACGCGCAGCGCGATGGTGGGCGCGGCGCTGGGCACGCTGGTGATGCCCGGGCCGGGCACGGCCGCGGGCGCGTCCACGGGCGGGCAGATCGGCGAAAGCCTGCGCAACCTCTTCGGCGGCGGAAAGAAGCAGTAGGACCAGCGTCCTACACCGGCCGGTGGCGGCGGACGATGCACCGCCACGGCTGGGCTGGCTAGGCTGGGCGCAGCCCCACCACCGGAGCCCGCCCATGCACCTGTCCACGGTCGAGACGGTCCTCGAATACCAGGTCCGCTCGCCCAGCCATTTCTGCTTCAGCATCGAGGCCGCGCACTGGCACTCGCAGAAGATCCTGAGCGAGGATCTCTCCATTTCCTGCGGCGCGACCCCGCGTCACGCGAGCGATGCGCGCAGCGGCACGCGCTTCATCCGCTTCGATGCGCCGCCGGGTCCGCTGCGCGTGCGCTACAAGGCCGAAGTGGAAGTGCATCCGCCGCTCGCCGACGAGGCGCTGCGCGAGACGCCCGTGGGCCAGGTGCCGGGCGAGATCTTTCCCTACCTGCTCGCCACGCGCTATTGCGAGTCGGACGTGCTGGCGCCGGAGGTGATGCGCATGTTCGGCCATGTCGCGCCGGGCTACGCGCGCGTGCGCGCGATCGAGTCCTGGATCCGGCAGGAGATCGCGTACACGCCGGGCAGCACCGACTCGAACACCACCGCGCAGCAGGTGCTGGCGCAGCGCAAGGGCGTGTGCCGCGATTTCGCGCACCTGGGCATCACCTTCTGCCGCGCGCTGAACATCCCCGCGCGCATCGTGGTGGGCTACGTCTGGTTCGACGAGCCGCCGCAGGATTTCCACGCGGTGTTCGAGGCCTGGCTGGATGGGCACTGGGTGCTGTTCGACCCGACCGGCATGGCGCCCGTGGACCGGCTCGTGCGCATAGGCACGGGGCGCGATGCGAAGGACGTGGCCTTCGCCACCGTCTTCGGCGAGTTCACGATGACGCGCAAGGAAGTGATGGTGCTGGAGCACGACCCGCGGCAGGCGCACGACGCGACCTTGCGGGGGCCGGTCGTCCCGGCCGTGGCTTGAACGCGCGCGCTCAGGTCTTGTACGAGGGATCCAGCCGGTCCAGCTTGCGCAGCAGCGCGGGCCAGGCGATGTTGGCGCCCTGGCCCGCGGTGACGGTCTTCATCACCTGCGCCATGCCCTGCATGATGCGCGGGTCCACGAACACCAGCTCGCCGCCCGCCTGCGCATCGATCTGGATGCGGCAGGTGTTCTCGAAGGTGTACATGGACAGGAAGGCGTCGGCCACGGTGCGGCCCACGGTCAGCAGGCCGTGGTTGCGCAGCATCAGGAAGTTGGCGTCGCCCAGGTCGCGCTGCAGGCGCGGCTTCTCCTCGTCGCGCAGCGCCACGCCTTCGTACTCGTGGTAGGCCAGCGAAGCGAGCACGAAGGTGCTTTGCTGCGAGATGGGGAGCACGCCGCGGCGCTGCGCGCTCACCGCCACGCCGGCGCGGCTGTGCGTGTGCAGCACGCAGCCTGCGTCCTCGCGCACCTGGTGGATGCAGCTGTGGATGGTGAAGCCCGCCGGGTTCACGGGGAAGGGCGAGTCCAGCAGCTTGTTGCAGGCCTGGTCGACCTTCACCAGCGAGGAGGCGGTGATCTCGTCGAACATCAGCCCGTAGGGGTTGATCAGGAAGTGGTGCTCGGGCCCGGGAATGCGCGCGCTGATGTGGGTGAAGACGAGGTCGCTCCATCCGTACAGCGCCACCAGCCGGTAGCAGGCCGCGAGGTCCACGCGCAGCTGCCACTCTTCCTGGCTGACCACTTCACGCAGCGATGCGATGTTCATGCGGGCTCCTTGCGAGGTCGTTGTGGGGCATTGTTCGCCGGCGCTTGACCCCGGACTGTCTCCATTTGGACAATCGCGGGCCAAGCCACCGGTCCCGCCCTTGTCCCCCGCCACCACCGCCGAGCTGCTGCCGCTGATGGACGCCAACCCCTGGTTCGCGGCGCTGCCTGCCGCGGACCGGCGCGCCCTGGTGGCCGGCAGCGAGCGATTGCGGCTCGCCCCCGGCGAGATGCTGTTCCGGCAGGGCGATGCGGCGCCCGCGCAAGGCCATGCCTTCTTCGGCGTGGTGGTCGGCGGCATCAAGGCCTCGAGCCTGCGCGAGGACGGCAAGGAGGCGATCCTGGTGGTGCTGGAGGCGGGCAACTGGTTCGGCGAGATCTCGCTGATCGACGGCCGTGCGCGCACGCACGACGCGACGGCGGTGGGCGAGACGCAGGTGCTCGCCCTCTCGCGCGAGGCTTTCGATCGCATGATGAAGCGACCCGCGTTCGCTCTCGCCATCTGCCGCATGCTGGCCGCGCGCGTGCGATCGCTCTATGGCATGGTGGAAGACGCGACGCTGCGCAGCACGCGGGCGCGCGTGGCGCGGCGCCTGCTGCTGCTGGCGCGCGGCGATGCGACGCAGGCGAGCGATCCGCGTCCCGTGGTGCCGGTGTCGCAGGAAGCGCTGGCGATGATGCTGGGCGTGTCGCGGCAGACGCTCAGCAAGGAGCTGCAGGGTCTGGTGCGCGCGGGCGCGATCGCGCTGGGCTACGGAAGGATAGAGATCGCGTCGGTGGAGAAGCTGCAATCGGCGGGGGACCTGCCCGCAGCCTTGACATCCCGGCCTTGACCCATCCCCGGCCTTGTCATCCCGGGCTTGACCGGGGATCCATGCAGCGGTTGATCACGCGCCGTCGTGGATTGCGGGTCGAGCCCGCAATGACAAGCCTCGTCACGAACCCCGGAACTCGCTCGGGCTCATCCCCGTGTGCCCGCGGAACACGCGCGAGAAGTGCGACGGGTTGCCGAAGCCCCAGGACATCGCGATGTCGGTGATCGGCCGCGCGTGCGGGCCGGATTGCTGCAGGTCGCGGATGCAGGCCTGCAGGCGCAGGCGCTGGATGTAGGCGGCGATGGACTCGCCTTCGCCGGCGAAAGCGTTGTACAGGTGGCGGCGGCTGCAGTTGAGGGCCTTGGCGATCGCGTCCACCGACAGCTGCGGATCGCGCAGGTTCTGCTGCACGTAGTGCCGGATGCGATCGCGCAGCGCTTCGCGCTGGCTCATGCCGGTCTCCTGGCCGGCGAGTTCCATCAGCGAGAGCTTCACCAGCTGCTTGATCAGCGCGCCCGCGCCTTCGGCCGCGGCGGCACTCATGTTCGGCAGCTCGAGATAGGTGTTGCGCATGGTCTCCAGCGCCACGCGCGAGATGCCGCTGGCGCCCAGGCGCCGTGCCATCACGCCATCGAAGCGCTGGCCGCGCTCGGCCACTTCGTCCTTGGGCACCATGACGATCAGGTGGTCCACGCGCTCAGGATTGCCGATCTCGTAGGTGCCGGTGGTGTCGTAGATCACCCAGGCGCCGTCGCGCGCGCAGGCTTCGCGGCCCTGCTGCTGCACCATCGCGCTGCCCTGCCAGGGCGCGACGATCTTGAGATAGGGCACGTCGCTCGTGCGCACCATGCCGGCCGTGCGCAGCACGCGGTGGCGATCGGCCTCCAGGCGCGTGAGGATCACGTCCCCCGCCTGCGAGGACGCGATGTGGCCCTCGAAGTCGGTGTCGCCGTACAGGTCGGACTGCAGCCCGCCGAAGTGGCGGGAAATCCACTCGCACCACTGCCCCGCGCGATCGCGCGGCGCGACGGCATCGGTGGTGAGGAGCTGGGAGGCGGTCATGGCTGGGCCATTATGGGCTGGCCGTGCCAAGCCTTCCTCCGTCCCGTCCCTCTCCGGGTAAACCCCAGGGTGGCTTGCACGGGCGGAGTAGTTCTTTTGCGCGCGCAGCAAAGCGCCGGCGGCGGGGCCTTCCTACCATGCGCAGCGTCCACAACCCCATCCCGAGGAGACATCCCATGGTCCAGCGACTCGCCGGCGCCAACCGCCGCCAGTTCCTGCAGGGCGCCGCCGCCGTCGGCGCCGTTTCGATCGCCCCGACGCTGATGGCGCAGAACGCGCCCGTGCGCATCGGCTACTCCATGTCCCGCACCGGTCCCTGGACCGGCGGCGCGCAGGTGAGCCAGGAGCCCAACTACCTCCTGTGGGCCGAGCAGCAGAACGCCGCGGGCGGCCTGGACGTGAAGGGCGTGAAGCGCCAGATCCAGCTGATCTCCTCGGACGACCGCAGCGAGATGGAGACGGTGATCCGCACCTACGAGAAGCTGATGGGCAGCGACAAGGTCGACCTGATCCTGCCGCCCTGGGGTTCCAACGCCAACTTCGCGCTGGCGCCCCTGGCCAACCGCCACGGCTATCCGATGCTGGCGCCGACGGCCCTGTCGCGCAAGCTGATCGACATGAACCTGCCCTTCTTCTTCTCGCTGCTGCAGCAGCCGGACCGCATGATGGGCGCGCTGGTCGACATGCTGGCCGCGAACAACGTCAAGACCGTGGCCATCGTGTACATGGACGACCTGTTCGGCCTGGAGAACTTCGCGGCGCTGAACAACGCGCTGAAGAAGACCGGCATCCAGGTGGTGGAGCGCAAGAGCTACCCACTGGGCGTGAAGGACCTGTCGCCCGTGTTGCGCGGCCTGAAGGAGCTGAACCCCGACGCCTTCATCGGCATCACCTATCCGCCCGACACCATCCTGGCCTCCAAGCAGTCCAAGGAAGTCGGCTTCAACCCGAAGTTCTTCTACGCCTCGGTCGGCACGGCCTTCCAGCTGTACAAGAATGTGATGACGCCGGCGGGCGCTGAAGGCGTGCTGGGCATGGGTTCGTGGAACGGCAAGACCAGCCCGGGCGCGAAGGCCTACTTCGACGCGCACACCAAGCGCTTCGCCGGCAAGGAGCCGGACCGCTGGGCGAGCGGCGCGTGCTGGGCCGGCCTCGAGATCCTGACCGCGGCCGTGAAGGACGTGGGCCTGGACCGCAAGGCCATCCGCGACTACGTGGCCAAGGGCACGCACAAGACCATCCTGGGCGACATCAAGTTCACCGGCAGCGAGAACACCGCCACGCCGGGCAGCGTGAGCCAGTGGCAGAACGGCGAGTTCGAGGTCGTGTGGCCGCAGTCCATCGCGACGGCGAAGCTGGAGCCGAACAAGCCGGCGTGGAAGTGAGCTTCCGGATCTTCGACGCACCACCTCACTTGTCATTGCGGGCTTGACCCGCAATCCATGCGGCCGCTGTCCTCGTGCGGCGGCTGCGTGGATGCCGGGTCGAGCCCGGCATGACAAGTCCCTTGCCCATTCCCCTCCTCCCATGTCCCTAGGCGCCTGGACCGAACTCATCGCCTCCGGCCTCATCACCGGCGGCATCTACGCGCTCGTCGCGCTCGGCCTGAACCTGCAGTACGGCCTCATGCGCATCCTGAACATCGCGCACGGCGAGTTCCTGATGCTGGGCGCGTACCTCACGTGGATGATGCATGCCAGCTTCGGCATCTCGCCGCTGCTGATGATCCCGCTGTCCTTCGTCGCGCTGATGGCGCTGGGCGTGGCGATCCACTGGCTCTGCTTCCGCCGCCTCACCCGCACCTCGCCCAACGTCGACATCTTCGAGGCGCGCAGCCTCATGGTGGCCTTCGGCCTGATGTTCCTGGTGCAGAACCTGGTGTC
>JAEZEB010000228.1 GCA_023438115.1 Pseudomonadota bacterium | reverse complement strand
CGCGGCCGCCTTCGTCGTCTTCTTCTTCATCCCGGGTCCTCGGTGTCTGAAACGGTATAAACAGTATAAACCGTATATACCGTTTAGACGCAAGCCTCAGGCGATGGCGAAGGTCCAGGGCGCCTTCTGCCAGGCGAGGGCTTCCTCGCGCAGCAGGTGCGCCGACTGCGGCCAGGCCTGGGCCCATCCGGGCGGCAGGGTGAGCATGGCGGTGCGGCCATCCAGCGCCAGTCGCAGGCCGGCCAGCTGGGGCTCGCGCCGGGCGTGGCACAGGATCACCGCCAGGCGCAGCGCCAGCAGCTGCCGCGCGAAGTCCGCATCCTCCAATTCCGCCTCCAGCTTGCGCAGCTTGCCGCGGTGGCCCAGCACCAGCAGCCCGAGGCGGTGCAGCTCGGGCTGCGTGAAGCCGGCCGCGTCGCAGTGCTCCAGGATGTACGCGCCGTGCTTGTGGTAGTCGCCGTGCGAGATGCGGATGCCGATCTCGTGCAACTGCGCGGCCCAGGCGAGCTCGCCTTCCTGCCGCTCCTGCTCCGCGCCCGCCGCGGCGCCGCGCAGTTGCCGAAGCAGGTGGCAGGCCACGCGCGCCACGCGCTCGCTCTGCGCGGTATCGGCCGCGAACTGCGCCGCCAGCCGCCGCACGGTGCCCGTGCGCACGTCGGTCGCGGCATGCTCGCGATCGAGCAGGTCGTACAGCAGGCCGTGCCGCAGCGCACCCTGCGCCACCTGCATGCGCTCCAGGCCGAGGATGTCGAACACCGCGCGGAGCACGCTCAGCCCTCCGCCGATCACGGGACGGCGATCGTCCTTCAATCCCGCGAGGCGCACGCGGTCGGCGCTGCGCGCCGCCAGCAATTCGTCCTGCAGCCACTGCAAGCCCGCCAGCGTGACCACGCCCGGCGGATGGCCGGACGCGGCGAGGACATCCGCGACCGCGCCTGTCGTGCCCGAGGAGCCGTAGGCCACGTCCCAGCTGCCGGGGGCGTATTGCGCTAGCGCTTCCTCCAGCACCGCCTGCGCGGCGATGCCGGCGCGCTCGAAGGCCTCGGTGCCGAAGCGGCCGTCGGGGAAGTACTGCAGCGACCAGGCCACGCTGCCGACGGCGAAGCTCTCCGTCGCCGTGGCCTGCGTGCCCTGGCCCAGGATCAGTTCGGTGGAGCGGCCGCCGATGTCCACCACCAGCCGCCTCTCCGTGGACGCGGGCAGCAGGTGCGCGACGCCCTGGTAGATCAGGCGCGCTTCCTCGCGCCCGGAGATCACGTGGAGGGGGAAGCCGAGGACCGCGTGCGCGCGCCGCAGGAAGGCTTCGCGGTTGCGCGCCTCGCGCAGCGTCTGGGTGGCCACGGCCCGTACGTGCGCCGCATCGAAACCGGCCAGCCGCTCGCCGAAGCGGGCGAGGCACGCCCAGCCGCGCTCCATGGCCTCGGGCCGCAGGTGGCCGGCTTCGTCGAGCCCGTTGCCCAGCCTTACGGTCTCCTTCAGGTATTCGACCCGTTGCACCAGTCCTTCGCCGACGCGGCCGATCTCGAGGCGGAAGCTGTTGGAGCCGAGATCGACGGCGGCGAGCAGGGTACCGTTGCGCATGCGGGGAACAGGGGACGTCGGGCCAGCATAGCACCCGGGTGCGGGTTCATGGCGCATGGCCAGCCTCAGCCGACCACGCGGCCGTCGGCGGTGAGCATGCTCTGCGAGACGAAGCCGGCGCTGCGTCCTTGTTCGTCGAAGCGCACGCGGTAGCCGCCGACATCGAGGGTGGCGCGGCGCTGGAACGCGGCCAGCGCCGAGGCGCGCGTGAGCGGCGCGTCCACGGATGCGAGCACCTCGAAGGTGTAGCGCGCCGCGATGTAGCCGGCCAGGCTCAGCGCCGATGGCGGTTCGTCGAACAGGCGCGCCATCGCCACGCGGTAGCTGCGCACGACCGGCAGCGATGCGCCTACGTGCGGCACGGGCTGGGTCGCGATGATCGGGATGGCCCGTCCGCCTCCCATCTGCAGCACGGTCTGCAGGTTGACCTCGCCGAGCGCGATCACGTAGCGCTGGCGCGCCTGGCGCTCCAGGCCCTGGGTGAACTGCACCAGTTCCGGCGTCCCGCCCAGGAACAGCAGCAGCGCCGGCGAGGCGGGGCCGAGCCGCTGGCCCAGCCGCACGAGATCGCCTTCGGCCCGGTAGACGGACAGCTTCAGTCCCGCCGCGGCGGCGCTGTCCGCCACCTCGCGCCGGTACGGCTCGGCCGCCTGCGAGGCGAACACCGCGCCGACCTCCTGGACACCCATCACGGCCAGCGACTTCAGCGCGTGCGCGATCTGTTCGCGCCGGCCGGCGAAGATCGGGAAAGTGTGCGCATCGATGGCCGCGCCGCCGGCCTGCAGCCAGGGCGCCGCGTGCGCGATGGCTTCTTCCTCGCGCGCCAGGGCCTGCGTGGCGTGCACCGCCACGGCGTTGCCGACGCTGCCACTGAGCGCCACGCAGGCCGGGTCGCCCAGGGCCGCGCGGCAGGCGCGCTGTACGCCTTCGGCCGTGCCGTCGGTTTCCAGCGCGACGTGCTGCACCGCGCGACCCTGCACTCCGCCGCGGCCGTTGATCTCCTGCCAGGCCGCACGCGCGCCCGCGAGGAAGTCCTTGGAGACATCCTGTTCCGCGGGCGAGGCGTCGAAGGGCTGGACGATCGTGAGGGGCCGCCCGTCGTGGCGGCCCTGGGCCAGGGCGGGCAGGGGCAGGACGGAAGCAGCGCCCGCGGCCAGGAACTGGCGGCGGCGCAGGGCGGCGAAGTAGGTCGGCATGGAGGCGTGCGGCCGCGGGAGCGTGCGAAAGGTCGCGCCAGCCTAGGAAGCGGTCGTGACGGGCGCGTGACGGTTTCGTGACGGTTTCGTGACGACCGCATGACGCCTCATCCGCGCGCAGCTCGCGCGGGACGGGGCGATGCGGGATTTCGAGGGGGTGTCACGGAGCTGTCACGAACGCTGCCTAGAGTCCACGGTAGACCCCCAACCCAGAGAGAGGTGATTCGATGAACTCCAGCTTCCGCATGGCGACCGCCGCCCTGGCGACCCTGGCCTTCAGCGGCCTGGCCGCCGCCCAGGACGTGACCGGTGCCGGTGCCAGCTTCCCGGCGCCCCTGTACACCAAGTGGGCCTCGGACTACCACAAGGCCACCGGTTCGCGCATCAACTACCAATCGGTGGGCTCCGGCGCGGGCCTGCGGCAGATCGAGGCCAAGACCGTCGACTTCGGCGCCTCCGACGCGCCGCTGAAGGACGAGGACCTCGCGAAAAAGGGCCTCGTGCAGTTCCCCACCGTCATCGGCGGCGTGGTGCCCGTGGTCAACATCAAGGGCATCGCCCCCGGCCAGCTGCGCCTGAACGGGCAGGTGCTCGGCGACATCTACCTGGGCAAGATCACCAAGTGGAACGACGCCGCCATCAAGGCGCTGAACCCCAGCCTGCAGCTGCCCGACGCCGCGATCGCGCCGGTGCGCCGCGCCGACGGTTCCGGCACCACCTTCGGCTTCACCAACTACCTCTCCAAGGTGAACGCCGAGTGGAAGGACAAGGTCGGTGAAGGCACCGCCGTCAACTGGCCCACGGGCGCCGGCGGCAAGGGCAACGAGGGCGTCGCCGCCTTCGTCGGCCGCCTGCCCAACTCGATCGGCTACGTCGAGTACGCCTACGTCAAGCAGAACAGGATGACCTACGCGCTGCTGCAGAACGCCGACGGCCAGTTCGTGGCCCCCAACGCGGAGGCGTTCGCGGCCTCCGCCGCCGGCGCGGACTGGAACAAGAGCTTCTACCAGATCCTGACCAACCAGCCCGGCGCGAAGTCCTGGCCCATCTCCAGCGCCACCTTCATCCTGATGCACAAGCAGCAGGACAAGCCGGAGCAGGCCGCGGCCGCCCTGAAATTCTTCGACTGGGCCTACCGCAGCGGCGACAAGACCGCCGACGAGCTCGACTACGTGCCCATGCCCGCTTCCGTGAAGGAGCAGGTGCGCAAGCTGTGGGCGTCCGAGATCAAGGACGCGTCGGGCAAGAACGTTGCCCTGAAGTAAGGCGCCGCCGCGACGGCGGAGACGAGGCCGGGGCCCGTCCCCCGCCGCGTTTAATTACCATTTAAA
>JAEZEB010000084.1 GCA_023438115.1 Pseudomonadota bacterium | reverse complement strand
TTCGCGTGCTTCACGGCTTCCTTGGTCTGCGGCATGACGCCGTCGTCGGCCGCGACCACCAGGATGACGATGTCGGTCGCCTGGGCGCCGCGGGCACGCATGGCGGTGAACGCCTCGTGGCCCGGGGTGTCCAGGAAAGAGATCACGCCACGCGGCGTCTCGACGTGGTAGGCGCCGATATGCTGCGTGATGCCACCGGCTTCGCCCGCCGCCACCTTGGCGCGGCGGATGTAGTCCAGCAGCGAGGTCTTGCCGTGGTCGACGTGGCCCATGACGGTGACCACCGGGGCGCGCGGGAGCGCCTCGCCGGCCTGCTGGTTCACTTCTTCCTCGGTGAACGCTTCCGGGTCGTCCAGGGCGGCCGTCACGGCCTTGTGGCCCATTTCCTCGACCACGATCATGGCCGTGTCCTGGTCCAGCGACTGGTTGATCGTGACCAGCTGGCCCATCTTCATGAGCGCCTTGATCACTTCCGAGGCCTTCACGGCCATCTTGTGCGCGAGCTCGGCGACCGTGATGGTCTCGGGCACGTGCACCTCGATGACGCGCTGCTCCTGCGGCTGCTGCTGGGCGTGGTCGTCGCGGTCGCGGTGATCCCTGCGGCCGCCGCGCGGTCCGCCGCGCCACGAGTTGCGGCCGACGCCGCCGGACGTGTCGCCGCGGGTCTTGATCTCCTTCTTCTTCGAAGGATCGTTGGCCCAGCTGGAAGACAGCTTGGCCGACTTGACTTCCTTGCCGGATCCGGGACCGGACGGCGCGGGCGCACCCGTGCCCGGGCGCGGGGCGCCCGTTGCCGGCTTGTGCAGCGTGCCCTTGACGGCGGGCTTGCCGGCTTCGGTCTTGGCGGCGGGCTTGGCTTCTTCCGGCTTCTTGGCCACCAGCACCTTCTTGGGCTGGGCCATCATCGAGCGGATGGCGGCGGCTTCGGCCTCGGCCTTGCGGCGGCGCTCCTGCAGGTCGCGGGCGCGCGCAGCTTCTTCTTCGGCACGCGCCTTGGATTCCGCGGCGGCCTTTTCGCGCGCTTCGGCGGCGGCCTTCTCGCGCGCCTCGGCCTGCGCCTTGGCGACGGCCTGGGCGGCTTCGGCTTCCGCGGCCTTGGCGGCGGTCGCGCCTTCCTTGGCAGCGGAATACGCCTCCGCACGCGCCTCGGCTTCCTGCTCGCGCAGCTTCTCGGCGGCCGCACGCGCCTCTTCCTCGGCGCGCTGGCGGGCTTCCGCTTCCTCGCGCTCGCGGCGCTTGGCGGCGAGTTCCTCTTCCTGGCGGCGGATCAGCTCGGCCTGGCGGCGCGCTTCCTCCTCGCGGCGGGCGAGTTCGGCCTCGTCCGGACCGGAGGGCTGCGGCGGCTGGGCGGCCTCGGGCGCTTCGACCACGGCGGTGTCTGCGCCCTCGTCACGCTTGATGAAGGTGCGCTTCTTGCGCACTTCCACCTGGATCGTGCGCGCCTTGCCGGTGGCGTCGGCCTGCTTGATCTCGCTGGTGGACTTCTTCACCAGGGTGATCTTCTTGCGCTCGGGCGTGGCCGTGCCGTGGCTGGCCTGCAGGTAGCCCAGCAGCTTCTGCTTGTCAGCCTCGGTCAGCGAATCGGTGGGCGCGGACTTGGCCACGCCGGCGCTCTTCAGCTGTTCCAGAAGCGTCTCGGTCGATTTCTTGAGTTCGTTGGCGAACTCGGCGACGGTGGTACTCGACATATGTTCTTGGCTCCTCCCATCACTCGTGGGCCGAAGCGGCCGCGGGCTGGTTGAACCAGTGCTCGCGCGCTTTCATGATCAGGGTCCTGGCCTCTTCCGCGGACTGGCCAGTGATGTCCGTGAGTTCGTCGACGGCCAGGTCGGCCAGGTCGTCGCGGGTGTGCACGCCGTTCTCGGCGAGCTGGGCGATCAGCTGGGGATTGAGGCCATCGAGGTCGCGCAGGTCCTGCGAGACCTCCTCGACGCTCTCCTCGCGGGCGATCTCCATCGTCAGCAGGGCGTCCTTGGCGCGGGCGCGCAGCTCGTTGACCGTGTCCTCGTCGAAGGACTCGATCTCGAGCATTTCCTGGAGCGGCACGTAGGCGACCTCCTCCAGGCTCGTGAAACCCTCGACGATCAGGATGTCGGCGATCTCCTCGTCGACGTCCAGCTTCTCCATGAACAACGCGCGCAGCGTGGACTGCTCCTCGGCCTGCTTCTGCGCCGACTCGTTGGCGTCCATGATGTTGATCTTCCAGCCCGTGAGCTCGGAGGCGAGCCGCACGTTCTGGCCGCCGCGGCCGATGGCGATGGCGAGGTTCTCCTCGTCGACCACCACGTCCATGGCGTGCTTCTCCTCGTCGACGACGATCGACGTGACGTTCGCGGGCGCCAGCGCGCCGATCACGAACTGCGCCGGGTCCTCGGACCACAGCACGATGTCCACGCGCTCGCCGGCCAGTTCGTTGGTGACGGCGTTGACGCGCGAGCCGCGCACGCCCACGCAAGTGCCGATGGGGTCGACGCGCTTGTCATGCGAGACCACGGCGATCTTGGCGCGCGAGCCGGGGTCTCGGGCGCAGCTCTTGATCTCCAGCAGGCCCTGCTCGATCTCGGGCACTTCCTGGCGGAACAGCTCGATCATGAACTCGGGGGCGGAGCGCGACAGGATGATGGGCGCGCCGCGCAGCGTCAGGTCCACCTCCATGATCATGGCCCGCACGCGGTCGCCGTTGCGCAGGTTCTCCTTGGGGATCATCTCGCCGCGGCGCAAACGCCCTTCGACGCGGCCGCTCTCGACGATGATGTCGCCCTTGTCCATGCGCTTGACGGTGCCCACGAAGATCTTGTCGCCGCGCGACATGAAGTCGTTCAGCAGCATCTCGCGCTCCGCGTCGCGGATCTTCTGCAGGATCACCTGCTTGGCAGCCATGGCGCCGATGCGGCCGATCGGCAGCGACTCGACGCCTTCCTCGATGTACTCACCCTCTTCCACGTCCGGCACGCGTTCCTGCGCGTCCATCAGCAGTTCCTCGGCGTCGGGGTTCTGCAGGCCCGCGGTGTCGGGCACCACCAGCCAGCGGCGGAAGGTCTCGTAGTCGCCGGTGTCGCGGTCGATCGCGACGCGGATGTCCACCTCGCCCTGGTACAGCTTCTTGGTCGCCTGCGCGAGGGCGGCTTCCACCGCGCCGAACACGACGTCGCGCTCGACGTTCTTCTCGCGCGAGATGGCATCCACCAGCATCAACAGTTCGCGATTCATAAACCCTGCTCCTGAACCCCGGCGCGTCGGCGCCCCTTGAAATCCACAATCGGCGCCAGACGGGCATCCTTGATCTCGTCCAGCGTGAACCCGAGCACGTGCAACGACGGCTCTCCCTTTTTCTTGCGCGCCGGCTTCTGCCCCGGCTTGACCTCCGGCTCGTCGCTCCAGGTGAGCTGCCAGCCGGCCTCGGCCTTCTCCAGCGTGCCGCGGAACTTGCGGCGGTTGGCGGCCACCTGGCCGGCCGCCGCCGCGCCCATCGGCGCCTTCAGCGTGATGTCGACGACCTCGCCGGCGAAGCGCTCGAAGTCACGTTCCGAGCGCAGCGGCCGGTCGATGCCGGGCGACGACACCTCCAGCCGCTTGTAGTCGACCTCTTCGACTTCCAGCGTGTATTGCAGTTGGCGCGTGACGCGCTCGCAATCCTCGACATTCACGGACTTCTCCTCCCCCGG
Organism: Pseudomonadota bacterium; assembly: GCA_023438115.1. Taxonomy (GTDB): domain Bacteria; phylum Pseudomonadota; class Gammaproteobacteria; order Burkholderiales; family Burkholderiaceae_C; genus Ramlibacter. The sequence continues at coordinate 9,818 of JAEZEB010000084.1, read as the reverse complement.
CTGCCACGGGAAGTCGATCGTCACGCGAAGCGTGCCCCCTGCGGAGCGTTCCAGCTCCACCAGTTCGTAGCCGAGTCCGGCCACGGTTTGCGCGACGATTTCCTGTAGTGCCAAGTTCGGTAAGTCGATCAGCCAAAAAAAACGGGCGGTTGGTACCCGCCCGTTTGGTCGTGAAGCCGGTATTGTAGCGCGCGAAGCCTCTTCTCGCAAGGTTCGGGGCGCTGGTTCCGGCAGCTCAGGCGGCGGCTGCCACCAGGGTTCGCGTGTACGGGTCCTTCGGCCGGCCGAGGACCTCGTCGACGGGGCCCGCCTCGAGCACCCGGCCGTCCTTCATGACCAGCACCTCGTGGGCCATGGCGCGGATCACGTCCACGTCGTGGGTGATCAGCAGGTACGCGAGGCCCCTCTCACGTTGCAGCCGCTGCAGCAATTTCAAGACCTGCTGCTGGATGGTCACGTCCAGGGCGCTGGTGGGCTCGTCCAGCACCAGCAGCCGGGGCTGGACGATCAGGGCCCGCGCGATCGCCAGGCGCTGGCGCTGCCCGCCCGAGAATTCGTGCGGATAGCGCCCCAGCAGGCCCGGGAACTGCGCTTCGGTGAGGCCTACCTCCTCCAGAACGCGGACCACGCGCTCGCGCCGCTGGTCCAGGTCGAGCTCCGGCTCGTGCACCAGCAGGCCCTCGCCGACGATCTCCTCCACCGTCATCCGCGGCGAGAGGGACGAGAAGGGGTCCTGGAACACCACCTGCACCAGCCGCCGGATGCCGCGGTTGCGCGTGCTGTCCGGCCCCCACTGCTGGCCCACGACCGACAGCTCGCCCTCGTGCGGGACCAGGCCCAGGGCCGCGAGCGCCATGGTGGACTTGCCCGAGCCGGATTCGCCGACGATGCCCAGCGTGCCGCCGGGCGGCACCTCGAACTCGGCGCCCTGCACGGCGACGAAGCGGCCTTTGCGGAACCAGCCGCGGAAGCCCGGGATGGGCACCGGATAGCTGACCTGCATGGCGCGCGCGCGCATCACGGGCGCCTCGCCCGTCCCCGGCGGCTGCACGTCGCGCGCGGGCCGGCTCTCGATGAGCTTGCGGGTGTAAGGGTGTTCCGGCTGCTGGAAGACGCGGCCGACCGGCCCCTCCTCCACCAGGTGGCCGCCTTCCATGACCGCCACGCGGTCGGCGAAGCGCCGCACCAGGTTCAGGTCGTGCGTGATCATGAGCACGGCCATGCCGCTCTGGCGCTGCAGGTCCGACAACAGGTCCAGGATCTGGCCGCGCAGCGTGACGTCCAGCGCGGTGGTCGGCTCGTCCGCCAGCAGCAGGCGCGGCCGGCAGGCGAGCGCCATGGCGATCATGGCGCGCTGGCGCTGCCCGCCGGAGAGCTGGTGCGGATAGCTCGCGGCGCGGCGCGCAGGCTCCGGGATGCCGGTGGCGGCCAGCGCCTCGACCGCGCCATCCCAGGCCTGCCGGGCGCTCAGGCCCTGCTTGACCTGCAGCACCTCGGCCACCTGGTCGCCGATCGTGTAGACCGGGTTGAGAGCCGTCATCGGCTCCTGGAAGATCATCGCGATGTCGTCGCCGCGGATGCGCAGCAACTCGCGCTCGGACGCCTGCAGCAGTTCGACCGGGGCGCCCTGCGGCTGGGTCAATCGGGCGGAACCGGTGATGCGCGCGTTGTGCACCAGCCGAACGAGGCTGAGGGCCGTCACCGTCTTGCCGGAGCCGGATTCACCCACCAGCGCCAGCTTCTCGCCGGGCGCGATCGAGAAATCGACGCCGTGCACCACCTCCTTGCCGCCGAAGGCGACGCGCAGGTCCTTCACCTCCAGCAAGGGCGGCAGCGGCACCTTTTGTTCCTGCATGGTCAAGCGTCGGCCTTTCTCGGGTCCAGCGCGTCCCGCAGCGCGTCGCCCATGAAGGTCAGCAGCAGCAGCGTCATGACCAGGACGGCGAAGGTCGACAGCGAGATCCACCAGGCGTCGATGTTGTTCTTGCCCTGGCTCAGCAGCTCGCCCAGGGATGGCGTTCCCGGCGGCACGCCCAGGCCCAGGAAGTCCAGCGAGGTCAGCGCCAGGATGGACGCGCTCATGCGGAACGGCAGGAAGGTGATCACCGGGGTCATGCTGTTGGGCAGGATGTGCTTCCACATGATCCGGCCGTTGCCCACGCCCAGCGCCCTGGCGGCGCGCACGTAGTCCATCTGCCGGTTGCGCAGGAACTCGGCGCGCACGTACTGCGACAGGCCCATCCACCCGAAGAGCGACAGCAGGATCAGCAGCAGCGCCACGCTGGGGGCGAAGATGGCGCTGAAGATGATCAGCAGGTACAGCTCCGGCATCGAGTCCCAGATCTCGATGAAGCGCTGGAAGGCCAGGTCGGTGCGGCCGGCGAAGAAACCCTGGATCGCGCCCGTCACCACGCCGATCACCACGCCGATGGCCGTGAGCGCCAGCGCGAACAGCACGCTCAGGCGGAAACCGTAGATCAGCTGCGCCAGCATGTCGCGGCCGCGGTCGTCGGTGCCCAGCAGGTTCTCGCGCGTGGGCTTCGAGGGATTCGGCTCCTTCGCGAAGTAGTTCAGCGTCTTCGGGCCATAGGAGTTGAGCGGATACACCGCCCAGTTGTCGCCCTTGGCGAGCTGTTCCTTGATGAACGGGTCGTGGTAGTCGGTCTCGGTGAGGAAGTCGCCGCCGAAGGTGGTCTCCGGATAGCTGTTCACCAGCGGGAAGTAGAACGCGCCCTCGTAGCGCACCACCAGCGGCTTGTCGTTGGACAGCACTTCCGCGAACAGGCTCAGCACCACCAGCGTGGCGAAGAGCACCAGGCTCCAGAAGCCGAGCCGGTTCTTGCGGAAGCGCCGCCAGGCGCGGCGCGCGGGCGAGACGTGCACCCACGCCGCGGCCGGCTCTCCCTTCGCGGGCGGTCGCGGAACCGGCTTTGCCGGGCCGCTGACCGCGCCCCCCTCCGGGGGGAGGCGGCCGAAGGCCGCTTCGGGGGGGTCAGTCAAATTTGACACGGGGATCCACCCAGACGTACATGAGGTCGCTGATCAGCTTCGTGATCAGGCCCAGCAAGGTGAAGAAATACAGCGTTCCCAGCACCACGGGATAGTCGCGGCGGATCACGCTCTCGTAGCTCAGCAGGCCCAGGCCGTCCAGCGAGAACAGCGTCTCGATCAGCAGCGAGCCGGTGAAGAAGGCGCCCAGGAAGGCGGCCGGGAAGCCGGCGATGATCGGCATCAGCGCGTTGCGGAACACGTGCTTCCACAGCACGCGGCGCTCGTCCAGGCCCTTCGCGCGGGCCGTCAGCACGTATTGCTTGCGGATCTCCTCCAGGAAGGAGTTCTTGGTCAGCATGGTCGTCACCGCGAAGCTGCCCACCACCATCGCCGTCACCGGCAGCGCGATGTGCCACAGGTAGTCGACCACCTTGCCCGCCCAGCTCAGCTCCTCCCAGTTGCCCGAGGTCAGCCCGCGCAGGGGGAACCACCCGAGCTGGCCACCGAAGATCACCAGCAGCGCCACGCCCAGCACGAAGCCCGGGATTGCGTAGCCGACCAGCACCAGCAGCGTGGTGGCCAAGTCAAAGCGCGATCCGGCCCGCACGGCCTTGGCCACGCCGAGAGGGACGGCTATGAGGTAGCTGATGAAGAAGGTCCACAGGCCCAGGCTGATGGACACCGGCATCTTTTCGCGGATCAGCTCCCAGACGTCCTTGTTCTGGAAGAAGCTGCGCCCCAGGTCGAAGCGCGCGTACTGCCCCAGCATCTGGAAGAAGCGCTCGTGCGCCGGCTTGTCGAAGCCGTAGAGCGCCTTGATCTCCTCGATGCGCTTGGGGTCCACGCCCTGGTCGCCGCGGTAGGCCAGGCCGCCGCCTTCCGCGCCCCCGGTGCCGGCGCGCGCCTCGGCCAGGTACTGTTCCACCGGTCCGCCCGGCACGAACTGGGTGACGATGAAGGTGATCAGCAGCACGCCCAGCAGCGTGGGCAGCATCAGCAGCAGGCGCTTGAGGACGTACGCGGCCATCTACAGCGCCGCTCCAGGCCTGGCCCACCAGGTGTCGATCGCCCAGGCCTCGCCCGAGGCGTAGGGCGGCATCTGCTCCGTGGGCTGCAGCCGCCAGGCGTTGTACGCGATGCGGTGCGTGCCGGCGGTCCACTGCGGGATCAGGTAGTGCGAATGGGCGATCACGCGCTCCAGCGCGCGGCAGGCGGGCAGCAGGTCCTGCTTGGTGCGCGCGCCCGTCATCTCGCGCAGCAGCGCATCCACGGCCGGGCTCTTCACCCCGGCGAGGTTCCCCGAATCCTCCGTGTCCGCGGCCTTGCTGCCGAAGATGTCGGCGTACTCCTGGCCGGGCGTGTGGGTTCCCGCATAGGCGATGGAAGTGATCTCGAACTGGAACTTCTGCAGGCGCTGCTGGTACAGCGCGAAGTCCACCGGGCGGAAGTTGAGCGTGATGCCGAGCTTTTCGAGGTTGCGCGCCCAGGGCGTGACCGTCCGCGCGCTGCCTTCGTTGCTGTCCAGGTATTCGAGCACCAGGGGTTCGCCCTTGGCGTTGCGCAGGGCGCCGTCGCGCACTTCCCAGCCGGCCTGCTTCAGCAGGTCGCGCGCGCGCCGCAGGTTGTCGCGCAGGGTCTTGTCGCCGTCGGTGCGCGGCGGCTCGTACATGGGGCCGAAGGCCGCCTCGGGGATCTTCCCGCGCCAGGGCTCCATCAGCGCGAGTTCCTCGGGCGACGGCGTGCCGTCCGCCTGGCAGTCCGTGTTCATGAACAGCCCCCGCACGCGCTGGTAGGAGCCGTAGAACATCTGGCGGTTCATCCACTCGTAGTCCAGTGCCAGGCCCAGCGCCTCGCGCACCCGCGGGTCCTGCAGCTTCGGGTTGCGCGTGTTCAGCACGTAGCTCTGGAAACCGGCCGGCAGCTTGTGACGGAACTCGCCCTTGACCAGCTCGCCGGTCTTGAACTTGCGCCCGTCGACGCGCCGCGCCCAGTCGCCCGCGGAGAAGAAGCGCATGAGGTCGAACTCGCCGGCCTTGAGGGCCTCCAGCTTGGCGGTGTTGTCCTTATAGATCTTGACGGTGACGCGGTCGAAGTTGGCCGAGCCGCGCCGCACGTTCAGGTCGCGCGCCCAGTATTCCGGGTCCCGCACGTAGGTGATGTCCTTGCCGAAGCGCACCGGGCCGATCCTGTACGGGCCGCTGCCGATCGGGGTGTCCATCACCACCTGGTCGAAGGGCTTGGCCTTGCCGTTCTCCATGCCCCACTTGCGGCTGAAGATCGGCAGGCCGCCCACGGTGAGCGGCAGTTCGCGGTTCAGGCGCTTGAAGCGGAAGCGCACGGTCCGTGCGTCCAGGACATCGACGCCGTCCACGTCCGCCAGCACGGTCTTGTAGGCCGGCGAGGTGTGCGGCCCCATGAGCGTGTCGTAGGTGTGCTTCACGTCCGCGGCCAGCACGGGGTCGCCGTTGTGGAAGCGGGCCTCGCGCCGCAGGCGGAAGGTGGCCGACAGGCCGTCGGGCGGCACCTCCACGTCCTCGGCCAGCAGGCCGTAGCCGGAGCCGGTTTCGTCCAGCGCGCCCGAGAGCAGCGAATCGAAGAGGAAGCCGGAAAGGTAGGCGGGCGCGTTGCCCTTGATCGTGAACGGGTTGTACTTGTCGAAGGTGGACACCCGCAGGTTGCTCACCAGCCGCAGCTCGCCCCCCTTGGGCGCCTGCGGGTTCACGTAGGCGAAATGCGGGAAGCCCGCCGGGTACTTCAGGTCCCCCCACAGCGCATAGCCGTGGGCGCCCCAGGCGGCCGGGCTCAGCGCCAGGGCCAGCAATAAGGTGGAACCTCGCATGCGACAATTCTGCCGAGTTTTCACCGAAGAGAGAGACATGGGATTCCTCACTGGCAAGAAATTCTTGATCACGGGCGTGCTGTCCAACCGCTCCATCGCCTACGGCATCGCCCGGGCTTGCCGTGCCCAGGGGGCCGAGCTCGCTTTCAGCTACGTGGGGGAGCGCTTCAAGGATCGGATCACCGAATTCGCTGCAGAGTTCGATTCGAATCTGGTTTTCGACTGCGACGTGGGCGACGACGCGCAGATCGACAAGCTGTTCCAGGACCTTTCGGCCACCTGGCCGAAGTTCGACGGCTTCGTGCACAGCATCGGCTTCGCCCCGCGCGAGGCGATCGCGGGCGACTTCCTCGAGGGCCTGTCGCGCGAGGCCTTCAAGGTGGCGCACGACATCAGCGCCTACAGCTTCCCGGCCATGGCCAAGGCCGCCCTGCCCTACCTCAATGACAAGTCCGCCCTGCTGACGCTGTCCTACCTGGGCGCGGTGCGCGTCATCCCGAACTACAACACCATGGGCCTGGCCAAGGCCTCGCTCGAAGCCTCGGTGCGCTACCTGGCCGGGGCGCTGGGCCCCAAGGGCATCCGCGTCAACGGCGTGAGCGCCGGCCCGATCAAGACCCTGGCGGCCAGCGGCATCAAGGATTTCAGCAAGCTGCTGAACATCGTGGCAAGCGCCTCGCCCCTGCGCCGCAACGTGACCATCGAGGATGTCGGCAACGTGGCCGCCTTCCTGCTGAGCGACCTGGCCGCCGGCGTGACGGCGGAGATCACCTACGTCGACGGCGGCTTCAGCCAGACGGCCATCGCGGTGGAGGAGTGATCCGGGGCCGTTCCCGCTGCGGCGGGCTCGGCACCTCCCGATCAAAAAAGCGGCCCGCGGGCCGCTTTTTTTTCACTCCTTCACGCAGTCCGCGTAGTACCGCAGCTTGCCGGTCTGCGGGTCCATCTCGCTCACCAGGCCGTGGATGTCGGTCTGGAAGCCCGGGCACTCCTCGTTGAAGGCGCGGGAGAACTTCAGGTATTCCACGATGCGCTTGTTGAACACCTCGCCCGGGATCAGCAGCGGGATGCCCGGGGGATAAGGCGTGATCAGCGCGGTGGTGATGCGGCCTTCCAGGTCGTCGATCTCCACCCGCTCGGTCTTGCGGTGGGCGATGTGCGCGAAGGCGTCGCTCGGCTTCATCGCCGGCTGCAGGTCGCTCAGGTAGATGTCGGTGGACAGGCGCGCGATGTCGTACTTGGCGTACATCTCGTGCACGTACTGGCACAGGTCGGCCAGGCCCATGCGCTCGTAGCGCGGGAACTGCTGGCAGAACTCCGGCAGGATGCGCCACATCGGCTGGTTCTTGGCGTATTCGTCCTTGAACTGCTGCAGCGCCGACAGCAGCGTGTTCCAGCGCCCCTTGGTGATGCCGATCGTGAACAGGATGAAGAAGCTGTACAGGCCCGTCTTCTCCACGATCACGCCGTGCTCCGCCAGGAACTTGGTGACGATCGCGGCCGGGATGCCGGTCTTGGCGAACTTGCCGTTCAGGTCCAGGCCGGGCGTGACCACGGTGGACTTGATCGGGTCCAGCATGTTGAAGCCCTCGGCCAGGTTGCCGAAGCCGTGCCACTTGGCCGTGCGGGCCTCGCCCTTGATGATCCAGTCGTCGGCGCGGCCGATGCCCTCCTCGGCCAGCTTCTCCGGGCCCCAGACCTTGAACCACCAGTCCTTGCCGTACTCCTGTTCCACCTTGCGCATGGCGCGGCGGAAGTCCAGGGCCTCCATGATGGATTCCTCCACCAGCGCGGTGCCGCCGGGCGGCTCCATCATCGCGGCCGCCACGTCGCAGCTGGCGATGATCGCGTACTGCGGGCTGGTGGACGTGTGCATCAGGTAGGCCTCGTTGAAGAGGTGCCGGTCCAGCTTGTTCTCCGCCGCGTCCTGCACCAGCACGTGGCTCGCCTGGCTGATGCCGGCCAGCAGCTTGTGGATGGACTGGGTGGAGTACACCAGCGACTTCTGCGGCCGCGGGCGCTTCTTGCCCATGGCGTGGAAGCTGCCGTAGAAGGGATGGAAGGCCGCGTGCGGGATCCAGGCCTCGTCGAAGTGCAGCGCCTCGACGTAGCCGTCCAGCATGCCCTTGATGGTCTCGGTGTTGTACAGGACGCCGTCGTAGGTCGACTGGGTCAGCGTCACGATGCGCGGCTTCACCGTCCCGGGATCGACGTCCCTGAGCAGCGGATTCGCCTTGATCTTGGCCTTGATCGCCTCCGGGCTGAACTCGCTCTGTGGGATCGGCCCGATGATCCCGAAGTGGTTGCGCGTCGGCTTCAGGAACACGGGGATGGCCCCGGTCATGATGATCGAGTGCAGGATGGACTTGTGGCAGTTGCGGTCCACCACCACCACGTCGCCCGGCGCCACCTCGTGGTGCCACACCATCTTGTTGGAGGTGCTGGTGCCGTTGGTGACGAAGAAGCAGTGGTCGGCGTTGAAGATGCGCGCCGCGTTGCGTTCGGCCGCCGCCACCGGGCCGGTGTGGTCCAGGAGCTGGCCGAGTTCGTCCACCGCGTTGCAGACGTCCGCGCGCAGCATGTTCTCGCCGAAGAACTGGTGGAACATCTGGCCCACCGGGCTCTTGAGGAAGGCCACGCCGCCGGAGTGTCCCGGGCAGTGCCAGGAGTACGAGCCGTCCTCGGCGTAATCGAGCAGCGCCTTGAAGAACGGCGGCTGGATGCCCTCCAGGTAGGCGCGGGCCTCCCGGATGATGTGGCGCGCCATGAACTCCGGCGTGTCCTCGTACATGTGGATGAAGCCGTGCAGCTCCCGCAGGATGTCGTTGGGCAGGTGCTGCGAGGTCTTGGTCTCGCCGTAGACGTAGATCGGCACGTCGGGGTTCTTGCGCCGCACCTCGGTGATGAAGGAGCGCAGGTTCAGGACGACGGTGTCCACGCCGTCCGGCCCGGCGGTGAACTCCTCGTCGTCGATGGACAGGATGAAGGCGCTGGCGCGGCTTTGCTGCTGCGCGAACTGCGACAGGTCGCCGTAGCTGGTGACGCCCAGCACGTCGAAGCCTTCCGCCTCGATGGCCTGTGCCAGGGCGCGGATGCCCAGGCCGGAGGTATTCTCCGAGCGGTAGTCTTCGTCGATGATGACGATGGGGAAACGGAACTTCATGCGGGCGTCCAGAGGGCGGGAAAAGGCAAGCGAGGGGCGAAGTGTATGAAATCCGCGTGCCCCCCGGACCCGGCGCGGCGACTTTCCTTGCGCGGCCTCCCGGCGCGCCGCCTCAGCCCTCGTCGGGATACGGGCGCGAGTTGCGGTAATCGCGGCTCAACGGGCTCGGGCGCGAGCGCAGGCCGCTCGGCAGCAAGTCGGCGAACAGCGAACTCAGTCCCTCCAGGCGCTCGCGCGCGGCGATCTCGCCGTGGGTGCGGGCCAGCATCCCCATCAACTCCCCCCGCATGAACCACAGCGCCTCCAGGTCCGCGTAGCGGATGCGCCGCGCCAGCTTCTCCGCGCGCTCGCTCCCATCGAGTTCCACCAGGCCCAGCATGACCTGGCGGATCTGCTCCGTCCGCGTCGCCTCGTCGCCGCCCGCGGGCTGGCGCACGCCCACGCTCAGGAGCGCGTAGATGCTGCTGCGGAGATCTTTGGTGTTGAACCAACGCATGGGATGTCCTTTCAGCCTGCGCCGGCGGCGCCGGGCTCTGGATTCGTCGTTTTGAGGTCGAGGAGTTCGGCCACGGCCAGGTCCGCGAAGCGGGCCGGCACCGTGGAAGGGGAAGCGATGTCTTCGAGGCGCGCGAAGGTGAAGAGAACGCGCGCCTCGCTGCCGTCCGGCGCGGGCACGCCATAGGTGACGCGCTGCAGTTCCTCGGGCGGCAACTTGCCGACCAGGCTGCGGGTGAGCAGGATGGCGCCGAGCCGGCTGGAACGTGACAGCTGCTCGGCGCGGGCCGGGGGGGGCCCCACCCCCCCGGCCGCGCCCCGGGCGGGCCG
>JAEZEB010000069.1 GCA_023438115.1 Pseudomonadota bacterium | reverse complement strand
CGCGGCCGGTCATCATCATGTCGGCCATGCGGGCCGCGCCGATCAGGCGCGGGATGCGCACCGCGCCGCCGCCGCCCACGAAGATGCCGCGCGCGCCTTCGGGCAGCGCGTAGAAGGTGGTCTCGTCGGCCACGCGGATGTGGCATGACGACGCGAGCTCCAGGCCGCCGCCGACCACCGCGCCGTGCAGCGCGGCGACCACGGGGACCGGGCCGTACTGCACTTCCTCGAGCGCGGCATGCCACATGCGCGAGTGGTGCAGGCCGGCGCCGGCGTCGCGTTCCTTCAGTTCGGACAGGTCGAGGCCGGCGCAGAAATGCTCGCCCGCGCCATCCAGCACGGCGGCGCGCACGGTGGAGGGCAGGGTTTCGAAAGTGCGGCGGATGCCGAGGATCAGGCCGTCGGAAAGCGCATTGCGCTTGGACGGGCGGTTCAGCCGGATGATGGCGACTTCGCCGTCGATCTCGAACTGGATATCTTGGTGTGCGGTCATGGGAAGCGTTTGCGGAGTCGGGCGATTGTTTGTTATAAACAATAACCAAATCAAGCCCGCATCGCCCGGGGTTTTCCCTAGGTGGTGCATCGATCCGGAGACAAGATGGACCACGCGAACCTCATCGCGATCGACGTGCACACGCACGCCGAAGTCAGCTGCTGGAACCCCTTCGACAACTACGGCGAGGAATACGACCGTGCCGCGGACAAGTACTTCCGCAGCAACCGCCGGCCGACGATCGCCGAGACCGTCGCCTACTACCGCGAGCGCAAGATCGGCCTGGTGATGTTCACCGTCGACAGCGAATCCAAGCTGGGGCGCCGCCGCATCCCCAACGAGGAGATCGCCGCCGCCGCGCGCGAGAACAGCGACATGATGATGGCCTTCGCCAGCATCGACCCGCACAAGGGCAAGATGGGCGCGCGCGAGGCCGAGCGCCTGATCAAGGAAGAAGGCATCAAGGGCTTCAAGTTCCACCCGACGGTGCAGGGTTACCATCCCTACGACAGGATGGCCTGGCCGATCTACGAGGTGATCAACGCGCACAAGATGCCCGCGATCTTCCACACGGGCCACAGCGGCATCGGCTCGGGCATGCGCTGCGGCGGCGGCCTGCGGCTGGAATACAGCAACCCCATGCACCTGGACGACGTGGCGATCGACTTCCCGGACATGCAGATCGTGATGGCGCACCCCAGCTTCCCCTGGCAGGACGAGGCGCTGTCGGTGGCGACGCACAAGCCCAACGTGTGGATCGACCTGTCGGGCTGGAGCCCCAAGTACTTCCCCAAGCAGCTGGTGCAGTACGCCAACACGCTGCTGAAGGACCGCGTGCTGTTCGGCAGCGACTATCCGCTGATCACGCCGGAGCGCTGGATGAAGGACTTCGAGGAGGCCGGCTTCAAGCCCGAGGTGATGCCCGGCATCCTCAAGGGCAACGCCGTCCGGTTGCTGGGACTGGCATGAATGCAGGCACGCCCTTCGGCTGCCTCGCGGACATCGAGGCGCTGGAGCGCGTGCCCTACAACGAAGCGATTCCCGAGCGCACGACCTACGGCCTGATCCGCCGCGCGGCCGGGCGCTTCGGCGAACGCACGGCCTTCGCCTGGCTCGCCGACGGCGAGCTCGCGACACCGCCGCAGCGCATCTCCTATCGCGAGCTGCTGGCGGACATCCATCGCGCCGCCAACCTGTTCCGGCGGCTCGGCGTCGGCCCGCAGGATTCCGTAGCCATCCTTGCGCCCAACGTGCCCGCGACGCAGTACGCGTTGTGGGGCGCGCAGGTGGCGGGCCGCGCCTGCCCGATCAACTTCATGCTGCAGCCGGAGCACGTCGCCGCGCTGCTCGATGCGAGCGGCGCGAAGGTGGTGGTCGTGCTCGGCCCGCATCCGGAGCTGGACGTCTGGTCGGCGGTGCAGAAGGTGCCGGGCCTGGAGCGCCGCACCGTGCTTGCGATCGGCGCGGGCTTCGAGGAAGCGCTGGCGCGCGAGCCGGACACGCTCGCCTTCGATCCGCAGCTGGCGCCCGATCGCATCTGCGCGCTGTTCCACACCGGTGGCACGACGGGCGCGCCCAAGCTCGTGCAGCACACGCACGGCAACGAGGCGCACACCTCCTGGTTCGCGCACCGCTTCTACGGCTTCGACGAAGGCACGGTGGAGATCAACGGCTTTCCGCTGTTCCACGTCGCCGGTGCTTTCGTCTACGGCCTCGCGCTGCTGGCGATCGGCGGCGCGCAGGTGCTGCCCACGGCAACCGGCATGCGCAACGCGGCCTTCCTGCGCCACTACTGGAAGTTCTGCGAGCGCGAGCAGGTGACGGCTCTCGCGTGCGTTCCGACCATCCTCGCGAACCTGTGCAACCTGCCGGTGGACGCGGACATTTCGCGCGTGCAGGTGGCGTACACCGGCGGATCGCCGCTCCCGACCGAACTTGCGCTGCGCTTCGAGGCCGCGACCGGCATCGCCGTGCGCAACATCCTCGGCATGACGGAGTGCGCGGGGCTCGTGTCCATCGAGCCCGCCGCGGCGCCGCGCGTGCCGGGATCGTGTGGCTTGCGGCTTCCGTACAGCGAAGTGCGCATCGTGCCCTGGCGCGCGGGTCGCGCGCAGCTGCAGGAGGATTGCGCTGCGGGCGAAACCGGCGTCGTGGTGCTGCGCGGGCCGCACGTGAGCCCGGGCTACACCGACGCGGCGCGCAACGCGGGCATGTTCGAGGAAGGCTGGCTCGTCTCGGGCGACCTCGGCCACCTGGATGCGCAAGGCTACCTGCACGTCACCGGCCGCGCCAAGGACGTGATCATCCGCGGCTCGCACAACATCGACCCGGGCCTGGTGGAGGACGCGTTCCTCGCGCATCCCGCCGTCGCGATGTGCGCAGTGGTCGCCGAGCCCGATCCGCACGCGGGCGAAGTGCCGGCGGCCTTCGTGACGCTGAAGCCTGGCGCGAATGTCGACGCTCGGGCACTGCTGGCCGAGGTTGCGCCGCGCGTGTACGAGCGTCCGGCCGTGCCGCGGCGCGTGGTGGTTCTGGATGCGCTGCCGACCACGGCGGTCGGCAAGGTCTACAAGCCGGCGCTGCGCGTGCGCGCGACGGAGCTGAAGCTGCAGGAAGTGCTGGCGGCCGTGGCGGGAGATGTTGCGCTGCAGGTTTCCGCGGCGGAGCGGGGTGCCGGTTGCCGGGCGGAGGTGGCGGTTCAGGGCGCGGCGGATGCGGCGCTGGAGCGCAGGTTGCGGGAGGCGCTGGGCGCGGTGGCGGTGGAGACGGTGTTCCGGTTCGCGGGGTGATGGTGGGCACCGGAGGTGCCCACCCTACGGCGGGGCATGGTGCCGTCGGCATTCGACGGCCGCCTTCGTAGGGTGGGCAAGCTCGCTTGCCCACCATCTACCACCCACCCGTCTCCAGCCACGCCTCCACATCCCCCAGCCGGTCGAACCCCCAGAACAATTCCCCGTCCACCACCACCGTCGGCGAGCCGAACACGCCGGCCTGCAGGCCCGCATCCACCGACGCGCGCAGCAGCTGCGCGGCTTCCTCGCTCGCCGCGCCCGCGGCGACTTCCGCGGCCGACAACCCCTCCGGCAGTGCGATGTTCCCCACCGCTTCCGGCGTCGACAAATCGCGTCCTTCGCCCCAGTACGCGTGGTACACGGCGTGCGCCATCGCCGCCTGCAGCCGTGGATGGTGCTCGCGCACCCAGCAGAAGGCGCGCGCCATGGGCAGCGGATTGCCGACGGGCGCGGCCAGGTCGCGGCCGAGCTGGATGCCGTGCCGGCGCGCATGCCGCCGCACGTCGTGGCGGATGTAGTCGCCCTTGAGCGGGGTGTCGAGCAGGGGCTTGAGGCCCATCACCTTGAGCACGGCCACGCCCAACAGCATGGGCCGCCACTCGACCGTGCGGCCGTGGCGCGCGGCAAGCTCTTCGATGCGCAGGCTCGCGAAGTAGCCGTAGGGCGAAATGAAGTCGAAATGGAACTGCAGCGGTGCGGGCATGGCGCAAGCTTAGTTGCAAACCCTCGGCTGATGAGCTGCAACTCGGCGGCGCCTCCGGGTTCTAACCAGCGTGGAACAACGGACAGCCAGCGAGGGAGGGATGACTTCTTGAAGCCGGACTACCTCATCGGCGTGGATGGCGGCGGCAGCGGCACGCGTGCGCTGGTGCGGCGGTCCGTCGGTGAGGAAGTGATCGGAAGCGGCGCGTCCGGCCCGTCGGCCCTGGGGCAGGGCGTGGCCCAGGCCTGGAGCAATGTGCTGGACAGCATCCGGCGCGCCTTCACGTCGGCCGGCGTCGCGGTGCCGCCGTGGTCGCGTTGCGCGCTCGCCGCGGCCTTGTCCGGCGTGAGCCATGCGCCCTGGCGCGAGGCCTTCCTCGGCGCCGATCCCGGCTTTGCCGCGCTGGAAGCGGAGACCGATTCCTTTGCAATGCTGCTCGGCGCGCACGGCGGGCAACCCGGCGCGATCGTGATCGCGGGCACCGGCAGCATCGCCGAAGCGCTCCGCGCCGACGGCAGCCGCGCTACAGTGGGCGGATGGGGATTTCGCGTGGATGACGCAGGCAGCGGCGGCTGGCTCGGCCTGGGGGCGGTGCGCCATGCGCTCGCCGCCATGGACGGCCGCGCCAATCCCGGCCCGCTCGCGCGCCGCGTGTGGATGCACTGCGGCGACGAGCGCGAGAGCCTGCAGGCCTGGTGCGCCACGGCCGGCCAGTTCGAATTCGCGCAGCTCGCGCGCGCCGTCTTCGAATGCGAGGACAGCGATCCCGTCGCCGCCGGCCTCTTGCAGCAGGCCACGACGGCCATCGAAGACCTGGCGCTCGCCGTGGATCCTCGCGGCCGATTGCCGCTGGCCGTCGCGGGCAGCGTCGGCGAGCGGCTGGCGCCGCGCATGCGCCCGGCCGTGCGCTGCCGTGTGG
>JAEZEB010000039.1 GCA_023438115.1 Pseudomonadota bacterium | reverse complement strand
CCGCGCCCATCGCGCACCCCAGGACGGCCCAGGTCCAGAGGAAGGGGTCGATCAGCGCGTCCCACAGGTTGCCCGTAGGCAGCCGCAGGAGCATGAAGAGAACGAGCGCGGCGAACAGCGCGCCGGCCGTGCCGGCCGCGGTCCCCCGCGCGATGCACAGCACGCACAGCGCGGCCAGCAGCAGCGCGGAGAGCGGCGCGCTGAACGGGGTGAAGCCCAGGTAGTAGGCGCCGTGCGCCACCCAGCCGCTGGCATCCAGGTACAGCCAGGCGCCGGCGACCGCCAGCACTCCGGCCAGCGGCAACGGCAGCAATCCCGTGCGCGGACGGCCCATCCAGTGCCGTCCCAGGACCAGCGTGGCCAGCGCGGTCGTGAACGCCCCCGGCGCCTGGAAGGCCAGGCCCAGCCAGTGCGAAGGCGCCCAGGTGCCGGGCAGCGCCTGCGCCAGCGCGCAGGCCAGCACCAGTGCGACGAGTACAGGGCGCGGCAGGTTGCCGCGCCGCGCGGCGACCGAGGCCACCACGGCCGAGAGCACGACGGCCCAGGCCGCGCGGGCGTAGAACATCTGCAGGGCGGGTTCCGGCAGGGTCACCGCGCACCCTCCCCGTAGCGGATGCGGTAGACGTGGTGGGCGATGGTGCGCCGGCGGTCGGTGAAGGTCACGTGCAGTTCGTCCCCGAGCTGCTGCACGCCCGGATAGGAATATTCGTCCAGCGGGTCGCCCACGGCGATGTCGAAGGCGTGCTTCCACGCGTGCGCGTCGTCGGACACCGACAGCCGCAGCACGTTGCGCGCGGCGGAGCCTTCCGGGCCGATGTTGTGCAGCAGCACGAAGCCCCCTTCGTGCAGCTTCAGGGCCGCCACCGAGGTGTTGTCGTTCACCATGTCCAGCGGCGGCACGTCCACCCAGCTCAGGCCGCCGTCGTGGCTCACCGCCTGCTGGATGCGCCGCTCCTCGCTGGCGTCGCGCATCCAGGCGCGCACCTCGGTGGGCGAGACGGCGATCACGGCCGGCTGCATCAGGGAGGTGCGCTCGCCGATGCGGGCGATCCAGCGCGGCTCGCCGGCGGCGTCGAAGGACATCAGCAGCGGATAGCGGTTGCCCAGCTCGAAGTACAGCGGCAACCACCAGCCGCCGTCGGACAGCCCCACCGGCGTGGTCCGCACCATGACGCTGGTGTTGAAAAGGGGCGACATCGGCAGCACGCGGCGCACCTGGAAGGAGTCGCCCCGGTCCGCCGAGACGAGGTGCACGACGCGCGATGCGGCCCAGCCGCCCAGTCCAGTGGCGACGACGAACAGGTGCACCGTGCCGTCCGGCGCGGCCCAGGCGGTGGGATTGCCGATGCGGCGCACCGCGAAGCCGAGCCCTTCGCCGAGGCTGGCCCGGTCGGCGACGGAGCGCGTCGGGCCCCAGTGCCCGCCGGACCAGCGGGAGGAATAGATCTGCACGTCGGGCGCGCTCTCGCGCGAACCCGCGAACCAGAAAGCCAGCATCTCGTCGCCCGGCAGCGTGGCGAGCGCGCTGGCATGCGCCGAGGGCGCGCCCGGCGGCGCGTCCAGGCGCGAGGACGACTGGCGCACCAGCTTCAGCTGCGGGGCGGCGGCGGGTTGCACGTGGGCGAGTCGCGCCGGCACGGCGGGCGCGTCGGCGCGTCCCCAGCGGACGTACTCGGCCACCAGGCTGCAGGCCAGCAACAACGCCAGCAGCATCGCGACCCAACGCGGAGGGCGCGCCGACGGCGCCCGAAGGCACGCTTCAGGAGAGACTTGCACGGAATTCCGGGGGCTCCTGGCGGCCTGCTCTGCTCATCCGCGGAGTATAGGCAGGGCGGCCGGGCGCTCACAGCGCCGGGCTGTTGCGAAACGTTCAGGAGGCTGGTGCGCGGGGTCGGACTCGAACCGACACGCCCGTGAAGGCGTCAGGACCTAAACCTGGTGCGTCTACCAATTTCGCCACCCGCGCAGGCCCGGAAAGGAAAGCGGACGGCCGAGGACTCCCCGACCGCCCGCAGGCCGGCATTTTACCCCGTCAGGCGGGGCTGGGGACGCCCTCGCCCGCCGCCGGTGCCGGCTCGTCGCCGGGCCGCTTGACGCGGAACCACGCCGCGTACATCGCCGGCAGCGCCAGCAACGTCAGCACCGTCGCCACGACCAGGCCGCCCATGATCGCCACGGCCATCGGCCCCCAGAACACCGACCGCGACAGCGGGATCATCGCCAGCACCGCGGCGGCCGCGGTCAGCACGATGGGCCGCAGGCGCCGCACGGCGGCTTCCACGATGGCGTCCCAGGTCGGCACCCCGCGGGCGCGGTCCTGCTCGATCTGGTCGATCAGGATCTCCGAGTTGCGCTGGATCATCCCCATCAGCGCGATCACGCCCAGCAGCGCCACGAAGCCGAAGGGCCGGTCCAGCAGCAGCAGCGCGCCGGCCACGCCGGCGATGCCCAGCGGCCCGGTGAGGAACACCAGCAGCGCCCGGCTGAAGCTTTGCAGCTGCAGCATCAGCAGGGTGAAGGTGAGGAACAGCATCACCGGCACGCCGGCGGCGATCGAGGACGAGCCCTTGCCGCTTTCCTCCACCGTGCCCGCCACCTGGATGCGGTAGCCCGCCGGCCAGGCGCGCTCCAGCTCGCGCAGCTGCGGCAGCAGCTCGTTGGTGACGGTGGCGCCCTGCAGGCCTTCCACCGTGTCGGCCTGCACCGTGATCGCGTAGTTGCGCCCTTCGCGCCACATCACGCCGGGCTCCCAGGTGAAGACCGGCTTGGCGATCTGCGTCAGCGGGATGGACTTGCCGGAGGCCGTGGGCAGGTAGGCGTTGGCGATGTCCGTGATCGCGTTGCGCTCCTCCAGCGGCTGGCGCAGCACGATCTCGATCAGCTTGTCGCCCTCGCGGTACTGCCCGATCGGCGTGCCGGCGAGGATGGTGCGGCTCGCCTGCGCGATCGACTGGCTGGTCACGCCCAGCGCCCTCGCCTTGGCCTGGTCGACCTCCAGCCGCAGCACCTTGACCGACTCGTTCCAGTTGTCGTTGACGCCGCGCGTGTTGGGGCTCCTGCGCATCGCCTCCTTCACCTCGTCGGCGCGCGCGCGCAGCGCCACCGGATCGGGCCCCATCACGCGGAACTGCACCGGATACGCGACCGGCGGGCCGTTGGGCAGCAGCTTCACCCGGGCGCGCACCTCCGGAAATTCCTGCGCCAGCAACGCGGGCAGTTCGCGCCGCAGCTTCTCGCGCGTGGCCAGGTCCTTCGGCTGCACGATCAGCTGCGAGGCGTTGCTCTGCGGGAAGATCTGGTCCAGCGGCAGGTAGAAGCGCGGCACGCCGGAGCCCACCCAGGTGGTCACGCCGGCGACGTCGTCCATGCGCAGCAGGCGCTGCTCGAAGCGCTTGGCCACCTCCTCGCTGGCGGCGAAGGAGGTGCCCTCCGGCGTCCACAGGTCCACCAGGATCTCGGGCCGGCTGGAGTCGGGGAAGAACTGCTGCTGCACCTGGCCCATGCCCGCGATGCCCAGCGCGAAGGTGAGCAGCGTCGCGCCTATGGTGAGCCAGCGATGCTCCACGCACCAGTCCACGGCGCGGCGGAAGCGCCGGTAGAACGGGGTGTCGAAGTGCTCGTGGTGCTCCGCGGAAACCGGCTTGGCCTTGAGCAGCAGCGTGCCGAGATAGGGCACGAAGAAGACCGAGACGAGCCAGCTGAGCACCAGCGCGATCACCGTCACCGCGAAGATCGCGAAGGTGTACTCGCCCACCGTGGACCTCGCCATGCCGATCGGCAGGAAGCCCGCCGCGGTGATCAGCGTGCCCGTGAGCATGGGCATGGCCGTCACCTCGTAGGCGAAGGTGGCGGCGCGGACCTTGTCGTAGCCCTCCTCCATCTTCCGCACCATCATCTCCACGGCGATGATGGCGGCGTCCACCAGCAGGCCCAGCGCGATGATCAGCGAGCCGAGCGAGATCTTGTGCAGCCCGATGCCCCAGTAGTGCATCGCGAGGAAGGTCACCGCAAGCACCAGCGGGATGGTGATGCCCACGACCAGGCCGGGGCGCATGTCGACGGTCCACCGCTTCCACAGCGGCAGGCCCGGCTCCGGCCGCTTGTGCAGGCCCAGGCTGATGAAGCTGACCGCCAGCACGATCACCACGGCCTCGATCAGCACCTTCACGAACTCGCCCACCGAGGTGGACACCACCTTGGGCTGGTCCTGCACCTGCACGAGGCGGATGCCCGCCGGCAGGTCGTCGTCGATGCGGCCGACTGCGGCCTTCAGCTCGCCGCCCAGGCGGATGATGTCGCCGCCCTTGGCCATGGACACGCCCAGCGCGATCACCTCGCGCCCGCCGTGGCGCACCTTCACCTGCGGCGGATCGACGTAGCCGCGCCGCACCTCCGCGATGTCGCCCAGGCGCAGCTGGTTGCCGCTGGCGCCGCGGATCGGCATGGCGCGCAGCTGGTCGACGGCCTGGAACTGGCCCGCCACCCGCACCTGCACCACCTCCAGCGGCGTCTGCACCGCACCGGCGGATTCCACCGCGTTCTGCTGCTGCAACTGCTGCAGCACCTGGTTGAGGTCCAGACCCAGCTGCGCCAGGCGCTTCTGCGAGATCTCGACGTACAGCTTCTCGTCCTGCACGCCGAACAGTTCCACCTTCGCCACGTCGGGCACGCGCAGCAGCTGCTGGCGCACGTCGTCGGCGAAGGTCTTGACCTCGGCGTAGCTGTAGCCGTTGTCGGCTTCCAGCGCGTAGATCACACCATAGACGTCGCCGTATTCGTCGTTGAAGAAGGGCCCGACCACGCCGGCCGGCAGCGTGCCGCGCATGTCGCCGATCTTCTTGCGCACCGTGTACCAGACCTGCGGCACGTCGGCGGCGCGGGAGGAATCCTTGATCTGCAGCACCACCAGCGTTTCGCCGGGCTTGGAGTAGCTGCGGATGATGTCGGAGTAAGGCACCTCCTGCAGCGTGCGCTCGATCTTGTCGGTCACCTGCTCGGCCACCTGCTGCGCGGTGGCGCCGGGCCAGAACACGCGAATGATCATCGCGCGGAAGGTGAAGGGCGGATCCTCGTCCTGCCCCAGCTGGAAGTAGGCCGCGGCGCCCAGCAGCATCAGCACCACCATCAGGTAGCGCGTGAGCGCGGGGTGCTCGAGGGCCCAGCGCGAGAGGTTGAAGCGCGCTCCCTGGTCCTTGTCGCTCATGGCGGCCTCAGCGGGAAGTCAGCGTGGCGGCCTGCGCGGCGCCGGCGGCCGGCGTGGCGGGCTGCTGGGTCGCGAGGGCGGGAGCGGCGGAGGTCTTCTCCTGCCACACGGTGACCTTTTGGCCCGGGGCGAGCACGTGCACGCCCGCGGTCACGATCTGCATGCCCGGCTGCAGGCCGGCCGCGATCACGGCGTCGTTGCCATCCGCGGTGGCCACTTCCACGGGCTGCGAGCGCACCGTCATCGACTCGCGTTCCAGCACCCACACCGCGCTGCCCTGGCCTTCCTGGCGCAAGGCGCTGGTGGGGATCTTGATGGCCTGCGCGCCGGCTTCGTGCGGCACCTGCGGCACCACGGTGACCGTGGCACCCAGCGGCGGCTGCGCGCGCGGCTCCAGCGAGACCTTCACCGGGTAGGTGCGCGTCACCGGGTCGGCGCTGGCCGCGACCTCGCGGATGCGCCCCTGCAGCGCCCCGTTGCCGGCCCACAGGCGCACGGACACCTCGGTGCCGGGACGCACCCCCAGCACCTGGTCTTCCGGCACCGCGAACACCACGTCGCGCGGACCGTCGGCGGCGATGCGGACCACGGGCGTGCCCGAGCCGACCACCTGCCCCACTTCGGCTTCGACGGCAGTGACGACGCCGGACACGTCGGCCACCAGGCTGGTGTAGCGCGCCTGGTTGCCCTGCGACGCCAGCTGCGCCTGCGCCTGCTCGTACTGCGCCTGCGCCGCCTTGTACGCGCTTTCGCGGCGCTCGAGTTCGGCGCCGCTGATGAAGTTCTGCTCGCGCAGCGCCTGGAAGCGCTTGAATTCCGCCGCCGCGAGATCGCGGTTGGTGGCGGCCGCCGCGAGCTGCGCGCGGGCCGCATCGGCGGCGAGGCGGTAGTCCTGCGGATCGAGTTGCGCCAGCACCGTGCCCGCCTTCACGTGCTGGCCCAGTTCCGCGGCGCGCTGCGTGATCTTGCCGCCGACGCGGAAACCCAGCCGCGACTCGACGCGGGCGCGTACCTCGCCGGAATATTCGTGGCGCGACTGCAGGCCGGAGGCCGAGACGGTCATCACCTTGACGGCGCGCACGGGCTCAGGCGCGGGGGTGCCGCGCGAGCAGGCGGCAAGCAGCAGGGCCGAAAGGGATGCCGCACTCCAGAGCGCCAGGCGTGAGCAGATCGATGTCTTCATGGGGCGGAATCCGTGAACTGTGCGCAGCCACAGGGCGTTCTCGCCCGCTAATGACTGACCGGTTAGTAATCTAGGAGAAACCCGCAGAGCCTGTCAAGCGACAATCGGGGCGTGATCGCGCCTCCCGACGACCGGCACCGACCGGTCCAGCACTATGAAAACTTCCCCGTGGCCTCCTGGCTGTGCCCCCCTGCGCTGCGGCGGCCGGTGGCAGCGATCTACTGGTTCGCTCGCACGGCCGACGATATCGCGGATGAGGGAAATGCAACAGTAGGTGACCGTCTGGCCGATCTGCTTACATACAGAAACGACCTGTCGGCGTGCCTCTCAGGCAACAGCGGCTCGGGCCGCTGGCCCGAAGTCTTCCCTGCCCTGGCGTCCGCCGCGCGCGATTTCCAGTTGCCCGCGCAGCCGCTGCACGACCTGCTGGATGCCTTCGAACAGGACGCGCGCAAGACCGCCGCGGGCGAAGGCTATGCCGACCGCGCGGAGCTCCTGGACTACTGCCGCCGCTCGGCCAACCCGGTCGGCCGCCTGCTGCTGCACCTGTATGGCGTGGACGACGCGCAGGCCCTGGCGCAGAGCGACGCCGTCTGCAGCGCGCTGCAGTTGATCAATTTCTGGCAGGACCTCGGCGTGGACGTGCCGCGCGGCCGCTACTACCTGCCCGCCGGGGATTGCCGCCGCCACGGCATCGCCCCCGACGCGCCGCAGACCTGGGCGTCGCATCCGCAAGCACCGGCGCTCGTCGCCGAACTGTGCGACTGGGCGCGCGGCCTGATGCTTTCGGGCGCGCCGCTCGTGCATCGCGTGCCTGGACGCGCGGGCTGGGAACTGCGGCTCGTGGTGCAAGGCGGCCTGCGCATCCTCGATCGCATCGCTCGCCTGGGCCACCGCACCCTGCAGTCCCGACCCACCCTGGGTGCTTCCGACTTCCCGCCGATGCTGTGGCATGCGGCGCGGATGTAAGAATCACGGCCTTCAACCCACGACGCATGACGCCGGAACAGTACGTCCAGCAGAAGGCCGCCGCCTCGGGCAGCAGCTTCTACTACGCCTTCCTCTTCCTGCCGCCGCCCCGCCGCGCGGCGATCACGGCTTTCTACGCCTTCTGCCGCGAGGTGGACGACGTCGTCGACGAGGTCACCGATCCGGGCGTCGCCCACACCAAGCTCGCCTGGTGGCACGCCGAGGTCGCCAAGTCCTTCGCCGGTGAACCTTCGCATCCGGTGATGCGCGCGCTCATGCCCCGCGTGCCGGAATTCGGCCTGCAGGAGGAACACCTGCAGGCGGTGATCCGCGGCTGCGAGATGGACCTGGAGCAGACGCGCTACCTGGACTTCGCCGGGCTGGAGAAGTATTGCCACCTGGTCGCCGGCGTCGTCGGCGAGGTCGCGGCGCGCATCTTCGGCCAGACCGAGCCGCAGACCACGCATTACGCGCACCGCCTGGGCCTGGCCTTCCAGCTCACGAACATCATCCGCGACGTCGGCGAGGACGCGATGCGCGGGCGCATCTACCTGCCCGTCAACGAGCTGCAGCAGTTCGACGTGAAGGCGCACGAGATCCTCAAGCGCCAGCACAGCGAGCGCTTCGTCGCGCTGATGCGCTTCCAGGCGCAGCGCGCGCATGCGCTCTACGACGAGGCGCTGGCCCTGCTGCCCGCCGCCGACCGCCGCGCGCAGAAACCGGGCCTGATGATGGCCAACATCTACCGCACGCTGCTGCGCGAGATCGAGCGCGACGACTTCCAGGTGCTGAACCAGCGCATCAGCCTCACGCCGGTGCGCAAGCTTTGGCTGGCCTGGAAGGTGCAGGCGCTGGGGCGCATGTAGTGCGCCGGCGCGTCGCCATCGTCGGCGCCGGCTGGGCCGGGCTCGCCGCGGCCGTCGCCTGCACGCGCAAGGGCCACGCGGTCACGCTGCTGGAGACCGCGCGCGTTCCCGGCGGCCGCGCGCGCACGCTGGCCGCCGACCTGCCGGACGGCGGCACCGTACTCCTGGACAACGGCCAGCACATCCTGATCGGCGCCTACGTCGAGACGCTCAAGCTGATGGAGGAAGTCGGCGTGCGGCCCGCGGACGTGCTGCTGCGGCTGCCGCTCACGCTGCTCGATCCGCAGGGGCGCGGGCTCGTGCTGCCCGAGTGGCCCGCGCCGCTGGACGCGGCAGCCGGCATCCTCGCCGCGCGCGGCTGGAATGCCCGCGACAAAGTTTCGCTGATGGCGGCCGCCACGCACTGGCAGCTCGCGCGCTTCCGTTGCGCGGAGCACCTGAGCGTGGCTGACCTCACCCGCAGCCTCACGCCGCGCGTCAACGAGGAATTGATCGAACCGCTGTGCGTCGCGGCCCTCAACACGCCGGCGGAGCGATCGAGCGCGGCGGTCTTCCTGCGCGTGCTGCGCGACGGCCTCTTCGGCCGCGGGCATGGCGGCTGGGGCGGCTCCAACCTGCTGATCCCGCGGCGGGAACTCGGCGCCCTCTTCCCCGATGCGGCGCAAGCCTGGCTGGAAGCGCGCGGCGCCGAGGTGCGGCTGGGGCAGCGTGCGCAGTCGCTGCTGCCGCAAGGCGCCGGCTGGCGCCTGGACGGCGAAGACTTCGATGCGGTGATCCTCGCCGCTTCCGCGGCCGAGGCCGTGCGCCTGGTGGAAGGCAGCGGCGTGGACGCCCGCGCCTGGACCGGGCAAGCCGGCGCGCTGCAGTTCGAACCGATCGCCACTGTCTATGCGCACGGTGGCCCCGCGCTGCCATTGCCCATGCTGGCGCTGCGCTCGGGGCCGGCGCAATTCGTCTTCGACCGCGCGCAACTCGGTGGCCCGGCCGGCCTGCTCGCCTTCGTGGCCAGCGCCTGCAGCGGCGACAAGGACGCGATCGAGCGCGAGGTGCTGGCGCAGGCACGCGAGCTCGGCTGGGAGCTGCGGCCGCTGCGCACCGTGGTGGAAAAGCGCGCCACCTTCGCCTGCGTGCCGGGGCTGCGCCGGCCACCGGCCGCCATCGCGCCTGGGTTGTGGGCCTGCGGCGACTATGTGGACGGACCGTATCCGGCGACGCTGGAAGGCGCCGTGCGCGCCGCGCTGGAAGTGGCCGCGCGGCTGGACTAGCCGAACAGCTGGCGCAGCTCGCCGAGGTGCGTGAGCGTCACGTGCGGCGCCTGCTCGTGCGGCCATTCCGCTTCCGTGCGATTGAGCCAGGCCGCCTGCATGCCGGCGTTGATCGCGCCCAGCGCGTCCAGCGTGGCGTCGTCGCCGATGTGCAGGACGTTCTCCGTGCGCGTGTCCACCGCGCCGGCGGCCGCATGGAAGATGCGCGGGTCCGGCTTGCCCACGCCGAACTCGCGCGCGCAGACCGAGGCGCGGAAAAAATGCGCCAGGCCGATGCGCCGCAGGTCCGCGTTGCCGTTGGACAGCGCCACCACCGGAAAGCGGGAGGCGAGGAATTCGAGGGCGGGCAGCGCATCGTCGTACAGCGTCACGCGCTGGCGCTCGTCGAAGAAGGCGTCGAAGGCGGCGTCGGCCAGCTCCGTGTCCTCCCCCGCGCGATACAGCGCGAGGCGAATGGATTCGCGCCGCAGCGCGCTCATGTCGTGCTTGAGGTCGGGGCGGGAGGTGGTCATCTCGCCGCGGATCTCGCGCAGCGCGGCCGCATCGGAAAACAGCGCCGCGGTCTGCGGCGCGTGGGCGGCCAGCCAATCGAGCAGCACCTTCTCGGCACGCTCGATGGTGGGCCAGATCGGCCAGAGCGTGTCGTCCAGGTCGATCGTGATCGCCTTGATTTTCCCCAGGTCCAGCATGCCGGTGAGAATACCGCATGCCCGAAGCCGCCTCTCCCGCGCCGCACGTCCACGGCCAGCCGTCCGCCACCGCCGTCCTGCTGTGCAACCTCGGCACGCCCGACGCCCCCACGCCCGCGGCCGTGCGCAGCTACCTCGCCGAATTCCTGGGCGACCCGCGCGTGGTGGAGATCCCGCGCGCGCTGTGGCTGCCGATCCTGCACGGACTGATCCTGCCGCTGCGCTCGAAGAAGTCGGCGGCCAAGTACCAGACGATCTGGATGCCCGAGGGCTCGCCGCTGAAGGTGTGGACGGAACGCCAGGGCAAGCGCCTGCAAGGCTGGCTGGGCGAACAGGGCCACCGCGTGCGCGTGGCCTACGCCATGCGCTACGGAACGCCCTCGATCGCGAGCCAGCTGGACGCGCTCGCAGATGCGGGCGCGTCGCGCATCCTCGTGCTGCCCGCCTATCCGCAGTACTCGGGCACGACGACCGCGAGCCTGATCGACGCCGTGTCCGCCTGGAGCCGCGGACGCCGCAACATCCCGGAGCTGCGCTTCGTGAACCGCTACCACGACGACCGCGGCTACATCCTCGCGCTCGCGCGCCGCATCGAGCGCCACTGGCGCGAACACGGCCGCCCCGAGCACCTGGTCATGAGTTTCCACGGCGTGCCCGAGCGCACGCTGCACCTGGGCGATCCCTACCACTGCGAATGCCGCAAGACCGCGCGCCTGCTGGCCGAGGCGCTGCAGCTCGCGCCCGAGCAGTACACGGTGAGCTTCCAGTCGCGCTTCGGCAAGGCGAAATGGCTGGAGCCGTACACGCAGCCGACGCTGGAGGCGCTGGCCCGCGCCGGCACGCGGCGCGTGGACGTGGTGTGCCCCGGCTTCACGAGCGACTGCCTGGAGCCGCTGGAGGAGATCGCGATGGAATGCCGCGACGCCTTCCTCGCCAATGGCGGCGAGGCGTTCCACTACATCCCCTGCCTCAACGACGAGACGGAGTGGATCCACGCGCTGGGGCACATCGCGCAGCAGCACCTGGCGGGCTGGCCGACGCAGGTGGTGCCGGATGCGGCGGCGCTGGCGGCGCAGAAGCAGCGGGCGATGGCGCTGGGGGCGGCTTCGTAACGCGGCGAACGTCGGGGTTCGCCTGCGGGCTCACCACCGACCTACGAAGAGCGCGCCGTTTGCGCAGGTCGGGGTGAGCCCGCAGGCGAACCCCGACACCCTCACACGGGCGCCGCCGCCTCCGCCTGCTCGTGCTGCTCGATGAACGCGCGCACCAGGTCCAGCTGCTCGGGCACGTTCAGCGCCGGCGCGTGGCCGCAGCCGGGGACCTCCACCACGCGCGTGAGGCCCCGCGCGCCGGGGCCGCGCGTCATCATCTCGGCGGCCGCGTCGGGCAGCACGAGGTCCGATTCGGCGCCGCGCAGCAGCAGCACCGGCAGCTGCAGCGCGTCGTAGTGCTCCCACAGGTCGTAGTCGCGCGGATGGTCGATGAACTGGCGCACCATCGCCGGGTCGTAGTGCGGCGTGAGGCGACCGTCGGGCAGGCGGCGCGCGGAGGTCTCGGCCATGCGGCGCCACTGCGCGTCGCTCAGCCAGCCGTAGGGCTTGTAGACCTGGCGGAAGAAGGCCTCCAGCTCCGCCATCGTCGCGAAGGACGGCGGGTTGCCCGCATAGCTGCGGATGCGCTCCAGCGCGGGCTCGGCGAGCCGCGGCGCGTTGTCGTTCAGCACGAGGCTCTGGATCCTGCCCTTGAGCCCCGGCTGCACCAGGCCCGCAGCGCACACCGTGCCGATCGCACCGCCCATGGACGTGCCCACCCAGTGCGCGCGTTCCACCCCGAGCCGGTCGAACAGCTCCGCGGCCACGCGCGCATAGAACGCCAGCGTGTACTCGTTGCCTGGGTCCGGGCTCCACTGGCTGTAGCCGCGGCCTGGGGTGTCGGGGCAGATCACGCGCCAGCGGTCGCCGAGCGCCATCGCCAGTTCGTCCATGTCGCGGCCGGTGCGCGCCAGGCCATGCCAGGCGATCACGGTCGGACGGTGCTGCGCGCCCCACTCGGTGAAGTGGATCTCCCGTCCCGCACAGGTCACGTAGTTCGAGGTGAATTGCATCGCTCGCCTCAGGTGGTCTTGGGTTCGTCGGCCGGCGCCACGGGGGCCGCGGCGCGGACGGGCGCGGGCGCCGCAGCGCGCAAGGCCCGCAGGCGTCCCACCACGCCGGTGGGGAAGTAGTAGACCGACAGCACGAACAGCAGGCCGAGCCACAACAGCCAGCGGTCGGGCGACAGCAGCGCGGCGAGCCACGGCAGGCCGGACACGGCCTCGCTGCCGAGGCGCAGCAGGTCCTGCAGGTAGCTCTGCGCGACGACGAACAGCGCCGAGCCGATGACCGCGCCGTAGACCGTGCCCATGCCGCCGATCACCACGATCAGCAGCACGTCCAGCATGATCTCGAAGGACAGCGTGGTGTCCGGCCCGTTGTAGCGCAGCCAGATCGCCAGCATCGCGCCGGCCAGCGTGGCGAACAGCGCCGAGAGCACGCTGGAGACCGTGCGGTAGACCACCACGCGATAGCCGATCGCCTCGGCGCGGAACTCGTTCTCGCGGATCGCCTGCAGCACGCGGCCGAAGGGCGAGTTGACGATGCGCAGCATGGCGAGGAACAGCACCACCGCCACCACGAACAGCAGGTAGTAGCTGATGGTGCGGCCGTCGATGAGGACGCCCAGGAACTCGGTCTCGAAGGGCTCGAACGAGGGCGACAGCCATTCGGGCATCCTGAAGGTGAGGCCGTCCTCGCCGCCGGTGAACTCCGACAGCTGCGAAGCCAGCGTCTGGAAGGCGGCGGCGAAGGCCAGCGTGATCATCGAGAAGAAGATCGCGCGCACCCGCAGCGAGAACAGGCCGATGGCGGCGGCGAGCAGCAGCGACACGCCCAGCGCGCAGGCGATGCCCACGGCCAGCGCGTCCCAGCCCGCACCCATGCGGCTGGAGGCGATCGCCACGCCGTAGGCGCCTATGCCGAAGAACATCGTGTGCGCGAAGCTCACGATGCCCGTGTACCCGAGCAGCAGGTCGAAGCTCGCCACCAGCACGAGGAACACCAGCACCTTGGCCGCCACGTTGAGCGCCTTCACGCCGGGGATGGCGAAGGGTGTCACCGCAAGCGTGACGAAGATCGCGAGCAGGATCACCGCGAGGATGCGGCTGCGCGGGAGGTCGTTGGAGAGGATCCGGGCCAGCATGTTGGATGTCCTCACTTGCTCAGGGCGTAGACACCCTGCGGCCGCCACAGCAGGATGGCCATCATCAGCAGGATGTTGGAGAACAGCGCCATCTTGGGCACCAGGAAGCCGGTGTAGTTGGCCATCAGGCCCACCAGCAGCGCGCCCACCAGCGCGCCGGTGGTGGAACCGAGCCCGCCGATGATCAGCACGATGAAGATCAGCACGTTCACCTGCGCGCCCATCTGCGGGATCACGCTCTGCTGGTACAGGCCCCACATCACGCCGCCCAGGCCGGCAAGCGCGCTGCCCACCATGAACACGCCGATGAACAGCATCTTGATGCGGTAGCCGAGCGACTCCACCATCTCGCGGTCCTGCACGCCGGCGCGGATCAGCAGGCCGATCTTGGTGCGGGTGAGCGTCCACAGCAGCACGCCGAAGACCAGCGCGCCGACCACGACGGCCAGCACGCGGTACTTCTCCATCGCGGCGTCGCCGAGGTAGATCGTGCCCTTCAGCCCTTCGGGCAGCGGCAGCGGGATCTGCATCGGGCCCCAGATCACCTTGATCAGCTCCTCGCCGATGATCATCCCGCCCATGGTGATGAGGATCTGCTTGAGGTGGTTGCCGTACACCGGGCGCACGATGAAGCGCTCGAAGGCCAGCCCGATCGCGCCCGCGA
The DNA here is from genome assembly GCA_023438115.1 of Pseudomonadota bacterium. Lineage (GTDB taxonomy): Bacteria > Pseudomonadota > Gammaproteobacteria > Burkholderiales > Burkholderiaceae_C > Ramlibacter. The sequence continues at coordinate 5,467 of JAEZEB010000039.1, read as the reverse complement.
CCAGCATCGCGACCACCATGGCCGGCAGAACCGCCAGCAGGTTCACCCACAGGCTGCCCGAAGCCGTGTAGTCGCCCATCGCGCCGAGCACGCTCGTCGCGACGAAGGCGCCCAGCGCGATGAACACGCCGTGGCCGAAGTTCAGCACGTCCATCAGCCCGAACACGAGCGTGAGGCCGGAGGCGATGATGAAGATGATCATGCCCATGGCCAGGCCCGCCACGGTGAGCGTGAGCCAGGTGGAGCTGGAGCCGATGAAGGGCAGCACCAGGAGCGCGAGCACCGGCACCAGGGCCAGCGGCTTCCAGTCGAAGTCCTTGAGGAAATTCATAGCGCCAGTCCCAGCAGCGAATGCTGCAGTTCCTCGTCTTCGGCCAGCGCCTGCATGGAGCCGGCGTGGACGACGCCGCCGTTGTCCATCACGGCGACGGTGTCGCCCAGGCGCTTGGCGAAGTTGATGTTCTGCTCCACGAGCAGGATGGTCACGCCGCTCGCCTTGAGCTGCGCGAACGCGTCGATCATGTTGTTGATGATGGCCGGCGCGAGGCCCTTGCTCGGCTCGTCGATGATCAGCAGCTCGCGCGGCTCCACGATCGCGCGCGAGACGGCCAGCATCTGCTTCTGCCCGCCCGACAGCTTGCCGGCGGGGTGGTTCCAGAACTTCTCCACGGCCGGGAAGAGCGAGAAGATCCATTGCAGGCGCTTCTCGTCCATCTGGCCCGCATGCTTGGCGCCGCGGGCGGCCAGCAGCATGTTTTCCTTCACCGTCAGGTCGGCGAAGATGCCCATGTTCTCGGGCACGTAGGCCACGCCCCGCGCCGCGATCTGCGGCGTCGGCGACTGCGTGATGTCCTCGCCGGCCAGCGTGATGCGGCCCTGCGAGGCGCGCCACAGGCCCATGATCGTGCGCAGCGTGGTGGTCTTGCCGGCGCCGTTGCGCCCGAGGAGCATGGTGAGTTGCCCGCGCGGCACGACGAGGTCGACGCCGTGCAGGATGTGGTACGCGCCGATGTGCGTGTGCACGCCGGAGAGTTCGAGCAGGTTGTCGCTCATGCGGCCTCCTTCTGCGCCACGCCCAGGTACGCTTCCTGGACCACGGGCGACGCGATCACTTCCGCCGGTTCGCCGTCGGCCACCAGCGTCCCGTTGTGCAGCACGATGATGCGGTCGGCCAGTTCGCGCACCACGTCCATCTTGTGCTCCACGAGCAGGATGGTCTTGCTGCGGTCGGCCTTGAGCTTGCGGATCAGGTCCAGGATCACCGGCGCCTCGGCGTGGTTCATGCCCGCCGTCGGTTCGTCGAACATGTAGACCTGCGGCTCCAGCGCCATCAGCAGCGCGACTTCCAGCTTGCGCTGGTCGCCGTGCGGCAGGTTGGCCACGAGTTCGTGTTCCTTGTCCTTCATCGCCACGGCAGCCAGGATCTCGTCGGCGCGCTGCGTCAGCGCCGCGTGGTCGCTCCAGATGCTCCAGAGGTTCAGGCCGCGGCGATGCCTGCCGTCGCGCGTGGCCTGCACGGCCAGCCGCACGTTCTCCAGGACCGTCAGGCGGGGGAACAGGTTGGTGAGCTGGAAGGCGCGGCCGAGGCCGGCGCGCGTGCGCTGCGAGGCGGTGGCACCGGAGAGGTCGCGGCCGCCCAGCGTCACGCTGCCGGCGGAGGCGCGCAGCTGCCCGGAGATCAGGTTGAAGTAGGTCGTCTTGCCGGCGCCGTTCGGGCCCACGATGGCGGTCAGGGTCCCCGGCTCGAAGGAGCAGGTGACGCCGTTGACCGCCACGTGGCCGCCGAATCGCACCGTCAGGTCGCGGGTGGCGAGGAGGCTCATGGTGCCTTCAGGAGAGAGCGACGGCAGCACCCCGGTGCCGAGGCGCATGCGAAATGGCGAAGAAAATGCCGGACGCGAAAGTCGCGAAGGTTGCGCAAAGATCGCAAAAGGAAATCCTGAAGCGTTTCCCGGCTTCTTCTGCGACCTTTGCGTGGTCTTCGCGACCTTTGCGTCCGCTGTCCTGCGGGCCTATCGCCCGTTCTTGACGGGCACGTTCATCTCGGAAGGCTGGATCTCCTTCACGAGCTGCAGGCTCACCTCGGGGCCCGGCTTGGCGTTCGGGTCCACCTTGAAGTGATACATGGACTGCATCGCCTGGTGGTCTTCCTTGCGGAAGGTCATCGGGCCCTTGGGCGTGTCGAAGGTCATGCCTTCCATGGCGGCGATCAGCTTGTTGGTGCCGGCGTCGCCGTTGGTCTTCTTCAGGGCGCTGACGATGGCCATCGCGGCGGAAAAGCCGCCGGCGGTGAAGAAGTCCGGCGGGCTCTGGAAGCGCTTCTGGTGTTCCGTCACGAGCCAGTCGTTGGCGGCGTTCTTCGGGAACTTGTAGTAGTAGTAGCTCGCGCCTTCCATGCCCGGGTGGTTGTTGTAGGTCGCCATGGCGGGCAGGATGTTGCCGCCGGTGGCGATCTCGATGCCGTGGCGCTTGAGGTCCAGGTCGGCGATCTTGAACGGGTTGCCGGCGCCGGCCCACACGATCCAGATCACCTTGCGGCCCGGCTTGTCCTTCAGCGCCTCGATCAGGCGGGTGGCGCCGGCGGTGAAGTCGGTGGTGGTCGCGGGCAGGTATTCCTCGTGGACGATCTTGGCCGTCTTGATCGACTCCTTGAACGCCTTCACGCCGTCGCGGCCGAACGCGTAGTCCTGCGCCAGCGTGGCGATGGTCACGCCCGGCTTGTCCAGCGCCACGGCGTTGGAGATCGCGTCCTGCGAGCTGTTGCGGCCGGTGCGGAAGATGTACTTGTTCCACTTGTCGCCGGTGATGGCGTCCGCCACGGCCGGCTCGACCAGCAGGATCTTCTTGTATTCCTCGGCGACCGGCAGCAGGGCCAGCGCGACGCCGGAAGAGGACGGGCCCACCGCGAGGTCGGCCTTGTCGTCGGAGTAGGCGGTCGCCAGCAGCGACTTGCCCAGGTCCGGCTTGCCCTGGTCGTCCTTCTCGATCACGACCAGCTTCTTGCCCGCGACGGTCATGGTGCCGCCGGTGGCGTACTCCAGGCCCATCATCAGGCCGGCCTGCGTCTGCTTGCCGTAGGCCTCCAGCGGGCCGGTGCGGCTGTAGACGTGGGCGATCTTGATCTCGCCCGACTGCGCCAGGGCGAAGGGAGTGGCCAGGGAGGTGGCGGCCAGGGCGGCCAGGGCGACCCAGGTGCGTCGTTGCATGTCTTGTCTCCTGCTCGTGAATAAAAGGGGAAGCGGTCCGGCAGTGCAGTTAGCGTGCCAGCACGCAAGTGGTTGATTTCACTGGAAAAGCTTCTGCGGCATGCAGCCATTGCACGGAAATCAGACAGGAAGAATTGCCTGATTTCCGAACAATTGTCCGGAAATCAGGCAACCAGCTCCAGCCGTTCGTAGAGCTTCGCCCGCGAGATCCCCAGCAGCCGCGCGGCCGCCAGCTTGTTGCCGCCGGTGGCTTCCATCGCCGCCTGGATGGCCCGGCGCTCGACCTCCGCCACCTGCTCCGCGAGCGGCCGCAACGCTTCGCTCGCCGCTGCGCCCGCACGCTGCAGCGGCTGCGGCGCCGGCGGCAGGCGCTCGATGCCGGCGTCGCGCAGCACCTGCGCGAGCAGCGCCTCGTCGATCTGCAGCGCGTCGCTGCGCATCGCGGCCTGCTCCAGCACGTTGCGCAGTTCGCGGATGTTGCCGCGCCAGCGCTGCGAGGCCAGCATGCCGAGTGCCTGCGCATCCAGTTCGAAGGGCGCCGTGCCGTTGCGCATGGCGATGTCCTCGATCAACACCTCGGCCAGCGCGGGGATGTCCGCGCGGCGCTCGCGCAGCGGCGGCACCTTCACCGGCAGCACGTTCAGGCGGTAGTACAGGTCCTCGCGGAAGCGCCCTTCCCGCACCAGCGCGCCGAGGTCCCGCGAAGTGGCGGCGATCACACGCGCATCGAAGGGCACCAGCTTGTTCGAACCGAGGGGCTCGATCTCCTGCTCCTGCAGCGCGCGCAGCAGCTTGGGCTGCAGCGAGAGCGGCATGTCGCCGATCTCGTCGAGGAACAGCGTGCCGCCGTCGGCGAGCTTGAACTTGCCGTCGCGGCCCTTGCGGTCGGCGCCCGTGTACGCGCCGGGCGCCACCCCGAAGAACTCCGCCTCGAGCAGCGTGTCCGGCACGGCCGCGATGTTGACGCTGACGAAGGGCCCGCGCGAGCGCGAGGACGCCGCGTGGATCGCATGCGCGAGCAGTTCCTTGCCCGTGCCCGTCTCCCCGAGCAGCAGCACGGGACTGGACGACTGCGCCGCCTTGCGCGCCTGGCGCTTGACCTCCACGGCCGCGGCGCTGCTGCCGACGAAGCTCGCCAGGGTGTACTTGCTGCGCCGCTGCGTGGCCAGCTCGCGGCGCGCGTCGTCCAGCTCACGCTGCAGGCTGGCGAACTTCTGGATCAGCGGCTGCAGCGTCGTCTCGGGATGGTCGAACAGCACGATGCCGAGCGCGCCGATCACGGTGCCCGCCTCGTCGCGCAGCGGGATGCGGCTCACGACGAAGGTGCCGGCCTTGTTGGACAGCAGGTCCACCAGGATCGGCTTGCCCGTCTCCAGCACGCGGTGCATCTGCGTGTTGTGCACGACCTCGGAAACGGGGTGGCCGACGAAATCCTCCACGCGCTCGAAGCCCAGCGCGGGCAGGAAGCGCTTGTACTGCTCGTTGATCCACACCACCCGGGCGGCGCGGTCGACCAGCAGCATGCCTTCGCTCGCGGTGGCGAAGCGGTCGAACATGGAGCGCGCGGCCAGCTCCAGGATGCGCTGGCCGTCGAGCGGCAGCGAGGCGTCGGACTTCATGCGGGCAATGGTAGCGCGCGGCCGGAGGGCAACGCCCCCCGCGAAAAACGTGAAAAGAACCGGGCTGCCGCCCCATCCGTCCTGCGGCCGGCCGGCGCCTGGCGGAGAATCGGGGCCGGATGGACAGATTGCGCATCGACAAATGGCTCTGGGCCGCGCGGTTCTACAAGACGCGCAGCCTCGCGACGGACGAGATCGACAAGGGTCGGGTCTCGATCAACGGGCAGGAGGCCAAGCCCGCACGCGAAGTGAAGGTGGGCGACACCGTGGCGATGCGGCGCGAAGGCGTCACGCGCACGGTGTGGGTGCGCGGCCTCTCCGCGGTGCGCGGGCCGGCACCGGTGGCGCGCGAGCTTTACGAGGAAACTCCCGAAAGCGTGCAGGAGCGCGAGAAGGCCGCGGAGCAGCGCCGCTTCGCGCGCGAGCCCGCGCTCGCCATCGAGCACGGCCGGCCCACCAAGCGCGGCCGGCGCGAGCTGGACGAGGCGCGCGGCTGGGGCGACCGCTGGAGCGCGTCGATCGACGACGACGAATAGCTCTCGCCCGTACCCGTAGGGTGGGCAGCTTCGCTGCCCACCGCCGGGGCCCGGGCGCACCCGGGTGGGGGGGGGGGCGGGGGCCCCCCCCCCCCGCGGGGGGGCG
>JAEZEB010000354.1 GCA_023438115.1 Pseudomonadota bacterium | reverse complement strand
GGCTGCGGTCGCGCGTCGCGCTGCTGCAGGGATCCGGCAGGTCGTCGGCGTGCTCGTGCCCGAACTCGCGCTTGCGGCCGGCGCGCACGGCCTCGCGCAGCGCGCCCTCCCAGTCGGCGAAATAGAGGAAGGGCTCGGAAGCGCCCCATTCCTCGCCGAAGAACAGCATGGGGATCGCCGGCGTCAGCAGGGCCAGCAGCGTGGGCAGTGCAGCGGCTTCCGGCGGCACGAGCTCGGACAGCCGCTCGCCCCGCGCGCGGTTGCCCACCTGGTCGTGGTTGTGGGCGAAGTTCACCAGCGCCGAGAGCGGCTGCGCCGGCGCGGGCTGCACCATGACGCGCGCGCCGCCTTCCCTGCGCCTGGAGCCCTCGAAGATCATGCCGTGCGTGAAGCAGCGCGCGAGGAGGTCCAGCGTGTTCTCGCCGTAGTCGTGGTAGTAGCGCTGCGTCTCGCCCGTCATGGCGACGTGCACCACGTGGTGGAAGTCGTCGTTCCACTGCGCGTCGTAGAAGCCGTGCATGGGCGCAGGCGCGAGGAAGGCGTGGCCGTTGTCCTCGTTCTCCAGCACCAGGTGCACGTGCCGTCCCGCCGTGGCGGTGCGTACGCGCTCGGACAGGTCCTGCAGCACGTGGCGCGGGCTGTCGTCGCTGATGGCGTGCACCGCGTCGAGCCGCAGCCCGTCGAAGCGGAACTCCTGCACCCAGTACAGCGCGTTGTGGATGAAGAACTCGCGCACGGCGTCGCTGCCGGGGCCGTCGAAGTTGATCGCCTTGCCCCAGGGACTGTCCTTGTCCTGCGAGAAGAAGTCCGGCGCATAGGCGTGCAGGTAGTTGCCTTCCGGGCCGAAGTGGTTGTAGACCACGTCCAGGAACACCATCAGCCCCAGGCGGTGCGCTTCCTGCACCAGGCGCTTGAGGTCGTCCGGCGTGCCGTAGGCATGGTGCGGCGCATAAGGCAGCACGCCGTCGTAGCCCCAGCCGAAGTCGCCGGCGAAGTTGGCCACCGGCATCAGCTCCACGGCGGTCACGCCGAGTTCCGCCAGGTCCTTCAGGCGGGCCGTGGCGGCGGCGAAAGTGCCCTCCGGCGTGAAGGTGCCCACATGCAATTCGTACAGCACGGTTTCCGGCCAGGGCCGGCCGCGCCAGGTGTCGTCCCACTCGAACTGTTCGGGATCGAGCAGGCAGCTGGGGCCGTTGGGGCCTTCCGGGTTGTAGCGGGAGGCCGGGTCCGGCACCAGCAGGTCGCCATCGATGCGCCAGCGGTACAGCGTTCCCGCGGTGGCGTGCGGCACCCGGCATTCCCACCAGCCCTTCGCGTCCGCCTGCGAAGGGTGCAGTTCGGGAGCGGGACCTCCGGTTTCGATCGCGAGCTCCACCTGCCGCGCCGCGGGCGCCCAGAGGCGGAACACGGCGCCGCCGCCCGGTTGCAGGCGGGAACCGAAGGGCATCTCGTGCCGGCATCGCATCGTCAAGACTCCTGGGGCGCTTGCGTCAGCAGCGCCATCGAATGCGAAAGCAGCTCCAGCTTCGCCTCGGGGGCGAAGCGCCGGGCGGCGGCTTCCTCGAAATAGCCGTGCGCGGTGTCCATGCGCAGGGCCCATTCGCCCTCGTGCGCCGGCACGCGCGGCAGCGTGAAGATCGCCTCGTAGCCGGTGGCGTTGAACACCAGCAGCACGGAGCGGTTGGAACTGGCTTCGGGGTGCGAGGGTGCGAAGCGCGCGTCGAGCACGGCGGCCACGCAGCGCACCGCGGGATTGGTCCATTCCTCCTCGGTCATCTCCAGCCCCCAGACGCTGTACCAGCCGATGTCGCGCCGGCCGTCGCCGTCGCGCTGGCCGGTCAGCCACGCGTCGTGGCGAAGAACGGGCAGCTCGCGCCGCAAACGGATCATCGCGGCGGTGAAGTCCAGCAGCGGGTCGCCGCGCCGCGCTTCGCTCCAGTCCAGCCAGCTCACCGCGTTGTCCTGGCAGTAGGCGTTGTTGTTGCCGCCCTGGGTGCGGCTCATCTCGTCGCCCCCCAGCAGCAGCGGGACGCCGCGCGAGGCGAAGAGGGTGGTGAGGAAGTTGCGCTTCTGCCGCTCGCGCAGCGCGAGGATCACGGGATCCGCGGTCAGGCCTTCCGCGCCGCAGTTCCAGCTGCGGTTGTGGCTTTCGCCGTCGCGGTTGTCCTCCATGTTCGCCTCGTTGTGCTTGTCGTTGTAGCTCACGAGGTCGGCGAGGGTGAAGCCGTCATGCACGGTGATGATGTTGACGCTGGCCCGCGGCCCGCGGCGCGACGGTCCGTAGATGTCCGAGGAACCGCACAGCGCCGCGGCGAAGTCGCCCAGGCTGCCTTCCACGCCGCGCCAGTAGTCGCGCACGCGGTCGCGATATTGGCCGTTCCACTCGCTCCAGCCGGCGGGGAAGCCGCCGACCTGATAGCCGTGGTCGCCCAGGTCCCAGGGTTCGGCGATCAGCTTCACGCGGCGCAGCACCGGGTCCTGCGCCACGGCGGAGAGGAAGGGGCCGCGGTGGTCGAAGCCGCCGTTCGCGTTGCGCGCGATGGCCGGCGCGAGGTCGAAGCGGAAGCCGTCGACGTGCATCTCCTCGACCCAGTAGCGCAGGCTGTCCATCACCAGGCGCAGCATGGCCGGATGGCTGGCGTTCAGCGTGTTGCCGGTGCCGGTGTAGTCGAGGTAGTGCCGGTTGTCCTCGGTCAGGCGGTAGTAGCTGCGGTTGTCGATGCCCTTGAAGGACAGCGTGGGTCCCAGGTGGTTGCCTTCGCAGCTGTGGTTGTAGGCCACGTCGAGGATCACCTCCAGGCCCGCCGCATGCAGCGCCTTGACCATCTGCCGGAACTCGTCGGGATCCCCGCCGCAGAGATACCTCGGCTCGGGGGCGAAGAAGGCGATGGTGTTGTAGCCCCAGTAGTTCGACAGGCCGAGGTCGACCAAGCGGCGCTCGTCGTTGAAGGCCTGCACCGGCAGCAGCTCCACGGCCGTCACGCCCAGCTTCTTGAGGTGCGCGATCGCGGGCTCCGAGGCCAGGCCCAGGAAGGTCCCGCGCAGCCGCTCCGGAACCTCGGGCATCTGGCGGGTGAAGCCACGCACGTGCAGCTCGTAGAAGACGCTGTCCTCCATCGGGATCGCGGGGTGCTTGTCGTCGCCCCAGTCGAAGGCCGGGTCCACCACCACGCACTTGGCGGCGTGCGCCGCGTTGTCGCGCGTGTCCATGTGCAGGTCGCGCTTGTCCTGCCCGAGCGGATAGCCGTACTGCCACACCGACCCGTGCAGCGGCCGGTCCAGCGCGCGGGCGTAGGGATCGAGCAGCAGCTTGTAGGGATTGCAGCGCCAGCCCTGCTGGGGTGCGTAGGGGCCGTGCACCCGCACGCCGTAACGTGTCCTTGCGCCCAGGCCCGGCACGAAGCCGTGCCAGATGTCGTCGGTGCAGCTGGGCAGGCGGATGCGCCGCTCCTCGCGCAGGCCCTCGGCATCGAACAGGCAGATCTCCACGCGCTCCGCTTCGCTGGCGAAGACCGCGAAGTTGACCCCGTCGTCGCGCAGGGTCGCGCCCATCGGCCAGGGCCTGCCGGGCAGGCACGGGGCCGGGGAGGAAGGTCCGGCTTCCGCCGGAGGGGTGCTGGCGCGGAGCGCGGGGGACTTCTCGACGGCTCGCGCCGTCATGCAAGCACCTCCATCGCCGGGCGCTCGCTGCGCGCCGCTTCCTGCATCGCGCCGAGATAGGGCGAGGTGCTCTTGCGCGCGGGGAAGGCGCCCGCCGGAACGACCACGATGCCCGAGGGCGTGACGTGGAAGCGCCGGCGGTCTTCCTCCAGGTCGAAGCCGATGCGCTCTCCGGCGGGGATGTCGTTGTCCTGGTCGATGATGGCGCGGCGCACCTGCGCGCCGCGGCCGATGCGCGAGCGCTCCATCACGATGCAGTGCTCCAGGCGCGCGCCGCGTTCCACCAGCACCGAGCGGCGCAGCATGGCGTGGTCCAGTTCGGCGCCGTCGACGATGCTGCCCGAGCCCACGACGGAGCGGTTGATCACGCCGTTCTCGATCTGGGCCGATTCGGCCTGGTCCGGGCTGGCGTAGATCGGCCAGTGCCGGTTGGTCATGCGGAACTTCGGCTGCGCGCCCAGCGTGTCGAAGTGCGCCTGGTAGTACGCGTCGATCGTGCCTACGTCGCGCCAGTACGCGTGCTCCTCGTACGGCTCCGTGCCGGGAATGGTGTTGGTGGCGAAGTCGTAGGCCACCAGCTTGTGCGACTTCACCATCGAGGGCAGGATGTGCTTGCCGAAGTCGGTCTCGCCGCTTTCGTGCATGCGCTTGAGCTGGCGCAGCAGCACGTCGGCGTCGAAGATGTAGTTGCCCATGGAGGCCAGGGCTTGCGTGCGGCTGCCCGGGATGGGACGTGCGGACCTGGGTTTTTCCTTGAAGTCGACGATGCGGTGGTTCTCGTCGGTCTCGACGATGCCGAACTGGTCGCATTCGTCCAGTGCCACCGGAATGGTGGCGACGCTCGCATGCGCGTTGCTCCGCACGTGGAAGTCGATCATCTGCCGGATGTCCATGCGGTAGATGTGGTCGGCGCCGAAGACCGCCACGATGTCCGGCTGCATGCTCTCGATCAGGTGGATGTTCTGGAACACCGCGTCGGCCGTGCCCTGGAACCAGGCGGGTCCGTGCCGCATCTGCGGCGGCACCACCGTGATGAAGTGCTGCGGGATGAAGCGCGCCATCGTCCAGGACTGCCGCACGTGCTCGATGAGCGACTGCGATTTGTACTGCACCAGCAGGTAGGTCGAATAGATCTCCGAGTTGACCAGGTTGGACAGGACGAAATCGACGATGCGGTGCTTCCCGTTGAAGGGCACGGCGGGCTTGCAGCGGTTCGCCGTGAGCGGATGCAGGCGCGAGCCTTCGCCTCCGGCCATCACGAAGGCCAGGACGTTTCTAGTGGCGGGCATGGAGGACTCCCTCGTTGGTGTCTGTCGGTGCGGACGGGCGATTGCAGAGAAACACGGTCCCCAGCGGGGGCACGGTGACGAGGGCGCTGGCCGCCCAGCCGCCCACCGGATGGGGCGTGGCCTGCACGCGCCCGAGATTGCCGACGCCGCTGCCGCCGTAGAAGGCAGCGTCGCTGTTGAGAAGTTCGTACCAGGTGCCTGCTTCGGGCATCGCCACCCGCAGTGCGGTGCGCGGCTCGGGCGTGAGGTTGACGATGGCGACCACCTGCGCGTCGTCCGGTCCGGCGCGGCGCAGGAAGGTGAGGATGGTCGGCTCGTGGTGCTCGCAGGGCAGCCAGCTGAAGCCCCGGCTGTCGAAATCGTGCCCGTGCAATGCGGGCAGGCGCCGGTACGCGGCGTTGAGGTCCGCGACCCAGCGCGCCACGCCGGCGTGGAAAGGGCGCGCCCACAGGTGCCAGTCCAGCGTGCCTTCGTGGTGCCATTCGGCCAGCTGGCCGAACTCGCCGCCCATGAACAGCAGCTTCTTGCCCGGATGGGCCCACATCAGCCCGAAGAGATTGCGCAGGCCCGCGAAACGCTGCCACTCGTCGCCGGGCTGGCGACCGAGCAGGCTGCCCTTGCCGTACACCACCTCGTCGTGGGACAGCGGCAGGACGAAGTTCTCGTCGAAGGCGTACACCGCGGAGAAGCGGATGTCGTCGCCATGCCAGTGGCGGTAGAAGTGCGGCCGCGACACGTAGCGCAGCGTGTCGTTCATCCAGCCCATGTTCCACTTCATGCCGAAGCCCAGGCCGCCCCAGTGCACCGGCCGCGACACCGCGGGCCAGGCGGTGGACTCCTCGGCGATCATGTGCACGTCGGGGAACTGCGCGTAGACCGCGGTGTTGAGGTCCTGCAGGAAGCGCACCGCGTCGTGGTTCTGGTTGCCGCCCTGGGCGTTGGGGATCCACTCGCCGTGCCGGCGGCCGTAGTCCAGGTACAGCATGGAAGCCACGGCGTCCACGCGCAGCCCGTCGAAGTGGTACTTCTCCAGCCAGAACAGCGCGTTGCTGATCAGGAAGTCGCGCACCTCGTAGCGGCCGTAGTTGAAGATCAGGCTGTTCCACTCGGGGTGGAAGCCCAGCCGCGGGTCGTCGTGCTCATAGAGCGCCGTGCCGTCGAAGCGCGCGAGCGCGTGCGGGTCGGCGGGGAAGTGCGAAGGCACCCAGTCGAGGAACACGCCGATGCCCTGCTGGTGCAGGATGTCCACGAAGGCCATCAGGTCCTGCGGCGTGCCGTAGCGCGAGGTGGCGGCGAAGTAGCCGGTGGTCTGGTAGCCCCAGGAGCCGTAGAACGGATGCTCGGTGACGGGCATCAGCTCCACGTGCGTGAAGCCCATGTTGTGGCAGTGCACCGCCAGCCGCTGCGCGATGTCGCGGTAGTTCAGGTAGCGGCCGTCCTCCTCGCGCTGCCAGGAGCCGAGGTGCACCTCGTAGATGGACATCGGGCAGTGGTGGCCCTGGCGCTGCCAGCGCGTGTGCATCCACTCGCGGTCGCCCCAGTCGTGCGAGAGGTCCCAGATCTGCGAGGCCGTGCCGGGCGGATGTTCCATCCGGAAGGCATACGGATCGGCCTTGTCCATCCAGTGGCCGTGCGCGTCCTGGATGCGGTACTTGTAGCACTGGCCGGGGCGCGCGCCGTGGATGAAACCGCTCCAGCGGCCGCTGCCGTCGCCCTCGCGGTGCAGCGGCTCGCAGTTCCAGCCGTTGAAGCTGCCGATGACGCCGACGCTGCGCGCATTCGGCGCCCACACGTTGAACCAGGTGCCGTGTTCGGCCGGATGGGCCCCCATCACCTCGAACTGGCGGTGGTGGTGGCTGGCGCGGCGCTGCGGTTGCGGCTGCGCGCGCGCGGGGGCGGGAGGGGTTCTCTCCTCTTGGGGCGGATGCGGCTTCATGGCCTTGATCGTTCTGAGCGGGCCATTGTGTTGGCCGCCGCGCAGCGCGCATGAAGGAAGCGCAGATCAAGCGCCGTAGTCCGGAACCTACAGGCGTGCAGGCCGCGCGACGTCAGTCGCGCGTACTGTCCCGGCTGACGCCGAGGTGGAAGAGTTCAGACGCCGAGCTGTGGGCTCAGACGCCGAGATACTGGTCGAGCAGTTCGGGCTTTGCCTGCAGCTCGGCCGAGCTGCCTTCGAACACCACCTCGCCCTTGACGAGGATGACGTTGCGGTCGGTCACCTGCGTCACGTGCTTCCAGGCCTTGTCGACGATCACGCTGGAGATGCCGCTCTCGCGGATCACGGCGCAGATGCGCCAGATCTCGCGCGCGATCAGCGGCGCGAGGCCTTCCGTCGCTTCGTCGAGGATGAGCACGTCGGGATTGGTCATCAGCGCGCGGCCGATGGTGAGCATCTGCTGCTCCCCGCCGGACAGTTGCTGGCCGCCGTGGCCGAGGCGCTCCTTCAGGCGCGGGAAGGTCTCGAGCACGCGCTCGTACGTCCAGTCGCGCTGGCCGCGCGTGCCGGCGCGCGCCGCCATCACGAGGTTTTCCTTCACGCTCAGGTTGCCGAAGATGCCGCGGCCCTCGGGCACGTAGGCGATGCCGAGCTGGGCGACTTCGTAGGAAGGCCGGCCCACCATGTCGCGGCCCTTCACCTGGACTGTCCCGGTGCGCGGCTTCACCAGGCCCATCAGGGTCTTGAGCAGCGTGCTCTTGCCCATGCCGTTGCGGCCCATGAGGCCGATGGTCTCGCCGCGGTCGACGTGGAAGTCCACGCCGCGCAGGATGTGGCTGGCGCCGTAATAGGTGTTCAGGCCGCGCGCGGCGATCAGGCGCTCAGACATGTTCTTCCCCCAGGTAGGCGGACTGGACGCCGGCGTCGGCGCGCACCTGGGCGGGCGTGCCGCTGGCGATCACCTGGCCGTTGACCATCACCGTCAGGTGGTCGGCCAGTGCGAAGACGGCATCCATGTCGTGTTCCACCAGCATCATCGCGTGGTCCTTCTTCAGCCGCAGCAGCAGTTCGACCATGCGCTCGGCCTCGGCGGTGCCCATGCCGGCGAGCGGCTCGTCGAGCAGCAGCACCTGCGGATCGGTCGCCAGCGTCATGGCGATCTCCAGCTGGCGCTGCTCGCCGTGGCTGGCGGCGCCGGCGACGTGGTTGCGCCGCGCCTGCAGGCCGGCGAGTTCGATCGCGCGTTCCGCGCGCTCGTTGGCCTCGCGCACGTTGGCCGCCAGGGACAGCCAGCGCATCGCATGCGGCGTGCGCGACTGCGCGGCCAGGCGGATGTTCTCCCACACCGTGAAGGGCAGGAAGATGTTGGTCTTCTGGTAGCTGCGGCCCAGGCCCGCGCGCGAGATGCGCTCGGGACTCCAGCCCGTCACGTCGCGGCCGGCGAGCGTCACCGTGCCCGTCGTCGGCGCGATGTCGCCTGAGAGCAGGTTGGTCAGCGTCGACTTGCCGGCACCGTTCGGCCCGATCACCGCGTGGATGCGCTCGCGCCAGAGGTCGAGCGTCACGTCGTTGACGGCGGCCAGGCCGCCGAAGCGCTTGGTCAGCTGGCGGGCGGAGAGGAGAACTTCACTCATGGGAAGCATCCTTCCTGCGCAGGATGCGCTCCAGCAGGCCGAGCAGGCCGCGCGGGGCGAACGCCACCACCAGCACGATGAACAGGCCCATCCACAGCTGCCAGTGCTTGCCCGTGTTGAAGTCGCCGATGGCCGGCAGGTCCTTGAACTCGTGCAGCAGGAACTCGAAGGCGAACGCGCCCACGATGGCGCCGGCGAAGTTGCCCATGCCGCCCAGGATCACCATCATGATCGCGTGCGCGCTCATGTGGAATCCCATCAGCTCGGGGTTGATGAAGCCGGTCTGCGCGCCCCACAGGTAGCCCGCCAGGCCCGCCAGCGCGCCGGCGAGCGTGAAGGCGGCGAGCTTGTAGCCGAAGGTGCCGAAGCCCATCGCGCGCATGCGGTGCTCGTTGACGCGGATGCCCGCGAGCGCGCGCCCGAAGGGGCTGAACAGCAGGCGGCGCAGGAAGAAGTACACCAGTACCAGCACCGCGAGCGTGAAGTAGTAGAAGACGCGCTTGTCCTCCAGGTCGAACAGGTGCGCGTCGGGCTTGAAGTTGATGTACAGCCCGTCGGAGCCGCCCAGCGCCTTGTTGTCGAAGAACAGGAAGAACACCATCTGCGCGAAGGCCATGGTGACCATGATGAAGTAGATCCCGTGGGTGCGCACCACGAAGAAGCCGATCACCAGCGCGCCGAGGGCGGAGGCGGCCACGGCGACCGGCAGCGTCCACCACAGGCTCACCGGCACGTCCGGCGGCGTGAGGAAGGCGAGGGCGTAGCCCGCCAGACCGAAGAAGGCCGCGTGCCCGAGCGACACCAGGCCCGTCACGCCCTGCAGCAGGTCCAGGCTCATGGCGAAGATCGCCAGGATCATCATCCGGGCGACCATCGCCGCGTAGAAGTCGGTGGAGAAGAAGGGGAAGGCGGCGAGCGCCACGAAGCCCAGGGCCAGCGCGACCTGCAGGCCGGCGGGCAGCTTCTCGAGGTTGGCTTTGGCGGCGCTCATTGCTTGAACAGTCCTTCCGGCTTCCACAGCAGCACGGCCGCCATCAGCATGTAGACCAGCATGCTGGCCACCTGGGGCAGCAGCACCTTGCCGAAGGTGTCGACCAGTCCCACCAGCAGCGCGGAGATGAGCGCGCCGCGCACCGAGCCGATGCCGCCGATCACCACCACCACGAAGCACATGATCAGCACCTGCGAACCCATGTTCGGGTACACGCTGGAGATCGGCGAGGCGATCATCCCGGCGATGGTGGCCAGGCCCACGCCGAGGGCGAACACCACGGCGTGCAGCAGCTTCACGTTCACGCCCAGCGCTTCCGTCATTTCATGGTTGAAGGCGCCGGCGCGGATCTTCATGCCCAGGCGCGTCTTCGAGATCAGCAGGTACAGGCCGATCGCCAGCAGCACGCACAGGCCCGACATGAACAGGCGGTAGACCGGATAGGACAGGTTGTCCGTCAGCGGGATGGAGGCCGACAGCACGTCGGGGATGGGCACGCCGTGCACGTCGTCGCCCCAGAGGATGGAGCGCATTTCCTCGAAGATGTAGATCAGGCCGAAGGTCAGGAGCACCTGGTCCAGGTGGTCGCGGCGGTAGAAGTGGCGGAACAGCACGCGTTCGAGCAGCAGCCCGAAGAGCACGGAAAGCACGGTGCCCAGGATGATGGCCAGGGCGAGGCTGCCCGTCTTGGCCGAGAGCGACCAGGCGAGGTAGGCGCCCAGCATGTAGAAGCTGCCGTGCGCGAGGTTAACCACGCCCATGATCCCGAAGATCAGGGTGAGGCCCGCGGCCAGCATGAACAGCAGCAGCCCGTACTGCACGCTGTTCAGCAGCTGGATCAGGAAGTTGGCGAAGTCCATCAATAGCGAGAGAAGCCCAAAAAAATGGGAGGCCGAGACCTCCCACCTGCGAGGCGCGGCGCGCGCCTCAACCCATCCGGCAACCGGCGCCGGAATCCGCCAGGGCCTTGGCGGCGATGCCGATCACCTTGTTGTCCTTGTTCTCGACGCGGCGCAGGTACATGTCCTGCACCGGGTTGTGGGCCTTGCTCATGGTCCACTTGCCGCGCGGGCTGTCGATGGTCTGCGACTCGAGGGCGGCGTACAGCGCCTTCTTGTTGCCGATGTCGCCCTTGACCGCGGCGATGCCCTGCACCAGCAGCTGGCCGCTGTCGTAGCCCTGCACGGCGTACACGTCCGGCTGCATCTTGAACTTGCTGGCGTAGGCGGCGCGGAACTGGTTGTTGCGCGGCGTGTCCAGCGAGTCGGCGTAGTGCATGGTGGTCATGATGCCGTCGGCGGCGGAGCCGGCCGCATCGAGCACGCCCTCGGTCAGGAAGCCCGAGCCCCACAGCGGGATCTTGTCCTTCAGGCCCGCCGCGGCGTAGTCGCGGATGAACTTGGCCGCGCCGCCGCCGGCGAAGAAGCAGGCCACGGCATCCGGGCGCAGCGAGGCGATCTCGGTCAGCAGCGCCTGGAACTCCACGTTGGGGAAGGGCAGGCCCAGTTCCTTGACGATGGTGCCGCCGGCCTTGGTGTAGCTTTCCTTGAAGCCCTCGAAGGCCTCGGCGCCCGCGGCGTAGTTCCAGGTGATCCACACGGTCTTCTTCAGGCCGCGGTCCATCATCGGCTTGCCCAGGGCCAGCGTGGGCTGGCTGTTGGTGAAGGAGGTGCGGAAGACGTTGGGCGCGCACAGGGCGCGGGTGGCGGCGTGCACGCCGGCGTTGGGGATGATGCTCAGCACGCCGCTGTCGCGGGCCACGCGCTGGATGCCCATCTGCACGCCCGAGTGCACGGTGCCGATCAGCACGTCGACCTTGTCGCGCTGCACGAGGCGGTTGGCGTTCTCCACGCCCTTGGACGGCTCGGACTCGTCGTCCACCTTGAACCACTCGATCTCGCGGCCGCCCAGCT
>JAEZEB010000300.1 GCA_023438115.1 Pseudomonadota bacterium | reverse complement strand
TCACTGCGCGGAGATCTTCTGCGTGCGGATGATCTGGGCCCAGCGCGCGGCTTCCTGCGGCAGCGAGCTCGCCAGCTGCGCCGGCGGCACGTAGGCGGGGATGGCGCCCTGCTTGGCGGCGGCCTGCGCGAGGTCGTCGGTGGCGAGCACGGTGCGGATCGCCTCGTTCAGCTTGTCCACCACGGCCGCCGGCGTGCCCGCGGGGGCCATCACCATCAGGCGCGGCGCGGCGTCGAAGCCGGGCAGCGCATCGGCGATCGCCGGCACGCTCTCGGCGCCGGGCAGCTTGCCGCTGCTCATGAGGCCGATCGCCTTGAGCTTGCCCGCGCGCGATTGCGCCAGGCCCGCCGCGGCGCTCACCACGCCCAGGGGCACCTGGCCGCTCATCACGTCGGGCACGATCTGCGAGGCGCCGCGATAAGGCACGTGCACGATGAAGGCGCCGGTCTGCGCCTTGAGCATCTCGAAGCCCAGGTGGTGCACGGTGCCCACGCCGGAAGTCGCGTACGAGTACTTGCCGGGATTCGTCTTCAGCAGCGCGACCAGCTCCTTCGGGTTGCTCGCGGGGACTTCGTTGTTGGCCACGATCATCAGCGGCAGCACGAAGGCGCCGGCCACGGGGGTGAACGACTTGATCGGATCGAGGTTCGCGCGCGGCGTCAGCTGCGAGGTGATCAGCATCCCGGTCTCGCCCAGCAGCAGCGTGTAGCCGTCGGCGGGCGATTGCGCCACCAGGTCGGCGGCGATCATGCCGCTGGCGCCGGCGCGGTTGTCCACCACCACTTGCTGGCCCAGGACGGCGGGCAGGCGCTGCGCCAGCATGCGGGCCACGGCATCGACGCCGCCGCCGGCGCTGTAGCCCACCAGCAGCTTGACCGGCTTGCTGGGGAAGGCCTGCGCGGCGGCGAGCGGCGCGGCGGCCGCGAGGGCCGCGGCCAGCAGAACGCGGCGGGTGAGGCGGGGAAGGGCTTGCGTCACGTCTTGTCTCCTTGGGTTTGTCGTTCGATGCGCGTTTCAGGCCTTGCCGGCGCCGCGCGAGCCGGGGCGCTTGGCGAGTTCCTTGACGCGATCGCGGTTGGGGCGGAAGCCCAGGCCCGGCGCATCGGGCAGGGCGAGCGTGCCGTTGGTGGGTTCCGGCAGGCCGTCGAACACGAGCTTGCAGCATTCCACGGCGACCGAGTGGTATTCCACCAGGCTGCCGTTGGCCAGTCCCGCGTGCAGGTGCATGTTGTGGTGCGGCCAGGCGCCGCCGTTGGCGAAGGCGGTGTTGTGCGCGGCGGCCAGGCCGGCGATCTTCAGGCACTGCGTGTAGCCGCCGGTGATGCAGACGTTGGGCTGCACGACGTCCACCGCCTGCGCCGCCAGCATGTCGCGGAAGCGGCTGGCCAGGCCCTCGTTCTGGCCCGCGGCCAGCGGGATGCTGGTCTTCGCGCGCAGCTTGGCGAGATTGGGGATGTCGTTCTGCGCCACCGGCTCCTCGAAGAAGGTGATGCCGTACTGCTCGATGCGCTGGGCCAGCGCCTGCGCGTGGAAGTAGTCCAGGCTGCAGTTGGCGTCGATGTACAGCTGCACCTCGGGGCCGACGGCCTCGCGGACGGCGCGGATCCGTTCGACGTCCTCGCGGATCACGTCGGCCAGCGGCCGCGGCTCGTCGCGCCGCTGCAGCGCGTGGTGGCCCACGGTCATCTTCAGGCGCTTGAAGCCGCGCTCCACCCAGGCCTGCGCCGCCGCCGCGAGTTCGTCGCGCTCGAAGAAGGCGAAGCCGAAGGTGGCATACACCGGCACGCTCTCGCGCGCGCCGCCCAGCAGCTTCCAGCAGGGTTGGCCGAGAATCTGGCCCTTGAGGTCCCACAGCGCGAGGTCGATCGCCGCGATGGCGTGGCTGGCGTAGCCGGACTGGCCGCGCGGGGCCAGCAGCCAGAAGAGCTTGTCCCAGACCTGCTCGTGCCGCAGCGGGTCCATACCCACCAGGGCGGGCGCGGCGATCTCGTTGACGATGGAGCCGATCACCTCTTCCTCGGTGATGGCGGTGATGCCCGAGCCGATGCGGCCGTCGTCGAGTTCGACTTCGACCAGGCACAGCGACAGGAAGGTGGACTTGGTGCGGGCGCCGCTGCCGACGGTGACGGGCAGGTTCAGGGGCGTCGCGCGGACGGATGCGATCTTCATGGCGGCCCAGTGTCGGGGTCGCCTGCCGCCCCGGCAAGCGCTGGGGCCGAAGGCTGCTTTCGCCGCGCGCGAAATCCGGGTTGACCCGGTGGCCCTACCCGGTCCGCAGGCCGTCGACGAGCGTGCGCACCGCCGGCGGCACTTCGCCGCCGCGCAGCGCGAGGTAGTGGGTGCGCCGTGCCCAGTCTTCCGCCAGCGGCACCGCGGCCAGGGGCAGGTGCCGCAGCTGCGGCGCGATCGCCTCCTGCGGCAGCACGGCCACGCCCAGGCCCGCGGCCACCATGCGGCAGGCGGCGTCGAAGCTGCGCATCTGCATGCGCACCTGGATGTTCTCGCCCAGCGCCGCGGCGGCATTGAAGAGCCGCGTGTTCAGCGCCGCGGCGCCGGCCTGCACGATGAACCGCTGCTGCATCAGGTCCGACAGGCGCACCGGCTGCGCGCCGTCCAGCGCATGGCCGCGCGGGACGATGAGCGCAAGGCGGTCCTGGAAGAAGGGCAGGAACTCCAGTCCTGCCGATGGCGTGGACACGTCCACGATGCCCAGGTCGGCACGGCCTTCGGCGAGCGCGAGCGCGATCTCGGGGCTGGTGCGTTCCTCCACCTCCACGCGGATGCGCGGATGCGAACGCATGAAGGCTTCCAGCCGCGCGGGCAGCACCTCCAGCAGCGCCGAGGCATTGGCGAGCATGCGCACATGGCCCTCGAGGCCCACGCTCCAGTCGCGCAGGTCGGCCACGAGCCGGTCGGCGTCGGCCAGCACTTCGCGCCCGCGCTGCACCAGCAGGCGTCCCGCGGAGGTGAGTTCCACGCCGCGCGGCGAGCGCTCGAAGATGCGGATGCCCAGCGCGGCTTCCAGCGAGGAGATGCGCGCGCTGGCGGCGGCGACGGCCAGCCGCAGGCGGTCGCTGCCGGCGCTGATCGAACCCGACTCGGCCACCGCGATCACCACCCGAAGGGTGAGCAGGTCCATCCGTTCCGTCATGGAACGGATTATGGGTGCGTGGCGATGGCCGCGAGCACCGCGCGCACGATGCGGTCGCAGCGCTCGCCGGCGAAACCGAAGGCATCCTCGATCGCGAAGTCGACGTCGCGCGCGAGCGATTCGCGCAGCGCCGAGCGCGCGCGGAAGAAGCGGGTGCGGACGGTGGCGGGCGGCACCTGCAGCAGCAGGGCGATTTCGTCGACGTCCAGTTCCTCCACCGCCCGCAGCATGAAGACGATGCGGAATTGCGCCGGCAGGGTGTCGATGCGCGCCTCCACCAGCCGCCGCATCTCCTGCAGCAGCGCGGCCTGTTCGGGACCATGGGCGGGATCGGGCGGGTCTTCCATCGCTTCCTGCTCCTGGGAGGGCGGGCGCAGGCCGGCCGGTGCGAGCGGCACGACTTCGGCGCTGCGGCGGCGCGCGCGGGCGAAAGCCTCGTTCATCGCGATGCGCACCAGCCAGGTCGACAGCTTCGCTTCGCCGCGGAAGGCCGGCAGCGCGCGCCAGGCCTTGAGGTAGGCCTCCTGCACGACTTCCTCGCTCTCGGCATCGGTGCGCAGGATGCTCCGCGCCGCGCGGAACATCACGCGGTTGTGCCGGCGGATGATGGACGCGAAGGCGGCCACCTCGCCGGCGGCGGCACGTCGCACGAGGTCCGGGTCGCCGGGGTCGGTGCCGGGCGCGGCTGCGTGTTGCATGGGAACGCCTGCTCCTTGTCCTTTGCCGCATCAGACGTCGCCGCATGGGCTGCCGTTCCGGGACGGGCCCATGCCCGCGCCGCGCGTGCGGGTATCCTGCCCGGGATGGACGATCCCAACCAGATCGAAGTGCCGCCTTCGTTCCTCGCTCTTTTCACCACCCCTTCGGGCCTGCGCCTCACCGAACCCATGGCCACGGTGCGCGCCCGCTACGAGCTGTGCGAGGACCTCGCGCAGATGCTGACCGAACAGGCGTCCACCGCGCAGTTCAAGTCGGGCGCCGGGGAGAGTGAAGTGCTGCGCGTGATGCACACCGGCCTGGCGGCCGAAGGCTCGCCCGTGCAGCCCGCCGAGGCGGGCTGGGTGGTGCGGCGGCTCGCCGAATTGCTCGGCTGGCCGTTCCCGGAAGAAGACTAGGTGACCGCGGTGCGCTTGGGGCGACTCGCCAGGCGCCGCGACACCAGCGCGCCCAGCGCCATCGCCACTTCCACCGCGATCTGCGGCTGCCGGTTGGCCAGCTCCGCGAAGCGCATGGGTGTCATCGACCAAAGCCGGCAGGGCGAAGCCCCCTGCACCGTGGCATTGCGCGGCTGGCGCGAGAAGAACGCGCCCTCGCCGACGGCGGAGCCGGCCTCCACGGTGGCCAGGCGGATGCGACCGGCCTCGTCCTCGTAGTGCACGGTGAGCGTACCCGCTTCCACGAAGAACACGGTGCGGTCCGAGGCGCCCTGCTGGATGATCACCTGGCTTTGCCGCAGCGCGAGCGGCTGGAGGTAGCTTCCCAGCATCTCCCACTGCGTGGGATTCAGGGCCGGCCGGAAGACGTCCTGCGTCGTGTTCGCCGTGCACGCGGCGATGAGGTGGCGGATGTCGAAGTTGGCGGGGGCCGGGGCGTTCATGACCGGTCCCTCGTCGATGCATGCGGCGGCTGCGCGCGGCGTGGCCCTTCGTTCATGGCTCCCTCCCTGCGGATCGGCAGGCCGTTTGCCTGCATCGGTGCGATCCTGCGTTTGCGGCCTGCGCGGCGTAACGCGGACAAACCCGCGTGGGATGCCGGCAACGGCTAGGCGCGCCGCACTTGCCGCCACAGCGCTGTCGCCGCCAGCGCCAGCACCGCGGCCAGCACGAGGAAGCCCGCGCGATAGCTGCCGAAGGCGCCCGCGATGCCGCCGAAGATGGGCGGGCCCAGCACGTTGCCGAGGAAGGTGATGGCGAGCGTGCCGCCGGTGACGAATCCGGCCTGCCCGGGCGGCGCCTGCCGCGCGACTTCGGCGAGGTACACGCCGTTCCAGCCGATCGCCGAGGTGCCGAACACGAACAGCACCGCCACCACCAGCAGGTGCGGCACGCCGGGCTGGAGCAAGGCGGTGGCCAGTGCCGACAGCGCCATCAGCGTGCCGAGGACGGCCAGCATGCGGCGCGCGCCGAACCAGCGGTCGGAGGCGTAGCCCCACCAGACGCGCCCGAACACGCCGCCCGCCTGCGAGATCGCGAGCACGGCGCCAGCGGCGACCAGGCCGTACGCAAGATCGTCGGTGAGGAAGGTGACGAGGTAGGTGGTCAGCGAGAGTTGCGCGACCGAGAAGCAGAAGGAGCAGCCCGCCAGCATGCGCAGCGCCGGCTCGCGCAGCACCAGGCCCACGGGTGCCAGGATGTTGCCCAGGCCGAGGCGATGCGCCGGGTTGCGGTCGGCATCGAAGGCCGCGCGCAGCCGCTGCGCCACCAGCGCGCAGGCGATGCAGGCGACGGCGACTGCCAGCAGTGCCGGCTGCCATCCCGCCACGACTTGCAGGGGAGGCACGATCGCGCCTGCCAGCGCGCCGCCCAAGGGCACGCCGGTCTGCTTGATCGAGAACACCAGGGACATGCGATGCACGGGCGTCGTGCGCGCCAGCAGGTGCGAACTCGCGGGCGTGATCGGCCCGTAGCCGAGGCCGACGAACACCGCGCCGAGCCCGATGGCCCACACCGCGGGCACGGTGCACAGCACGAGTCCCGCGGCGCACAGAACCAGCGAAGCCTGGCTCACGCGGATGCTGCCCCAGCGGCCCACGGCCGCGCCCGAGGCCAGGCTTGCCACGACGGAAGCCAAATAGGCGACCGCCACGTACAGGCCGATCCACGCCGCGGAGACGTCCAGCGCCTGCGCCACGCGCGGCGCCATCGCGGGCAGCGCCAGCAGTGCCATCGCGGTCATCGACTGGATGGCGAGCGTGATCGCCAGCGGTCCCCAGCCCTGGTCTTCGGCGGGCGTGTTCATCCGGGGAAGGCCCAACCTGCGATGGCGGAGAGCAAGACGACGAGGACAGGCGACAGGCGCGCGTAGACCAGCAGCGCGAAGGCGGCGAGCGCCACGGCGAAGTCGGCGCGGCTGAAGATGGCATGGGTCCACACCGGGTCGTACAGCGCGGCGAGCAGGAGTCCGACCACGCCCGCGTTCGCGCCCGCCATCGCCGATTGCACGCCGGCGCGCCCGCGCAGCCGGTCCCAGAAGGGCAGGGCGCCCACCACGAGCAGCCAGGCCGGCGTGAAGATCACGAGCAGGAACACGAGCCCGCCCAGCCAGGGCGCGAGCGGCCCGTCCATCACGGCGCCGAGGTAGGCCGCGAAGGTGAAGAGCGGACCCGGCACCGCCTGCGCGGCGCCGTAGCCGGCGAGGAATTCCGCGTTCGACACCGCGCCCGCCGGCACCACCGTGGCCTGCAGCAGCGGCAGCACCACGTGGCCGCCGCCGAAGACGAGGGCACCCGCGCGGTAGAAGCCGTCGACCAGGTGCACAAAGGGCGAGCCGCTCGCGAGCGCCAGCAGGGGCAGTGCCGCGAGCAGCAGGAAGAAGAGCGTCAGCGCCGCGATGCCGGCGGTGCGCGAAACACCGAAGGAAGTCTGCGCCGTGGCCTGCGATGGCGGCAGCTTCAGCAACCGCCAGCCCGCCAGTCCCGCCAGCGCGATCGCACCTACCTGCGCGAGCGCGGAAGGCAAGGTCAGCACCAGCAAGGCGGCAACGATGGCGATTGCAGCGCGTGCGCGGTCCGGGCACAGGGTTTTCGCCATGCCCCACACCGCCTGTGCGACCACCGCGACGGCGGCCACTTTCAGGCCGTGCACGGCGCCGCTTTGCGCAAGATCGCCCCAGCGCGCGATCCCGTAGGCGAAGGCGACCAGCAGGGCGGCGGACGGCAGCGTGAATCCAATCCACGCGAGGAACGACCCCAGCCATCCGGCGCGCGCGAGGCCCAGCGCCATGCCGACCTGGCTGCTCGCGGGCCCGGGCAGGAACTGGCACAAGGCGACGAGGTCGGCGTAGCTGCGGTCATCGAGCCAGCGGCGCCGCTCGACGAACTCGGTGCGAAAGTAGCCCAGGTGCGCGACCGGTCCGCCGAAGGAGGTCAATCCCAGGCGCGTGAAGGCGAGCAGCACTTCGAGCGGCGTGCCGCGTTGGGCCGGCGTGTGCTGCAGGGAGGGAGGGGGTGGATCGGCGGTGTGCACGGCCCGGCGATCTTCGCACGCCGGAGCCGCGCCGCTGTCACGCTCGCCGCCTATCCCTGCGACCACCGCAGCGGCAAGCCGCCCTCGATCCGCAACACCTGCGTGAGCCGCAGCCGCAGCACGCGCAGGGCGCCGGGCAGCGCCGCGCGCTCGGGTCCGTCCCACAGCACCTCGCCGAGTGCCTGCAGGTGCAGGCGTGCGCCGGTGGCGAAGTCGACGAACAGCAGGGCGCAGCGCGGCTCGAGCTGCAGGTTGCCGAGCGTGTTGAAGAAGGAGTTGCCCACGTAGTCCGGCACCAGCAGCGTGGACGCATCCTGCGCCCGCACGAAGCCGGGCAGGCCGCCGCGGTGCGAGACGTCGACGCCTTCCACGGGATCCTCGCTGTGCGCGGCATCGGGATGCGCGGTGGCGATGAAGAAGGCGTCGGCGGCGGCAAGGAGCGCCAGCGCGGCTGCATCCAGCGCCGGCCCGAGCGGCGTGGTGCGCGCGGGTGCTTCCGCCGGGACGTGCTGCGCCTCGCGCGGAACGATGTACTTGGGGCAGTTGCCGAAGCTCTGGCCCACCCGCACTTCGAATCCGCGGTCGTCGATCTGCTCGATCCAGCCGTTCATGCGGTTGCGACGGCCCGTGTGCGCCTGCAGCCCCAGCAGGCCGATCGGCGCGCCTTCGCGCAGGTCGTCGTCGGTGAATCCGCGCACGCCTGCCGCCACGTCCAGCCTCAGCCTTTGCGGATGCGGCGAGTGCGCGAAGCCGGGCACGCCGCACAGCAGCGAGATGCGCGGCTGTCCTTCCTGGTCGATGGAGCCCGCGGCGAGGAAGGGCAGCAGCGGGAAGAACTCCCGATGCTGCTCCGGCATGTGGTCGCGCAGGACGCGCGCGCCGATGTCGGCCATGCGTCGTTCCACGCCGGCACGCGCTTGCAGCGCGCGCTCGCCGGCGTGCCAGCCGGGCGCGAGGACGGCGCTCATGCCGCCAGCCCCACCGGCGTGCGCGGGAAGGGGACGAAGCGCGGCAGGGCCTCCACGCGCTGCAGCCACGCACGCACCTTCGGATGGTCCTGCAGCGAGACGCCGCCTTCGGGCGCGCGCGCCACGTAGGCGTAGTTGGCCAGGTCCGCGAGCGTGGGCGCATCGCCGGCCAGCCAGGAGTGCGACGCCAGATGGCGCTCCATCACGCCGAGCAGGTGGCGCCCGCGCGCGACGTAGCCCGAGGGATCGTCGCTGCGGCCGAACAGCGCGATGACGCGCGACGCAGCGGGACCGAAGGCGAGCGGCCCCGCCGCGGCGGACAGCCAGCGCTGCACCTGCGCCGCCGCGAGCGGATCGCGCGGCATCCAGGTGCCGGGCGCATAGCGGCCTTCGAGGTACACCAGGATCGCGTTGGAATCGGCCAGCGTCACCTCGCCGTCCTCGATCACGGGCACCTGGCCGAAGAGGTTGCGGGCAAGGAAGGCGGGCGTCTTGTGCTCGCCGCCGGCGAGGTCCACGTCCACCAGTTCGTGAGGCAGGCCGAGCAGCGACAGCAGGAGCTCGACGCGGTGGCAATGGCCGGACAGGGCGAGGCGGTACAGCTTGATGGGGGCTTGCGGGTGCGGGCTCATGGTTCCTCCGTGGGGATGCGGCGGATTCTGATTGCTCCATGCCGTTGAATAAATAGCAGCAAGCGAACAAGACTGCTGCGCAATACGCAGTAATAATCCGGCCCCATGGATCGCTTCAAGGCCATGCAGACCTTCGTGCGGATCGCGGACGCCGGCAGCCTCACGGCCGCCGCGCGCGAGCTGGGCAGCTCGCTGCCGGCGGTGGTGCGCTCGCTGGCCGCTTACGAGGCGCAGCTGGGCGTGCGCCTGTTCCACCGCACCACGCGGCGCATCACGCTGACCGACGAAGGCCGGCAGCACCTGGAGCGCTCGCGCCAGTTGCTGGCCGGCGTGGATGAAGCCGAGGCCGCTTTGCGCGCCGGCGCCACCGAACCGACGGGGCATCTGCACGTCACCGCGCCCGTGCTGTTCGGGCAGATGTACGTGGCGCCCGTGGTCACGCGCTTCGTGCAGCGCCATCCCGGCGTGCGCTGCACCATGCTGCTGCTCGATCGCGTGGTGAACCTGCTGGAGGAGGGGCTGGACCTCGGCATCCGCGTGGGCCGGCTCGACGATTCCTCGCTGGTCGCGCAGAACCTCGGGCAAGTCCGGCGCGTCGTGGTCGCCGCGCCGGCCTGGCTGCGGCGGAACACGGCGCCGAAGCATCCGCGCGAGCTCGTGAAGCACAACTGCCTGCGCACGATAGGCGGAAGCCGCGCCACCTGGGGCGACTTCCAGGAGAACGGCCGCGTCTTCCAGGTGCCGGTGTCCGGCAACCTGGAGTTCAACCACGTGTGGCCCACGGTGCAGGCCTGCGTCGAAGGCGCGGGCCTGGGGATGTTCTTCTCCTACCAGGTCGAGCCGCTGCTGCGCGAGAAGAAGCTGCGCGTGCTGCTGGAGGACTTCGAGCTGCCGCCGCGGCCGATCAGCATCGTGTATCCGCACGCGCGCCTGCTGCCCGCGCGCACCCGCGCCTTCATCGCGTTCGCGCGCGAGGAGATCCGGCAGTTCCGCTAGGCGCTGGCGGCGTCGAGCAGCGAAACGGTCTCGGCATCCAGCTTCACCTGCGCGGCGCGTACCAGTTCCTGCAGCTGCGCGAGCGAGGTCGCGCTGGCGATCGGCGAGGTCACGCCCGGGCGCGCCATCACCCACGCGATGGCCACCTGCCCCGGCGTGGCGCCGGTGCGCCGCGCGGCCTCGTCCAGTGCTCCGAGGATCCTGCGGCCCCGGTCGTCCAGGTACTTCTGAACGATGCCCGCGCCGCGCGCGCTGCGCGACGCGTCTCCGGCGCTGCGGTACTTGCCGGTGAGGAAGCCCGAGGCGAGCGCGTAGTAGTTGATCACGCCCACCTCCTCGCGCACGCACAGCGGCTGCAGTTCGCGCTCGAACTCCGCGCGCTCGCTGAGGTTGTAGAGCGGCTGCAGGCTCTCGTAGCGGGGCAGGCCCAGCCGCGCGCTGGTGTCCAGCGCTTCCTGCAGGCGCGCGGCGCCGTAGTTGGAGGCGCCGATGGCGCGCACCTTGCCTTCCTCGACCAGGCGCGCGAACGCGCCCAGGGTTTCCTCCAGCGGCGTGTCGGGATCGTCCTTGTGCGCCTGGTACAGGTCGATGCAATCCACCTGCAGCCGCCGCAGCGAGGCTTCCACGGCTTCGCGGATGCGCGCCGGCTTCAGGCCGGTGCGGCCCTCGCCCATGTCCATGCCGACCTTGGTGGCGATCACCACGCGGTCTCGGCGGCCGCCCTGCTTGAGCCAGCGCCCGATGATCGTTTCCGATTCGCCGCCCGTGTGCCCCGGCACCCAGCGCGAATACACGTCGGCCGTGTCGACGAAGTTGAAGCCGGCGTCCAGCCACGCGTCGAGCAGCGAGAAGGACGTGCGCTCGTCGGCGGTCCAGCCGAAGACGTTGCCGCCGAAGCACAGCGGCGAGACCTGCAGGGCCGAGCGGCCCAGGGGGCGGAACTGCATGGGATCTCCTTTCCTGTGGCAGGCAGCGTACACCGTCCGCCCGGCACAATGCGCGGATGAACGACGCCGCGCTCCCCGTCCTCGACGCCGCCGGGCTCGTGCGCCTCGCGCAGGCGAACGCCGGGCCGAGCTGCCCCGCGTGCGTGTCCATCCGCGCGCCCGGCTGGGAGGCGATGCCGACGACGCTGGACCGCGCGGTGCTGCGTCCCGTGGCGACCTTGCGCCGGCCGGACGTGGAAGATCCGACGCTGGAGGAATACCACCCCGCGGGCACGCATGGCTGGTCGCCGCAGGCGCCGGTCGCGCCGCGTTTCTTCCCGTACAACCGTTGCGAAGTGTGCGAATGCCGGCAGTGCCGCCGGCCCTTCCTGCGCTACACGGAGTACGGCGGTTACTACCAGGAGGAACGCGTGCGGGAACTCGACGCCGCGCTGGTGGTGGACGCGCCCTTGCCCTGAGATCGCGCCGCAGCCACGCCGGCGTGCACGATTCCTGTCGGCTGGCGGACGTGCGCAACCGTTGTCGAAACGCGCCGACACGCACGGGTTGCCGGCAGCCCTAGCCTGCGGGCATGAAGGAAAGACGCAAGCTCATGGGTCTCGCGATCGCGGTGACGTTGGCGGCCGCGGGCTCCGTGGGGGCCCAGGCGCCGAACAAGGCGCTCGTGGTTGCCAAGGAACCCCCGCTGACCCAGCAGCGCTACGAGGACCGCAAGAAGCGCATCGAGGCCCAGTCCCGCGCCGATCGCAAGGCCTGCCGCCGCCTCGAAGGCGATCGCCGCGACGTCTGCGAGGCGCAGGCGCGCGGCAAGGAGGACGCGGCGAAGGCGAAGCTGGAGGCCCGGTTCCGGGGCACCCCCGAGGCCGTCCTGCAGGCCAAGGAGGTCACGGCGCGGGCCAACTACGAAGTGGCGCGCGAGAAGTGCGCGCTGCTCGAGGGCAAGACGGAGGACCGCTGCATGGACGAGGCCAAGGCCGCGCGCGAGGCGGCATTGCGGCAGGCGCGGGTGGAGAAGGTCGAGAGCACGGGCGGCATCTACGGCCGCTAGTCGAAGCCGAGGCCGCGCAGGTAGGCGTCCACCGCCTTCACGCCGGCCTTCTCGAGGTCGAATGCGCTGGCGTCCAGCAGCCAGTTCTGGATCAGCCCGTCGACGAGCGCCTGCAGCCCATGCGCCGCCTGGGCCGCGGGGAAGGGCAGGCGCAGGCCGCGCGCGCGGGCACCCCGGGCCAGCGCGTCGCGAAAGCGCACCACCGAACCGTCGCGCATCTCCAGCAGGCGTGCACGCACTTCGCACAGGCTGTCGACGTACTCGACCCGCTGCGTGGCGATCTCGAAGACGCGCCGCGTGTGCGGATCCGTGGCGGTTTGATGAAAGGCCGCCCGCAACCCTGCGCGGAGCAGGGCGATGGCCTCCTGTCCCTCGGCTTGCTCCGCTGATGCCATGGCGAATTGCAGGGGCATCACCACCCGTTGCATCATCGCGTTGAACAGGTCCGCCTTGTCGCGGAAGTGCCAGTAGATCGCGCCGCGCGTGGTCCCTGCCTCGACCGCGATGTCGTTCAGGGACGTGCCCGCGACACCTTGCGCGAGGAACACGCGCTCGGCCGCATCCAGCAGGCTGTTGCGGGTGGCGAGGGCATCTTCCTTGGAGCGGCGGGCCATGGCCGCGACTATACATTCAATCTTGTATGTATACTCGCGCCTTGCGGCGGGCTGCGGTACGGGCCCGCATCTTGCGTTTCCGTTTCCCTTCCCACAGCAGAAGAACAGGCAATCCCATGGCTGTCCGCGTGCCGCTCGTTTCCGCCTTCCTTTCCGTTTCCGTCCTCCTCGCCGCCTGCGGCGACGGTGGCGATGGCGCAGCTGCCCCGCAGGGCGCCGCCCCGCCGGCGCCGGAAGTGGGCGTGGTCACCGTCGCCACCGGCGAGGTCGGGCTGGTCACCGAGCTGCCCGGCCGCCTGGAAGCCTCGCGCGTGGCCGAGGTGCGCGCGCGCGCCGCCGGCATCGTGCAGCAGCGCCTGTTCCGCGAAGGCAGCAACGTGCGCGCCGGCCAGCTGCTGTACCGCATCGACCCTGCGCCCTACCTGGCCAACCAGGCGAGCGCGCAGGCGGCCCTGGCCAAGGCGCAGGCGAACCATGCGCAGGCCGAGCTGCTGGCCAACCGCTACCGCCCGCTGGTGGAAGCCAACGCGGTGAGCAAGCAGGAATATGCCAACGCCGTCGCGGCCGAGAAGCAGGCCGAAGCCGACGTGATCGCCGCCCGCGCCGCGCTGCGCACCGCCGAGATCAACCTGGGCTACGCCTCCGTCAACGCGCCGATCAGCGGCCGCATCGGCCGCTCGCTCGTCACCGAGGGCGCGCTGGTGGGGCAGGGCGAGGCCACGCAGCTGGCCGTGATCCAGCAGATCAACCCGCTCTACGTCAACTTCACGCAGCCCGCGACGGAGGTGATGAACCTGCGCCGCGCGCTGGACGAAGGCCGCCTGGAGCGCGCCGGCGAGGACGGCGCGCGGGTGCGGATCGTGCTGGAGGACGGCACCGAGCATCCGCAGCTGGGCAAGCTGCTGTTTGCGGACCTCACGGTGGACGAGACCACCGGCCAGGTGAGCCTGCGCGCCGAAGTGCCGAACCCGCGCTCGATGCTGCTGCCGGGCATGTACGTGCGCGTGCGGCTGGAGCAGGCCAAGGCCAGCAACGCGATCACCATCCCGCAGCAGGCCGTCACGCGCACGGAGACCGGCGACACGGTCACCGTGGTCGGTGCGGACGGCAAGCTCAGCACCCGCCCGGTGAAGATCACCGCGGGCCAGAACAACCGCTGGGTCGTCACCGACGGCCTGAAGGTCGGCGAGCAGGTGATGGTGGACGGCTTCCAGAAGCTGCAGATGCTGCCGCCGGGCACGCCCGTGAAGCCGGTGCCCTGGCAGGCGCCCGGATCGGCCCGAGCCCAGCC
>JAEZEB010000285.1 GCA_023438115.1 Pseudomonadota bacterium | reverse complement strand
CCCGCCAGCCGCTGCGCGGCCACGGCGGGATCCAGGTCGAACCAGACGGTCAGCTGCGGCTGGCGCAGCGTGCCCGCGGGCAGCGCCTCCACGGATTGCACCCAGCGCTCCAGCGTCGCAAGCACGGCGAGGTCGAAGCCGCGCCCGGCGCCCTGGTAGGCGAAGGTCGCATCGGTGAAACGGTCGCACAGCACCACGTCGCCGCGCGCGAGCGCCGGCTCGATCACCTGCATCACGTGGTCGCGCCGCGCGGCGAACATCACCAGCGCCTCGGTCAGCGGGTCCATGGCTTCGTTCAGCGCCAGGGCGCGCAGCTTCTCGGCCAGCGGCGTGCCGCCCGGCTCGCGCGTGAGCAGCACCGTGCGGCCGGCGGCGCGGAAGGCCTGCGCAAGCGCCTCGATGTGCGTGGACTTGCCCGCCCCATCGATGCCTTCGAAGCTGATGAAGGTGCCGCTCATTGCCCCCGCTGGTAGCGGTTGACCGCCCGGTTGTGTTCGGCCAGCGACTCGCTGAAATGGCTGGCGCCGTTGCCCTTGGCGACGAAGTACAGGAATTTGCCCTGCGCCGGCTGCACGGCCGCCAGCAGCGACTCCTTGCCCGGCATGGCGATGGGCGTGGGCGGCAGGCCGGGCCGCGTGTAGGTGTTGAACGGCGTGTCGGTCAGCAGGTCCACCTTGCGCAGGTTGCCGTCGAAGCGCTCGCCCAGGCCGTAGATCACGGTGGGGTCGGTCTGCAGCGGCATGCCCACGCGCAGGCGGTTGTGGAAGACGGAGGCGATCAGCGTGCGGTCGGCCGCCTTGCCGGTTTCCTTCTCCACGATGCTCGCCAGGATCAGGGCCTGCTCCGGCGTCTGCAGCACCGACTCCGCGCTGCGCAGCGACCAGGCCTCCGCCAGCCGCCGGTCCATGGCGCGCAGCGCGCGCTGCAGCACCTTCACGTCGCTGGAGCCCTTGGAGTAGGCATAAGTGTCCGGGAAGAACCGCCCTTCCGGCGGCACGCCCTCGCGGCCCAGCAGCTTCATGATCTCCGCGTCCGGCAGGTTGCGCGTGTCGGGCTTCAGATGCTCCGCTTTCGCGAGCGCGGCGCGCACCTGGCGCCAGTTCCAGCCTTCCACCAGCGTGACGGCGCGCATCGACTCCTCGCCACGCGCGAGCTTTTCCAGCAGGCGCTGCGGCGTGATGCCGCGCTCGAGCTCGTAGCTGCCGGCCTTGATGCGGTGGCCCTGGCCCGAAACGCGGAACCAGGTGAAGAGCAGCCGCGGGTCCACGTCCACGCCGGCCTTGCGCACCGCCTGCGCCACGCCGCGCGGCAGCGTGCCCGGCTCGATCGAGAGGTCCACGGCCGCGACGTCGGGTGGCAGCCGCAGCGGCTGGGTGACCCACCACCAGCCGTAGCCCGCGACGGCGGCCACGGCCAGGAAGGCCAGCCAGAACAAGGTGGAAATGAGTCGGCGCACGTCCCTGCTTCGTCTATGGAATGACCGCGGCATGATAACTTCCGGCCATGCCCCATCCCCTGCACGGTGTCGCCCCCCTGCCGCATCTCGGCGTGATCCGCGCCCAGGGCGCCGACGCAGCGAGCTTCCTGCACGGACAGCTCACCCAGGATTTCGCGCTGCTCGGCCCCGGCCAGGCCCGCCTGGCGGCTTTCTGCACGGCCAAGGGCCGCATGCTGGCCAGCTTCATCGGCTTCCGCGCCGGCGAGGACGAGATCCTCCTGGTCTGCAGCCGCGACGTGCTGCCGGCCGCGCTCAAGCGCCTGTCGATGTTCGTGCTGCGCGCGAAAGTGAAGCTCACCGACGCCAGCGCGGAGCACGCCCTCTACGGCATCGCCGGCGAGGCGCTGGCGCCGCTGGGCGCGGGCGAAGTGCCCTGGAGCCTCACGCAGGCGGCCGGCGGGCACTTGGTCCGCCTGTACCACGCCGACGATTTCCCGCGCGCCCTCTGGGTGGCCGCGGCCGGTACGGCACCGCCGCCGGGCCCGGCGATGGAAACGACCCTATGGCAATGGAGCGAGATCCGCAGCGGCGTGGCCACGGTCACCGAACCCATCGTCGAAGCCTTCGTGCCGCAGATGCTCAACTACGAATCGGTCGGCGGCGTGAACTTCAAGAAGGGCTGCTACCCCGGCCAGGAAGTCGTGGCGCGCAGCCAGTTCCGCGGCACGCTCAAGCGCCGTGCGTTCATCGTGCATGCCGACGCCGAACTCGTCGCGGGCCAGGAGGTGTTCCAGATGGACGACCTCGAGCAGCCGGCCGGCCTGGTCGCGCAGGCCGCGCGCTCGCCCGAAGGGGGCTGGGATGCGATCGCCTCGCTGCAGCTGGCCGCGGTCGATGCCGGCGGCCTGCGCGCGGGCAGCGCCGAGGGTCCGTCGCTGTCGCTGGTGCCCCTGCCCTACCTGCTGCTCGCCGACGTCTGATCGGCCGGCACGGCCACGCGGTCGCGCCATTGCGGCGGCAACTGCCGCAAAAGCAGCGCGCGGTCCGGCGGCGTGGCGCCCGCCAGCGCTTCGCGAAAGAGGACCAGCGCTCGATCCGGTTGCGCGGGTGCGAGCCGCGTCGCCACCTCGATCGCGGCCAGCCGCACCGGGAGCGCCGTGGGCTGCAGCTGCCGGGCGCGCTGGAGCCGATCCAGCGCCTGTTCCATCCGCCCCGCCCGCGCATGGCCTCGCGCCGCGTTGCACAGGATCGCCACCACGTTCGGCCGCGAGGCGAGCACGCTCTCCCAGATCCAGGTCGCGTTCTCCCAGTCGCCTCCGCCCGCGATCACGTCGGCGATCGCGGGCGTGATCTTGCGGTAGTGCGGATGCAAGGCGATGCCGGCGCGGGTCATGCCCAGGATCTCCTCGCGTGACCGCGCGTGCCGCGCGTCCAGCGGCTCGCCGGTCGCGGCGACTTCCTTCGCCAGCCGCAACGCGCCGGCCAGGAGGCGTTCGCTTTGTACCGCGCGGTTCGTGAGCACGGCGGCCAGCACCAGTGCGATCGCCGTTGCAAGCACGGCGCCCTGCGCGACGCGTGGGGACCAGCGCAGCGGCCCCTCGAACCAGCGCCCCGCCGCGCCCAGGCGCGCATCGCTCGCGGCGAGCGCGCCCAGGCAAGCGGCGAACAACGCGCCGGTCGCCGCGAGCCGCCATGGGAAACCGGCATTGCCCACCAGCAGCAGAGCGAGCAGGCTGCACAGGAAGATCGCGCGCCAGGGCCGCTCGGCATCGTCCACGGTCGTGCCGCCGGCGCGCCAGCTGCGCCAGGCTGCGTGCAATAACCAGGCCGTGAGCACCAGCAGGAAGATCCATCCCACCAGCCCGTACTCGGCGACCAGCTGCAGCGGCTCGTTGTGCGCGTAGTAGTCCGTCTCCAGCCACTCGCCACCGGCCTGGTAGCGCGGCAGCTCGTTCTCCCAGGCACCCGCGCCCAGGCCCGCGAGGGGCCGGTCGCGGATCGCGCGCAGCGTGTCGCCCCAGATCAAGAAGCGCACGTTGAGCGTGCTGTCATCCAGGTCGATCGACTGCGCGCGGTGCAGCCCGCGCAGCAGCGGCGAGTCACCCAGCCGCGCCGCCGCGATCGCCGGATCCCCGGTGGGGACGAGGCCCAGCCCGACGAAGGTCGTGCACAGCACCGCCGCCGCCAGCCCGCGCAAGCGCCGCGGCCACGTCGACCACGCCAGCTGCCCGCGGCAGCGCCACGCGATCAGCGGCAGGACGACGAGGACCTGCAGCCACATCGCCACCAGCGCTGACCGGGTGCCCGCCATCTGCAGCGCGACCATCACGAAGCCGACGCTCGCAGCGAGCGCAGCGATGGCGACGGGGCGCCGCGCCCGAGCGAGCAGCAGCACGCCGAACGGCAGCGCGCTGACCACGTACTCGGCGAAGAAGTTGCGGTTGATGAAGGTCGAGGAGGGGCGCGCGCTCTGGGGAAAAGGGCTTTCCCCCGTCCAGAACTGCAGCGCGGCCCAGGCGCAGGCGAGCAGCGCACCGCCATGGATGCACCAGGCCAGCGACGGCAGCCGCTCGCGCGAGAAGGTATTCAGCCCGAGCCAGGCGATCAGTGCGAAGACGAACCAGCGCACCGCTTCCACCCCGGCCAGGTAGGCATGCGACCAGGCCATGCTGCCCAGCGCATAGGCCATCAGCAGCAGGGGCAGCGCGATGGCGCCGTGCCAGCGCAAGGGCTCGAAACGCCGGCGCTGTGCCAGGAAGAAGGCGAGCGCCGCAACGA
>JAEZEB010000118.1 GCA_023438115.1 Pseudomonadota bacterium | reverse complement strand
CGCACGCACGAGGCTATCGACATCATGGCGGCCACGGGAACGCCGGTGGTGGCCGTGGACGACGGCCGCATCGCGAAGCTGTTCACCAGCCGCCAGGGCGGCTACACGGTCTACCACTTCGATCCCTCGGGGCGCCTCGCGTACTACTACGCGCACCTGGACCGCTATGCGCCAGGGGTGAAGGAAGGCATGGAAGTCAGGCGCGGCGACCTGCTCGGTTATGTCGGCAGCTCGGGCAACGCGAACCCCGCGGCGCCGCACCTGCACTTCGCGGTCTTCCGCCTCGGCGATCCGCCGCGCTGGTGGGAAGGCGAGGCGGTGAATCCCTATCCGGCCCTCAGCCGCGCTGCGCCTGCGCCGCAGGTGGCGAGCCGGTGACGCCCGTCGGATAGCGACGGGCCAGCGCCACGTACAGCACCGCTCCCGCGGCCAGCAATCCGGCCGCGATCCACAGGGACAGGTCGAAGCCCTCGGCGGCCGTGGCGCTGCGTGCGACCAGCCAGGCCGCGAGCGGCGGACCGGCGATCTGGCCCACGCCGTACATCGCCGTCATCAGGCCCATGAGGCTGGTGGCGTTCGCCGGCCGCAGGCGGCGCGCCTCCTGCATGGCGAAGAAGGTGATCGCCGTGAAGGGCAGGCCGAGCAGCAGGCTGCCGATCGCGAAGCCCGCCAGCGTGGGGCTCACCAGGCCGGCCGCCACGCCGGCGGCCTGCACGGCGTAGCAGGCGGCCAGGCGCAAGCGCAGGTCGCCCGCCGATCGCAGGCGCGAGGCGAGGATCGCGCCCAGCATCGTCCCGACCCCGAACAACGGCCAGAACAGGTCCAGCCAGTGCGAATCCGGAAGCGCCTGGCGCGCGATCACCGGCAGGAAGGTCGCCGTGATGATGTAGCCGATGCCCGCCAGCCCGTAGGCGAAGGTGAGCCCGCTCACTTCCGTGGTGCCGGCACGCACGACCGGTGTCGCGGTCGCGGACCCCATGCCCGTGGCCGCGGGCGCCGGCGCATTGCGGCGGGCATCGAACACCCGCCACACCAGGGCGGTGAGCGCGGCGGCCACCACGCCGAAGGCGATCCAGCCCGCGATGGCAGGCACGCCTCCCGCGACCAGCGCGCTCGCCACGAGGCCGCTGGCCACGATGCCGGCGCCGGGACCGACGTAGATCAGCGCCCCCATCGCCGGCTGCCCGCGCCGCGCGAGCTGTTCCAGGCACCAGCCGGTGGTGTAGAGGAACACCACGGCGCTCGCCACGCCCGCGGCGAATCGCAGCGGCCCCCAGGCGGCCGGCACATGGAGGGCCATGCCCAGCGTGAGGAGGACGGTCGCGACCAGGCCGGCGCGCACGAGGCGCGGGCCGTCGGCGGTGCCGGTCCAGCCCAGGCGGCGCCAGATCCAGGGCTGGAAGGTGCAGGCGAGGGCGCCCACGAGGTAGCCGAGATAGTTCGCGCTGGCCAGCAGGCTCGCGCCGGCCAGGTCCACCGAGCGCTCGGCCAGCATCATCGGCAGCAGCGGCGTGAAGGCGAAGCGGCCGATGCCCATGGCGACGGCGAGCGAGACGAGCCCCGCGAACGCGATGGCGAGGGGCTTCAGGGCGGCGGCGGGGAGGGACATCGGCGCGCGAGTTTCGCACGCGGCGCGAGACCCCGCCGGGAGCAGGGCGCGCAACCGTTACCATCACGGCCCATGAAGATCATGCTCGCCCTGCGACCCTGCAGCCCGAAGCTGGCGCAGCGTCTGGCCGCGGACGATGCCCTGGCCAAGGCCCTCGGGGCCAAGCCCAATCCGGCCGTCGGTTTCCTCTTTCCCCGCTTCTTCGATGCGACCGGCCCCGTGCTTCCGCGCCTGCTGGAACTCGCGCAGGGCGAACCCGTGAGCTTTCTGCGCGACGTGCACTGCACGCCGTCGGAACTGGATGGCTGCAGCCACTTCGAAGCGGTGTGCCGATCGACCATCGGCCAGACGCGGGCCGATTCCAAGCTGACGATGGCCGCCTACCACCAGGAGGCGCTGCATCCCACCGCCAGCCGCTGGTCGGTGCGCCTGCCGCAGAAGATCTACCTGAGCAAGGCGGTCGCCGATGCGGCGATCAGCCACGTGGATGAATGGACGGGCGAGTACGTGCTGGGCCCGCAGGCGGCGCAGGCGCTGCGCGCGAGCGGCCTCACCGGCTTCGAGCTGCGCCCGGTGCTGCACCACAAGACCGGCGAGGCGCACGATGCGGCGCACCACCTGGTCGCCCGCGAACTGCTGCCGGCGGCCCTGGAGGACGAGACGGTCTTCGAGACTTTCGACGACGGTCCGCGCCAGCCCTCGACGCCGCGCCGCTACGGCCTTCTCAGCTACGCGGCCGGGGCGCTCGATCCCAGTCCCGACCTGGCGCGCACCGCGGAGCCCTGGGGCGCCTGGCGCACGCCGGTGTGGATCGTGCGCCAGCGCGGGCGCGCCTGGTTCGACGCCGCGCAGGTGCGCGGCTGGAAGTTCCAGCCGGTGCTGGAGGCGGGCAGCCGCCTGCACGCGGAGCACTCGCAGAAGTGGGCCGACGTCCTCGGCCTGCTGCGCGGCGCCGGTGCTTCGGTGATTGCCTAAGCGGCTTTCTGGCGAGCCACCAGCACGGGCACCGGCGACTCGGCGACCACCTTCGCCGCCACGCTTCCGAGCATCAGGCGGCTGACGCCGGTGCGGCCGTGCGAGCCGACCACCACGATGTCGGCGCCGACGTCACGGGCCGTCTGCGCGATGCCGGCGGCGGCCGCGGCATCCTCCACGAGGCGCGGGTGGAATTCCACGCCGGCCTTCTCGCACAGGTCCAGGACCTTGCCGTGGGCGACGCCGGCATGCTGGTGCGCCGCGGACATGTAGGCCTGGAAGCCCATGGGATTGGCCTCGCCGATGCCCAGGTAGGGGTAGGGATCCACGACGTACAGCGCGGTCAGCTTCGCGCCCTGGGTGCGCGCGAGGTCGACGGCGAGCTGCGCCGCGTTTTCCGACGCGGCCGATCCGTCGGTGGCGAGCAGGACGTGCTTGAACATGGCGGGTTCTCCTGGGAGTTGGGGGTTCTCTCCGCATGGTGCGGTTCGGCGGCGCCGCCATGGTTGACCTGGGTCAAGGGCGGCGCTGCCCCGAAGATAATCGTTCCATGGCTTTTCCTGTCGATGCGTCGTCGATCACCCATGGCATCCAGCTGGCCGTGGCGCCCGTCTTCCTGCTGACTGCGGTCGCCAGCATGATCGGCGCCGTGGCGGGACGGCTGGCGCGCATCATCGACCGGGCCCGTGTGGTCGAAGACCGGGTGGAAGCTTCCAGCGACGGTGAATTCATCGACCGCGGCCGCTTCGAGCTGCAGCGCCTGCGGCTGCGCGGCATGCTCGCCAACGGCTGCATCGCGCTGCTCACCCTGTGCGCCATCCTGATCGGCGTGACCATCATCGTGCTCTTCCTCGGTGAAACCAGCGGCTTTCGCATCAGCGGATGGGCGGTCGCGAGTTTCCTGGCCGGCGTGTGCAGCTTCCTCGCGGCACTGGTGGTCTTCCTGGCCGAGACCTACCTCGCCACGCGCCTGCTGGACTTCCGGCTGCGCCATCCGCGCCCGGGCCCGTCCGCTTGAAGCGGGGCGGCGGCGGCGCTAGCATGGCCCCGCCGCCTGCCGCGGCCCGGGGGTGCCTATGCCGCAGCTGATTGCCACGATCAAGGGTGTCGAGGTCAAGCACGTCTACCTCCACAAGGACCGCACGACCCTCGGGCGCAAGGCGGGCAACGACATCGTGTTCGACACGCTGGTGGTCAGCGGCCAGCATTGCGCCTTCGACCTGGAGGGCGTCGCCGAGGTCTATGTCGAGGACCTGGGCAGCACCAACGGCACCTACGTCAACGACCGCATGGTCAAGGAGCGCACGCGCCTGCACGACGGCGACGTGATCGCCATCGGCCCCTACCGCATCCGCTACCTGCAGGCGAGCGAGGAGCCCACCAGCGCGTTCGGGAGCACCCGCGCCTTCCTGCCGGAGCAGCCGCTGCTGCAGGCGAGCTTCGAGGTGATCAGCGGCACCTCCGCCGGCCTGGAGGTGCCCGTGGTCAAGGCGGTCACCACCTTCGGCAAGCCCGGGATCTCGGTGGTCTCGGTGGCGCAGCGGCGCGGCGGCTACTACGTCTCCCACCTCGGGGGCGCCAGCACGCCCCTGGTGAACGGCCGGCCCGTGGGTTCCGACCCGCTGATGTTGTCGGATCAGGACGTCCTGGACATCGCCGGCACGCGGATGCGGTTCCAGCTCAGGGAATGACGCACAATGCGGGCATGGGACTGCTCGACCGCATCTTCGGCCATGGGAACCGCGAAGGCGGGGCCGGATCGGCCAGCACCCAGTTCCACGAGAGCGAGCCCGATTCGGGCGATCCGCAGATCTCGCGCAACGCCACCCGCCGCGAACTGGTGCAGGTCGTGCTGCGCGACACCATGCGCAAGCACGGCATCCCGTCCGACTGGATCGAGTGCCGCATCCTCTCGGCCGTCACCCGCACCGGGCGCGCCGGGCTGCACGTCAACTTCGTGGTGCGCCAGGCCCACGACCGGCTGATCACCTACGTCTTCGCCTTCCAGGACAGCTTCGAGCGCGAGCTGGCCCGCTTCGACCCCCGCGCGCGTGACTGGCTCCTGAGCCTGGGCTGGGAATTCCAGGACTTCAACGCCGCCGAGATGCCCGATCCGCGCAGCTGGGTGCAGAGCGCCCCCGCGCCCCTGGCAGCCGCCCCGGCCCCGTCCCGGCCCGCGCCGCTGGAGATGGAAGCGCCCAAGACCGACGAGGACGTGGAGCGCGACCTCAAGGCCCTGTTCGCGATCCGCGACGCCGCGATGGCCGAGACCGCCCGCCAGGCCTCGGCGCGCGGCCACGTCGACTTCCAGCCCACCCAGCCTTTCGACGACAGCGGCTCGCAGCGCTGACGCGGCCGCGCCACGCCGCGGCGTGACGCGCTTGGCGAAACCCGTCCCGTTTACAGCTCGTCACCCCCGGCCACGCCGGCTTTCGCGACGATTCGCGGCTCATCCACCAACGAGGGACCAAGCCATGCAAGAAAGGGAAGGGAACGCCATGCGCAAGCTGGCGTGCGGGATCGGATTGGCCGCGGCGACGCTGCTCGCCGCCTGCGGGGGCGGCAGCGACGGTCCCCAGCCCAAGGGGAGGCTCCAGCTCTCGCTGACCGACGCGCCCGCGTGCTACCGCAACGTCGAGATCACCGTGGAGAAGGTGCGCGTGCACAAGGGCAGCAACGTGGGCGACAACCAGGAAGGCTGGGTGGAGATCGTGCCGCCCAACGCGCCGGTGAAGATCGACCTGCTGGACCTGACCAACGGCGCCATCGCCGACCTGGGCGCCGCCGACGTGGACGTCGGCATCTACCGCGACATGCGCCTGGTGCTCTCGGACGAAGCCGGAGCCAACACGGTCACACTGCTCGATGGCACGGTGCGCGAGCTCAAGACGCCCAGCGGACAGACCAGCGGCATCAAGCTGCGCACCTCGATCACGGTGGAGGAGAACGAGACCACCGACGTGCTGCTGGACTTCGACGCGTGCAAGTCCGTCGTGCCCGCGGGCGGCTCGGGGCAATACATCCTGAAGCCGGTGATCCGGCTGTCCGACAAGGTGGCCGGCGGCATCCAGGGCTACCTGGACACGGCCCTCGTGGCGAGCGGCAAGGTCACCGCCGTGACCGCCTACCGCGACGGCGAGGCCGTGCGCGCCACCACGCCCGACGACAACGGCAAGTTCAAGCTGGCCTGGCTGATGCCGGGGACGTACACGGTGGTGGTCACGTCCACCGAACGCGCCACGGGCGTCGTCACCGGCGTGCCGGTGGAGAGCAGCGTGGTGACCCTCTCCGGCACCGGCAGCCGCATTGCCTTGCCGACCTCGGGGACGCATGTCGTGCGAGGGACCGTGCGGGCCGGCAGCACGCCGGTGCCCGACGCCTTCGTCACGGCGCGGCAGGCGATCGCCGGCGGCAGCATCGACGTGCTGTCGACGCCCGTCGACTACGTGACCGGCGCGTACGAACTGGTGCTGCCGGAGGAGCCGCCGCGGGTCGCTCCCTACGATCCCTCCGGCCTCACCTTCGCGGACGACCTTGCCGCTGACGGCTACTACGTGCTGCGCGCCACGGCGCCGGACCGCAGCGCGCTGACCGAGGAGATCGACACCCGGGAGCCCAGCCCGATGACGATCGACTTCCTCTACTGACCGCGGACGTCGCGCGCTGAAAGGGCCTGCCCGCCGGCAGGCCCTTTTTTCGTACGCGGGGCAACCTCTTGCAATCACGGCGCCGCAGCCCCAGATGAGACGCATGAACACCACCGTGCCCAGGAACCTCGTCATGCTCGCTCGCATGATCGAGCGGCTCGACCGCAGCGCCGAACCGGTCGACGCCCAGCAGTACCGCGGGGTGGTGGAGCACCTGAGCGAGGTGTTGCGGGCGATGCCGCACGACGCGGCGCTCGAAGCCGTGCTCGATGCTTCCCCCGCGACGGCGGAGCTGTACGAGAACATCAACTACGAATTCGCGGGCCTGTGCCGCTCGCCGCTGGAGCCGGCGCTCGAAGCCGAGATCGCGGCGCGTGCCGCGATCGATGCCGCGCGCCAGTCGGCGGCTCAGCCGAAGCACTGAAGGTTTTCGTAGCCGCGGCCGCCGGGGAGCGAACGCACCAGGGCGGACTGCGGACCCGCCCGCCAATGCAACGGCGCACGGGCCGTGCGCCGAAGGCCTTGCGCCAGCGTGACGTGCAGGCGTTCGGGCCGGGTTCGCCTGGCCTGCGCGGGCCCGTGCCATGCGGCCGCCTGTACCTCCACGGCACGCAGCACGTCGCTTGCAGGCCACAGCGCCAGGAACAGGCGCACCGAAGTGTCAGAAGGAAGATGCATCGCCGTGGCCGGGCGCATGGAAATGGAGAACTTCATCTCTCCCGCACCCGTGAAAATCTACTGTCGAGCACAAAACGCGTGCGACAGGCGCTACAGTGACGGCCCAATGTACAGGCCGAAGGACGTCCGCCGGGCAAGGGATAACCAGCGCACGAGGGCGTGCCTGTCCAGCTAGAACAATGAGCGATCCCGAGCTGCCGGCCGACCTGCGCCGCTTCATCCTCACCAGCATCCCCTCGGTTCCGTACCTCGAGGCGGTGCTGTTGCTGCGTGCGGAGCCGCAGAAGGAATGGGACGCCTCGCAACTGGCGCGCCGGCTGTACGTGCCGGAGCGGACCGGCGCCGAACTCCTCGAGCAGCTGCGCTCCAGCGGCGTGGGCGCGCCGGCCGGCACGGCGGGCCTGCACTACGCCCCCGACACCGAACTCTCGACACTCCTCGACCGGCTGGCCCAGGCCTACGCCACCAACCTGGTCACCGTGACCGACCTCATCCACTCGCGCATCGACCGCAGGGCCCAGCAGTTCGCGGATGCGTTCCGTTTCCGCAAGGAGTGACAGGAGATCATGGCTGCACTGATCTATTCCCTCTGCGCGCTGACATCCATCACCTGCCTCGTGCTTCTGTGGCGCAGCTGGCGGGCGAGCGGGGCGCGGCTGCTGTTCTGGAGCGCCCTGTGCTTCGGCGCGCTGAGCGTGAACAACGTGCTGCTGGTCGTGGACCGCGTGGTCCTGCCGACGCAGGTGGACCTCTATCTCTGGCGCCTCGGCTGGGCCTTCGCCGCCGTGCTGCTGCTGCTGTTCGGCCTCGTCTGGGAGGATGACTGAGCCATGGAGGCAATGGTCATGGGCGCGATCGCCATGGGATGGCTCGTGGCGGCCCTGTTCTTCTTCCGCTTCTGGCGGCACACGCGCGACCGGTTCTTCCTCTGGTTCGCCCTGTCGTTCCTGCTGGAGGCGGGCAACCGCGTCGCGCTGGGGACCACCGGGGCCGGCGAGGAGCGGCCGGAGTTCTACGGCGTGCGCGTGATCGCGTACGGCCTGATCCTGCTGGCCATCTGGCAGAAGAACCGCCCGCGCAAGTAGGCCCTAGAGTTTCGGGATCCGGAGGGTCTTGCTGACCATCAGCGTGCCGGACAGCACG
This sequence comes from Pseudomonadota bacterium, assembly GCA_023438115.1. GTDB lineage: Bacteria > Pseudomonadota > Gammaproteobacteria > Burkholderiales > Burkholderiaceae_C > Ramlibacter. The sequence continues at coordinate 6,427 of JAEZEB010000118.1, read as the reverse complement.
AACAGCAGCACCAGCGGGTGCAGGTTCCACGGGCCCAGTTCCAGCACGCCGCCCCACAGGCGCTCGCCCAGGTCGCCCTGCCACGCGGCCCAGGCCAGCACGCCGGTGAGCACCACGCTGGTCGGGATGGGCGTGCCCTCGAAGTACTTCACCTTGCCGGAGTCGTCGCCCGCGAGCTGTTCGGCCGTCACGTTGTAGCGCGCGAGCCGGCTCACGCCGCAGCACACGAAGTAGATCAGCGCGGCCGCGTCCCAGCCGCCCTGCATGCCGGCGGCAAAGGCCAGGGCGGCCGGCGCCACGCCGAAGGAGATCACGTCCGAGAGCGAATCCAGTTCGCGCCCGAGCGCCGAGTGCTGGTGGCGCGCGCGGGCGATGCGGCCGTCGAGCACGTCGAAGGCGAAGGCCGCCGGCGCGAGGGCCGCGGAGAGCAGGAAGTGCGTGCGCTCGCCCGTGGCCAGGTACAGCATCGCGAGCAGGATGGCGCCCACGCCGCAGGCGGCGTTGCCCAGGGTGAAGAAGTCGGCCAGGTGGAATTCCCGGACCATGGAGAAATGGCGTCGCGCGCTGCCTTGCATCGGATGTCACCTTAAGCACCAGCTTGCGCGCGCACCGTCGGCCCCCGGCATCGGGGCTTGTAGTCGCACGACTACGGCCGCCGGGGTTTGCAGCCCGCGCGTCTTCGGTTCCAATCGGTGCCCATGCAGACCGCCGGCCCCGAGGCCATCGAATCCCCCTACGCCTGGACGCGGCTGTGGATGTCGCTGCTGCTGATGACGATCGGCGGCTCCGGCATGTACTCCGTGACCGTGGTGCTGCCGCAGATGCAGCAGGACTTCGGCATAGACCGCGGCGACGCGTCGCTGCCCTACACGCTGACCATGGTCGGCTTCGGCGTCGGCGGCATCCTGATGGGACGGCTGGCCGACCGCTTCGGCGTGATGGCGGTGGTGATGCTGGGGGCCGTCGGCCTGGGCGCGGGCTACATCGCCGCCGGCCTGGCGCCGGGGCCCCTGCTGTTCGGGCTGGCGCAGGGCGTACTGATCGGCCTGCTGGGCACCTCCGCGAGCTTCGCGCCGCTGGTGGCCGACACCACGCGCTGGTTCGACCGCCGCCGCGGCATCGCGCTGGCGATCTGCATGAGCGGCAACTACACCGCCGGCGCGGTGTGGCCGCCGGTGATGCAGTTCTTCATCGACGGCGTGGGCTGGCGCCAGACCTACGTGGGCATGGGCGTGTTCTGCATCGCGAGCATGCTGCCGCTCGCGCTGGTGCTGCGGCGGCGTCCGCCCGCGTTGGTGGTGCCGGCCGTAGGCGCTGCACCCGCGGCCGGCTTCACGGCGCCCGCGCAGCGGCCGCTGGGCATGTCGCCGCGGGTGCTGCTCGCGCTGCTGTGCGTCGCGGGCGTGTCCTGCTGCGTGGCGATGTCCATGCCGCAGGTGCACATCGTCGCCTACTGCGGCGACCTCGGCTTCGGCGCGGCGCGCGGCGCCGAGATGCTCTCGCTGATGCTGGCGCTGGGCGTGGTGAGCCGGCTCGTCTCCGGCTGGATCTCCGACCGCATCGGCGGGATGCGCACGCTGCTGCTCGGCTCGCTGCTGCAGGGCGTGGCGCTGCTGATGTTCCTGCCGTCCGATGGGCTGGTGTCGCTGTACGTCGTGTCGGGCCTGTTCGGGCTGTTCCAGGGCGGCATCGTGCCGGCCTATGCGCTCATCGTGCGCGAGTACTTTCCGCCGGAGCAGGCCGGCGCGAAAGTGGGCACGGTGCTGATGGCTACGCTGCTGGGCATGGCCCTGGGCGGCTGGATGTCGGGCGCGGTGTTCGACCTCACCGGCTCCTACCGCGCGGCCTTCGTCAACGGCATCGCCTGGAACCTGCTGAACCTGTCCATCGTGGGCTTCCTGTTGTGGCGGGCCCGCACGCTGGGGCAGGTGCGGCCCTGGCCGGTGCGATCGCCGCGCGGCGCCGCGGCTTGATCCTCTATAGTCGGCCGCCATGGCCGAGCTGAACGCCACCCCCGGCGCACCGACCGCATGAGCGGACGGCTGCTCGCCTTCGTCCTGCTTGGCCTGCTGGCTGTCGCGGGGCGGGCCGAGCCGGTGGTGCTGGGCGAGCAGGGCCGCTACGACCTCAACCCCGTCGTGCAGTTCATCGACGATCCGACGCGGCAGATGACGCTGGACGAGGTGCTGCAGCCGGCGCAGCAGGCGCGCTTCCGTCCCATGCGCGACAGCGGCCCCTCGGCCAACTTCGGCCTGACGCGTTCGGCGATCTGGCTGCGCGTGGAACTGCAGGCGCCCGAGGGCAGCCGGCCCGACTGGCTGCTGGAACTGGCGTATTCGGCCCTCGACCGCCTCGAGCTGTACGCACCGCGCCCCGAAGGCGGCTGGATCCGGCACGTGGGCGGCGACCTCGAGCCCTTCACGCGCCGGGCCATCGCGCACCGCAACCACGTCATGCCCGTGTCCCTGCCCGCGGGCGGGACGACCACGCTGTACCTGCGCCTGACCAGCGATGGCGTCGTCGCCGCGCCGTTGCGCCTGTGGCGTGCCGAGGCGTTGTGGCATGCGGACCAGGTCGCGTACACGGTCCTGAGCCTCTACTTCGGCCTGTTGATCGGGCTGTTGCTCTACAACCTGCTGCTGTGGGTTTCGGTGCGCGATGGTTCCTACCTCGTCTACGTGCTGTTCGTGGCCTCCATGGGCTTCGGCCAGGCCGCGCTGACCGGGCTGGGGCCGCAGTTCCTCTGGCCGCAACAGGCCTGGTGGAACAGCGTGGCGCCGCACGTGGGTGCCAGCCTGGCTGGCCTGTTCGGCCTGCTGTTCGCGCGCCGCTTCCTGCAAAGCCGCGAAACCATGCCGCGCATGGACCGCCTGCTGCTCGCGCAGGCCGGCCTGTGGACGCTGACGGCCGTCGCCGTGGTGGCGCTGCCCTATGTGGTCTCCAGCTTCATGCTGATGGTGCTGGCGCCGGTGGGCATCGCCTCGCTGGTGGTCTCGGGCGTCATGTCGCTGCGCAGCGGGCACGGCGGCGCGCGCCACTATCTCGCCGCGTGGGCGGCCCTCTTGCTCGGCGTGCTGGCGCTGCAACTGCACAACATGGGCGTGCTGCCCTCGAACCGCTGGACCTCGAACTCGCTGCTGATCGGATCGGCCATCGAGATGCTGCTGCTGTCCTTCGCGCTCGCGGACCGCATCAACGTCTCGCGCCGCCAGCAGGACCAGGTGGACGCGCGCCTGGCCGCGGAGCACGCGATGGTGGAGGCGCTGTCGCAGTCGCGGCGCAAGCTGCAGACGGTGCTCGAGGAGCGCGAGGTCGTGCTGGAGAACTCCATCGTCGGCATCTGCTTCCTCACCGCGGAGGGCCGGCTGCGCTGGGCCAACCGCGCGATGCTGGAGATCTTCGGCGCGGGGCTGGAGCAGGTGACCAGCATGGAGCCGTTCTACCTCTCGCGCGAGGACTACCTGCAGGTGGGCCGCGAGGTGGCCGAGGCGGTGGCCCGCGGCGACGTGTACGAACGCGAGATGCAGGTGCGGCGCTTCGACGGCCGCCGCATCTGGATCCTGCTCTCCGGCAAGGCCGTGCGTCCCACCGACCTGCAGGAGGGCACCGTCTGGGTGATCACCGACATCACGCGCCGCAAGGAGCTGGAGGCGGAGCTGCAGCGCACGATGACCGAGCGCGAGGCCATCCTGAACAACGCGGTGGTGGGCATGGTGCTGTCGGTGAGGCGCCGCCACGAATGGGTGAACGAGAAGTTCGCGCAGATGCTCGGCTACCCGCGGCAGGTGCTCACGGGCCAGGGCTCGGACTACCTGCATCCCGACACCGAGAGCTGGCAGCGCTTCGGCGAGGAGGCCCGCGCGGCGATGATCGCCCGCAACGGCTACAGCTGCGAGATGCAGCTGCGGCGCCGCGGCGGCGAGCTGTTCTGGGTGGAGATGGCCGGCAGCTGCGTGCGGCCGCACGACCCGGACTCGGGCGTGATCTGGACCTTCCTGGACATCACGCGCCGCAAGCACTCGGAGGCGCGCATGCGCGAGGCGCTGGAGCAGCAGCAGGCGCTGGCCGAGATGCGCGCGCGCTTCGTGGCGATGACCAGCCACGAGTTCCGCACGCCGCTGGCCGCCATCCTCTCGGCCGAGGAACTGCTGCGCCATTACGGCGACCGGCTCGCGCCCGAGGAGCGCCGCGAGACGCTGGACGGCATCGCCGCCGGCGTGCAGCGCATGTCACGCATGCTCGATCGCGTGCTGTTGCTGGGGCGCGCCGATGCGCAGATGCTGGAGTTCAAGCCGGCGCGCGTGGACCTGCGCGTGCTGTGCCCGCAGATCGTCGACGAAGCGGGGCTGCAGCATCCCGAGGGCGGCGACCGCGTGGTGTGCGACGTGGACCCCGATCTCGCGCCCGGCCTCTACGACGAGAAGCTGCTGCGGCACATCTTCGTGAACCTGCTGACCAACGCGGTGAAGTATTCGCCCGCGGGCGGCGAGGTGCGCTTCGAGGTGCGGCGCGGCGAGGACGAGACCCTCTTCCGCGTGCAGGACAGCGGCATCGGCATCCCGCCGGAGGAAATGGCGAACCTGTTCGAGTCCTTCCACCGCGCCAGCAACGTCGGCGACATTCCCGGCACGGGGCTGGGCCTGGCGATCGTGAAGAACGCCGTCGACATGCACGGCGGCACGATCGTGGTGGACAGCCGCGTCGGCGCCGGCACCACGTTCACGGTGCGGGTGCCGGGCTGGCTGCCCGCGAACCGCGGGCTCAGGCCATCAGCTCCAGCAGCCGATCCAGCCCTCCCGCGTTGATCTGCACCATCGCCTGCTCGCGCACCTTCGGCTTGGCGTGGTAGGCGACGGACAGGCCGGCTTCGCCCATCATCGGCAGGTCGTTGGCGCCGTCGCCGACGGCGATCGCCTGCTTCGGCGAGATGCCCAGGTTGGCGCAGGTCTCCAGCAGCATCTTGCGCTTCTCGGCGCCGTCGCAGATGTCGCCCCAGGGCTGGTCCACCATGCGGCCGGTGAGCTCGCCGCAGTTGGCGCCCGAGCGGACCTCCAGCACGTTGGAGCGGGTGAAGTCGATCTTCAGCCTGTCGCGGATGCGGTCGGTGAAGAAGGTGAAGCCGCCGGAGACCAGCAGCGTCTTCAGGCCCGCGGCCTGGCAGGCGCGCACCAGTGTCTCGGCGCCGGGATTGAGCTGCAGCCGCTCGACGTAGACCTGTTCCATGTCGGCCATCGTGACGCCCTTGAGCAGCGCGACGCGGCGGCGCAGGCTTTCCTTGTAGTCCGTGATCTCGCCGCGCATCGCGGCCTCGGTGATCGCCGCCACTTCCTCCTTCATGCCCACGGCATCGGCGATCTCGTCGACGCACTCGATGTTGATCAGCGTCGAATCCATGTCGAACGCGACCAGCTTGAAATCGGAAAGGCGCAGGGGCGGGGTGAAGCCCTGGATGGCGAGGCCGGGGGCGAATTCTGTGGCGGGCATGGTGCGAATTGTCGCACCGAGGTCATTCCACCTTGCCATCGCGGCCTTGGGCCGCCGTCCATCCGGCGAGCGGTCGAGCGTGCCCGGGCCTCCGCCTACTGCGGCACCACCCCCGCCGCCTTCACCAGCTCCGCATGCAGCCTGATCTCCTGCGCGATGGTCCGCTGCAGTTCTTCCGGCGTGCCGGGCGCGACTTCCATGCCGCTTTCCGCAAGCTTCGCCTTGATGTCGCCGTCCAGCGCCGCATGCACGGCGCGATTGAGTTCCTCGACGATGGACCGGGGCGTACCTGACGGCGCCAGCAGGGCGACCCACGCGGACAGCGTCAGTTCCGCGAGGCCGCTTTCGGCCATCGTCGGCACGCCGGGGAGGACGGCCGACCGCTGCGGGCCCATGAGGGCCAGCGCATGCAGCTTGCCGGATTGCACGTGCGGCAGCGCTTCGGGCAGCACCGCGAACATGGCGTCGACGACGCCGGCCAGCGTGTCGTTGACCGCGGGTGCGCCGCCCTTGTAGGGGACGTGCAGCAGGCGGGCCTTCGTGCGTGTCTCGAACATCAGGCCCGCGAGGTGCTGCGGGCTGCCGTCGCCGGAGGACGCATAGGTGATCCTGCCCGGCGCCGCCTTCGCGGCCGCGAGCAGGGCGGCCACGGTGGGGTACTTCTGCTTGTCGCGTACCACCAGCACCATGGGCTGGTTGACCAGGCGCGAAACCGGCACGAAGTCCGCCTCCGGGTCGTAGGCGAGCGCCTTGAAGATGCTCTTGTTCGTGGTCAGGAAGGACGCGGGCGAGACCGTGAGCGTGTAGCCGTCGGCGGGCGACTTGGCCACGAGCGGCATGCCGATCTGCCCCGAGGCGCCCGCACGGTTGTCGACCACGAAAGGCTGGCCGAGCGAGGCGGCGAGTTTCTGGCTCACCGTGCGCGCGATCATGTCGGCGCTGC
>JAEZEB010000043.1 GCA_023438115.1 Pseudomonadota bacterium | reverse complement strand
CGCTGATGCTGGCGCGCCGCGCGCTGCGGCCCGAGGCGGAAGAGGCCCTGTGACGCGCACGCTGCGGGGCCGCATCGTCACGCCGGCGGGCATCGTCGAGGGCGCCCTGCACATGGGCGCGGATGGCCGCATCGCATCGATCGAAGGTTCGCACCTGCCCGCCGAACGCGCGCGCGACGGCACGGCGCCCCTGTTGCTGCCCGGCTTCATCGACCTGCACGTGCACGGCGGCGGCGGGCGCGACATCATGGAAGGCGGCGACGCGGCGCTGGAGGTGGCACGTCGTCACGCGCAGCACGGCACCACGGCCCTGCTCGCCACCACCATGACGGCGCCGGTGGAAGACCTGCGCGCATCGCTCGCGCCCGTGGGCGCGCTGTGCCGCGATGGTGCATCGGGCGCAGCGCGCGTGCTGGGCATGCACCTCGAAGGTCCGTACATCAACGCCGGCAAGCTCGGCGCACAGCCGCCGTACGCGCGGCCCGTGTCGCTGGACGAGCTGAAGGAACTGCACGCGCTGGCGCCCATCCGCCTGCTGACGCTGGCCCCCGAGGTGCCCGGCAACATGGAAGCCATCCCGTCGCTGGTGGCGGAAGGCTTCCGCGTGCAGCTCGGGCACACGCTGGGCAGCTACGAGGACGGCGTCGAGGCCTTGCAGCGCGGCGCGCTCGGCTTCACGCATCTCTTCAATGCGATGACGCCGCTGCACCACCGCATGCCCGGCATGGTGGGCGCGGCGCTGGCGCATGCGCGTTATGCCGAGGTGATCCCGGACCTGCTGCACGTGCATCCGGGCGCGATCCGCGCGGCGCTGCGCAGCATCCCCGGCCTGTACTGCGTGACCGATTCCACGGCGGCCACCGGCATGCCCGACGGCGAGTACATGCTGGGGCGCCAGAGCGTCACCAAGTGCCTGGGCGGCGTGCGCCTGGCCGACGGAACGCTCGCCGGCTCCACGCTCACCATGGACCGCGCGCTGCGCAACCTGGTGGAGGTGGTGGGCGTCGAACTGCAGGATGCGGCGCGCCGCGTCTCCACCCATGCCGCCGAGTTCCTGGGCCTCGCCGATCGCGGTCGGCTCGTGGCCGGCGCGTGGGCCGACGTGGTGGTGCTCGATCGCGACCTGCGCGTGCAGGAAGTCTTCGTCGAAGGAGGATCGGTCGATGTCCCGCATGCTCGATGAGGCGCGCGAAGCGCCGGAGGCCGTCGCGCGCCAGCTGCGTGCCGACGGCGATCGCTGGCGGGCTTTCGGCGAGCGCTTGCGGCAACAGCCGCCCGCCGCACTGCTGACGATCGCGCGCGGCAGCTCCGACCATGCGGCGCACTACGCGGCCTACCTGATCATGGCGCGGCTGGGACGGCTGGTGAGCTCGATGCCGATGTCGCTGGTCACGCTGTACCAGTCGCAGATCCGCTGCGAAGGCCTCGCGTCCCTTGCGTTCTCGCAATCGGGGCAGAGTCCGGACCTGATCGGGCCGACGGACTACTTCCGGCAATGCGGCGCGTTGACCTGCGCGTTCGTCAACGATGCGCAGTCGCCGCTGGCGCGCGCGGCCGAGTGGCTGTTCCCGCTGCATGCGGGCGAGGAAGCCAGCGTGGCGGCGACGAAAAGCTTCATCGCGCAGCTCGTCGCCGGCGCGCGCCTGGTCGCCTCCTGGCAGGATGATGGCACGCTCGCGCGCGGACTGGAAGCCTTGCCGCGCGCGATGGAGCAGGCATGCAACACCGACTGGTCGCCGGCAGTGGAGGCCTTGCGCGATGCGGATCGGCTATTTGTCGTGGGCCGCGGGCTCGGCCTGCCCGTCGCGATGGAAGCCGCGCTGAAGTTCAAGGAAACCTGCGGCATCCAGGCCGAGGCCTTCTCCGGTGCGGAGATCCAGCACGGGCCCATGGCGCTGATCGAGGAGGGCTATCCGCTGCTCGTGTTCGCGCCGCGCGGTCCCGCGCAAGCCGGCCTGCTGGAGCTGGCGCGCACCATGCGCGAGCGCGGTGCATGCGTGCTGCTTGCCGCACCCGAGGGAACTCCCGAGGCGCAGTTGCGCATCGTGGAAGCGCCGCGCGTGGAACTCGATCCCGTCAGCGCGATCCAGAGTTTCTATCCGATGGCGGAGGCGCTTGCGCGCGAACGCGGCAACGATCCGGACCATCCCCCGCACCTGAAAAAGGTGACGCGCACCAGCTGACGCGCGTTGCTCGTGCACTGTCGTGCACGAAGGTATCCATGGCTTCGCTTGCATGCTGCACAACCCGGGACGACAGTGTTGCGTGGATGCCGTTTACATGCGTTTCTCGTTTGTCCCTAGCAACTCACACCCTTTTTTTTTATCTATCGTTCACCTACAGTGAAGTCGGTGTTCGGCCTACAGAGTGAAAACGGTTCGCCGGAAGGCTCTGGAGTACAGTGACATCGCACTGCACGAGGCGCTGCAGACCGCAAACGAAGGAGGCTTCATGGACGTCGTCCGCAATTTCCTCACGCGTTACGAGCAGAAGCGCGAGGAAGAGATGTCGATCGAGGAGTACCTCGAGCTGTGCAAGAAGGAGCCGCTCACGTACGCGACTGCCTCCGAACGCATGCTCGCCGCGATCGGCGAACCGGAGATGATCGACACGCGGCACGACCCGCGCCTGTCGCGCATCTTCGGCAACAAGGTGATCCGCGTTTACCCGGCGTTCAAGGATTTCTACGGCCTCGAGGAGCCCATCGAACAGGTGGTCTCGCACTTCCGCCATGCGGCGCAAGGCCTGGAAGAGAAGAAGCAGATCCTCTACCTGCTCGGTCCCGTGGGCGGCGGCAAGTCCTCCATCGCGGAACGCCTGAAGCAGCTGATGGAGCAGGTGCCCTTCTATGCGCTCAAGGGCTCGCCGGTGAACGAGTCGCCGCTGGGCCTGTTCAGCAACGACGAGGACGGCCCGCTGCTCGAGGAGCAGTTCGGCATCCCGCGCCGCTACACGCAGAAGATCATGTCGCCCTGGGCCGTCAAGCGCCTGGAGGAATACGGCGGCGACATCCGCAAGTTCAAGGTCGTCAAGCGCTACCCGTCCATCCTCAAGCAGATCGGCATCGCCAAGACGGAGCCGGGCGACGAGAACAACCAGGACATCTCGGCGCTGGTGGGCAAGGTGGACATCCGCAAGCTCGAAAGCTTCGCGCAGGACGACCCCGATGCCTACAGCTACTCCGGCGGCCTGTGCCTGGCCAACCAGGGCTTGCTGGAATTCGTGGAGATGTTCAAGGCGCCCATCAAGGTGCTGCACCCGCTGCTGACGGCCACGCAGGAAGGCAACTTCAAGGGCACCGAAGGCTTCGGCGCGATCCCGTTCGACGGCATCGTGATGGCCCACTCCAACGAGAGCGAGTGGAAGGCCTTCAAGAACAACAAGAACAACGAAGCCTTCCTGGACCGCATCTACGTGGTGAAGGTGCCGTACTGCCTGCGCGTCACCGAGGAAGTGAAGATCTACGAGAAGCTGATCCAGAACTCCTCGCTCGAGGACGCCGTGTGCGCGCCCGGCACGCTGCGGATGATGGCGCAGTTCTCGGTGCTCACGCGCCTGAAGGAGCCCGAGAATTCCAGCATCTTCAGCAAGATGCTGGTGTACGACGGCGAGAACCTGAAGGACACCGATCCCAAGGCCAAGAGCTACCAGGAGTACCGCGACTACGCCGGGGTCGACGAGGGCATGACGGGCATCTCCACCCGCTTCGCCTTCAAGATCCTGTCGAAGGTGTTCAACTTCGGCTCCGACGAGGTGGCGGCCAACCCGGTGCACCTGATGTACGTGCTCGAACAGCAGATCGAGCGCGAGCAGTTCCCGGCCGAGACCGAGCAGAAGTACCTGTCGTACATCAAGGAGCACCTGGCCAGCCGCTATGCGGAGTTCATCGGCAAGGAGATCCAGACGGCGTACCTGGAGTCCTACTCCGAGTACGGCCAGAACATCTTCGACCGCTACGTCACGTACGCCGACTTCTGGATCCAGGACCAGGAGTTCCGCGACACCGACACGGGCGAGATCTTCGACCGCGCGGCGCTGAACGCCGAACTCGAGAAGATCGAGAAGCCGGCCGGCCTGTCGAACCCGAAGGACTTCCGCAACGAGATCGTCAACTTCGTGCTGCGGGCGCGGGCCAACAACGCGGGCAAGAACCCGGTGTGGACCAGTTACGAGAAGCTGCGCACGGTGATCGAGAAGAAGATGTTCTCGAACACCGAGGAACTGCTGCCGGTGATCAGCTTCAACGCCAAGGCCAGCGCCGACGAGGCCAAGAAGCACGAGGACTTCGTCAACCGCATGGTCGAGAAGGGCTACACGCGCAAGCAGGTGCGCCTGCTGTGCGAGTGGTACCTGCGCGTGCGGAAAAGCTCCTGAAAAAGCGGGAACGAAGACCAACGACTAGAGGAAGGGCGGTCCTGTGACCAACAGAAGCGGTGGCGAGCGGTCCATGCTCCACCAGGTCATCGACCGCCGCCTCTCGGGCAAGAACAAGTCGATCGGCAACCGCGAGCGGTTCCTGCGCCGCTATCGCGAGCAGATCAAGGAAGCCGTGCGCAAGGCGGTCGGCGACCGCAGCATCACCGACCTCGAGGAAGGCGCCGACATCACGCTGCCCAAGCGCGACGTGTCGGAGCCGACCTTTGGCCACGCGCCGGGCGGCAGCCGCGAGCTGGTGCATCCCGGCAACGAGGAATACGTCCGCGGCGACCGCATCCAGCGGCCGCAAGGCGGCGGTGGCGGCGGCTCGGGCGGCAGCGGGGCCTCGCCGGACGGGCAGGGCGAAGACGACTTCGTCTTCCGGATCACGCGCGAAGAGTTCATGAACTACTTCTTCGACGATCTCGCCCTGCCGCGCATGATCCGCACGCAGCTGCTGGCCGACGTGCCGGAATGGAAGCTGCGCCGCGCGGGCTTCGTCTCCGAAGGCAACCCGACCAGCCTGCACGTGGTGCGCTCCATGCGCGTGGGCCTGGCGCGCCGCATCGCGATGGGCGGCGACGCGCGCAAGGAACTGAAGCAGGCCGAGCGCCAGCTGGAAGACCTGGAGCGCCGCGCCGAGGGCCCGCCGCCGGAAGTGGAGATGCTGCGCAAGCGGGTGGTGGAACTGCGCGAGCGCATCAAGCGCGTGCCCTTCCTGGACCCCTTCGACCTGCGCTACCGCAACCGCATCCGCGAACCCAAGCCGACCAGCAAGGCCGTGATGTTCTGCCTGATGGACGTCTCCGGTTCCATGGACGAATCGCGCAAGGACCTCGCCAAGCGCTTCTTCATCCTGCTGTACCTGTTCCTCACGCGGCACTACGAGAAGACCGAGGTGGTGTTCATCCGCCACCACACCCAGGCCGCGGAGGTGACGGAAGACGAGTTCTTCCACGCCACGGAGAGCGGCGGCACGGTGGTGTCGAGCGCGCTCACGCTGATGAACGAGATCATCCGTGCGCGCTACATGGGCAGCGAGTGGAACATCTACGGCGCCCAGGCCTCCGACGGCGACAACTGGCAGCAGGATTCGTCCAAGTGCCGCGAGCTGCTGGACAACAAGATCCTGCCGCTGGTGCGCTACTACGCCTACGTGCAGGTGGCCGACGAGGACCAGAACCTGTGGGAGGAGTACACGCGCGTGCGTGACGCCAATCCCCACTTCGCGATGCAGAAGATCTGCACCCCTTCGCAGATCTTCCCGGTGTTCCGGGACCTGTTCAAGAAGCAACCCGCGGGAACGACATGATGGAAGCCGATCTCCTCACCCCCTCCGACGCGAAGAAGGACGAGGGCCGGCGGCTACCCAGCCCGTCGGACTGGAACTTCGACCTGATCGAGACCTATTTCCAGGCGATCCGCCGCACGGCGGAACGCTACGGCCTGGACACCTACCCGACACAGCTGGAGGTGATCACCGCGGAGCAGATGCTCGATGCCTACGCCTCCGTGGGCATGCCGGTGAACTACCGCCACTGGTCCTACGGCAAGCACTTCATCCAGAGCGAAAAGAGCTACCGCCGCGGCCACATGGGGCTGGCGTACGAGATCGTGATCAACTCCGATCCCTGCATCGCCTACCTGATGGAGGAGAACACGATGCCCATGCAGGCGCTGGTAATGGCGCACGCCTGCTTCGGGCACAACTCCTTCTTCAAGGGCAACTACCTGTTCCGCATGTGGACGGACGCCAGTTCGATCATCGACTACCTGGTGTACGCCAAGAGCTTCGTCGCGGAATGCGAGGAGCGCCACGGCATCGACGCCGTCGAGGCGACGCTCGACGCTTGCCACGCGCTCATGAACTACGGCGTGGACCGCTACCGCCGGCCGCAGAAGATCTCGATGGTGGAGGAGGAGAACCGGCGCAAGGAGCGCGAGGCCTACCTGCAGCAGCAGGTGAACGACCTGTGGCGCACGCTGCCCACCAAGGCGGGCAAGCAGGCCAAGAAGGAGCACAAGCGCTTTCCCGAGGAGCCGCAGGAGAACATCCTGTACTTCATCGAGAAGCATGCGCCGCTGCTGGAGCCCTGGCAGCGCGAGATCGTGCGCATCGTGCGCAAGGTGGCGCAGTACTTCTATCCGCAACGCCAGACCCAGGTGATGAACGAAGGCTGGGCGACCTTCTGGCACTACACGCTGCTCAACACCATGTACGACGAGGGCCTGCTCTCGGACGGCTATATGATGGAGATCCTGAGCTCGCACACCAACGTGGTGTTCCAGCCGCCGATCACGCATCCCGCATACAGCGGCATCAACCCGTACGCCCTGGGCTTCGCGATGTTCACGGACATCCGGCGCATCTGCGAGAACCCCACCGACGAGGATCGCGAGTGGTTCCCGGACATCGCCGGCAGCGACTGGATCAAGACGCTCGACTACGCGATGCGCCACTTCAAGGACGAGAGCTTCATCGGGCAGTACCTGTCGCCCAAGCTGATGCGCGACCTGCGCATGTTCGCCGTGCTGGACGATTCCGCGCAAAGCGAACTCGAGGTCGCGGCCATCCACGACGAGAACGGCTACCGGCGCCTGCGCGAGTCCCTCTCTCGCCAGCACGACCCGGGTTGGCGCGAGCCGAACATCCAGGTGTGGAACGTCAATGCGCGCGGCGACCGGTCATTGACGCTGCGGCACGTGCGCCACAACGACCGGCCGCTGGACAACGGTGCCGAGGAAGTCGTCAAGCACGTCGCCCGGCTGTGGGGCTTCCGCGTGCGGCTCGAGAGCGTGGACGCCCATGAGCGCGTGATGCAGCACTGGGAAGTGACGCCGCCGCAGCACCATTGAGCCAGGCAGCGGTGCGCAGGGCTGGCGCCCTGCACACCCTCCCGGCTACCTGGCCATCGCCGTATTCGCAGGGTGGGCACTCGTGCCCACCCTCTCCGGCGTGACATCGATTTGCGCCGCCCGCGCCGGCGCCACCTGCAGCAGCCCCGCGTTGTTCCGCCCGATCCCCATGTACGCCAGCCCCGCCGCCGCCATCGCGTGCGGCTCGTAGATGTTGCGGCCATCCAGCACCAGCGGCTGCTTGAGCGTGTCGCGCAGCGCCCGCAGGTTCGGGCTCTTGTAGTTCTTCCACTCGGTCAGCACGATCAGCGCGTCGGCGTCGCGCGCCGCATCCATCGGCTTGGCGACGAAGGTGATGTTGCGCAGCAGCTCGGGATGGTCCTCGAAATCCATCGCCAGCGCCCGCGCGGCCTGCTCCTGCGCCACCGGGTCATGCGCGCGCACCCTGGCCCCGGCTCGCAGCAACGCCCCGATCACCAGTCGGCTCGGTGCCTCGCGCATGTCGTCGGTGCCCGGCTTGAAGGACAGCCCCCAGATCGCGAAGGTGCGGCCGGCCAGGCGGCGGCCGAACTGCGCCCACACCTTGTCCAGCAGCACCTGCTTCTGCGCATGGTTCACGCGCTGCACGGCGTCCAGCACCTGCAGGGGCAGGCCGTGCTCCTGCGCCGTGCGGCACAGCGCGTCGACGTCCTTGGGAAAGCAGCTGCCGCCGTAGCCGGTGCCGGCGTAGAGGAAGCTGTAGCCGATGCGCGGATCCGAGCCGATGCCCTGGCGCACCAGCTCGATGTCGGCGCCCACGCGGTCGGCCAGGTTGGCCAGCTCGTTCATGAAGCTGATGCGCGTGGCCAGCATCGCGTTGGCCGCGTACTTGGTGAACTCCGCGCTGCGCACGTCCATCACGCGGGTGCGTTCGTGGTTGCGGTTGAACGGCCGGTACAGCTCGCGCAGCATCGCCAGCGCGCGCTCGCCGGCCGGGTGGTCCTCCACGCCCAGCACGATGCGGTCGGGCCGCATGAAGTCGTCGATCGCCGCGCCTTCCTTGAGGAACTCGGGGTTGCTCGCGACCGAGAAAGCGATGTCGCCGCGGCCGCGCTTATCCAGTTCCTCGCGGATCGCCGCGGTCACCCGGGCGGCCGGGCCCACCGGCACGGTCGACTTGTCGACGACGACCTTGAAGCCTTCCATGTGGCGGCCGATCGCGCGTGCCGCCGCCAGCACGTATTGCAGGTCCGCGCTGCCGTCCTCGTCGGGCGGCGTGCCGACCGCGATGAACTGCAGGTCGGCGAAGGCGACGCTCCTGGCCACGTCGCAGGAGAACACCAGCCGGCCCTCCTCGACGTTGCGCTGGATGATCTCCTCCAGCCCCGGCTCGTGGATCGGCATGCCGCCGGCGTTGAGCAGGTTGACCTTGTTGCGGTCGACGTCGAGGCAGAAGACGTTGTTGCCCAGCTCCGCCAGGCAGGCCCCGGTGACCAGGCCCACATAGCCGGTGCCCACGATGGTGACGTTCATCGATGCTCCCTTCGGACGATCCGCATACCCTAGGCGCAGGCCATCGATCGGGGCCCGGCATGCGGGGCGATAACCACGGTCAGCGCATTCCTACGCCCAGAAGGGAATCCGCCGCTGCTACATTTGCGCGGCAGGAGGGGAACCATGTTCACGGACCAGCTCTTCAGCGGACAACGCATCCTCGTCACCGGCGGCGGCACCGGCCTCGGTCAGGCAATGGCCGAACGCTTCCTCGCGCTCGGCGCCGACGTGGCGATCTGCGGCCGCCGCAAGGCGGTGTGCGACGAGACCGCCGCGGCCTGGCGTGACCGCTTTCCCGGGCGCCGCATCGACACCTTCGGCGTCGACATCCGCGTCGCGCAGGCGGTGGAGGAGATGGTGCAGTCGCTGTGGGACGGCGGCGGCCTCACCGGCTTGGTCAACAACGCCGCCGGCAACTTCATCGCGCCGACCGAGAGCCTGTCGCCGCGCGCCTTCGACGCCATTGCCAACATCGTCTTCCACGGCACCTTCTACGTGACGCAGGCGGTGGGCCGGCGCTGG
>JAEZEB010000124.1 GCA_023438115.1 Pseudomonadota bacterium | reverse complement strand
GCAGCTGCACCGGCGGGGCGGCGGCCAGCCCGGTCGCGGCGGCGACGGCGGCGACGGCGATCGGGAACCGAGTCTTCATCTGTCGCTCCGGGAAGGGTCGGCCGGACAGTCGGAAGGTTAATCCTAGAGGGGGAGATCGTCGGCAGGCAACGGCAAACCACACCCGCCCGCGCACCCCGTTACATTCCAGACGACGCACCCGGCGGAACGGTTTCCCCGCCGCCGGGTGCCGGTACTATATCGGGCGGTCGGCCGCGAACTTCGGCCGCCGGTCGGAATTTCCCGCCGACTTCATCTCCCCGCGAAAATGGCTTCGCCCGCCGGGCGAACCGCCGGGTGAACCGGGGCGGTCTGGGGGGGCGCCGGGAATGTCCGCCCCCGGCCGCCGTCCTTCCCGGGGCGCCCCCCCCCCCCCCCCCCCCCCCCCCCCCGGCGGCGGAGGAGCCGGTCGCGGCCTGAAGGTGCTTGGCGGCGGGACTAAAGTTCTAATGCGCACGGTGCCGGGCGCGCTGCAGAGCGTCCACGGACCGCCGCCCGTTTTTGCCTACACTGGCCCCTTTTGCACGAACAGGAAATCCATGAACAAGACCGAGCTGATCCAGGCCCTCTCCGCCGCCACCGAGCAACCCCAGGCCGCGGGCGCACGGTCCCTCGATGCCTTCATCCGCATCGTCACCGAGGAACTCGCCAAGGGTGGCGAGGTGGTGATCCCCGGCTTCGGCAGCTTCAAGCGCGCCGAGCGCGCCGAGCGTTCGGGCCGCAACCCGCAGACCGGCGAGGCCATGACCATTGCCGCGTCCACCACCGTGCGCTTCGTGCCCGGCGCCGCGCTCAAGGGCGCGGTCAACAACCGCAAGTAAGCCCCCGCCGCGGCCCGGCCGGTCAGCCGATCGGCTCGACCGGGGCCGCGGGCGAACCTTCGGGCGGCAGGTCGTCCTCGTCCGCACCGTCCTCACCGTCCGGCGCCTGGATCGCCGGCAGCGGCCGCTCTCCCACCTGCTGGCGCCACATGGCGTAGTACAGGCCCTTGAGGGCGACCAGTTCCTCGTGCGTGCCGCTCTCGACGATGCGGCCCTTCTCCAGCACGTGGATCGTGTCGGCGTGCAACACCGTCGACAGGCGGTGCGCGATCAGCACGGTGATCTGCGTGCGGCGCTCGGAGACGCTGCGCACCGTCTCCGTGATGTAGCGTTCGGTCAGCGAGTCGAGGGCGGAAGTCGCTTCATCGAAGATCAGCAGGCGCGGCGCGCGCAGCAGCGCGCGGGCGATGGACAGCCGCTGGCGCTCGCCGCCCGAGAGGCGCATGCCGCCTTCGCCCACCACGGTATCCAGCCCCTGCGGCAGGCGCTGCAACAGCGCGAGGCACTGGGCCTGCTCCATCGCGTGCAGGATCTGCTCGTCGGTCGCATCGGTGCGCACGAACAGCATGTTCTCCCGCACGGTGCCGGAGAACAGCGTCGTCTCCTGCGTCACGTAGCCCACCTGCCGCCGCGCCTCGTTGTAGCGCAGGCGCCGGGTGCTGACCTCGTTGAAGAACACCTCGCCGGCCGATTGCCGGTACAGCCCCAGCAGCAGCTTCACCAGCGTCGACTTGCCGGACCCGGACGGCCCCACGAAGGCGATCGTCTCGCCCAGCCGCGCCGAGAAGCTCACGCCGTCCAGCGCGTTCTCGACGGCGCCGCGGTGGCGGAACACCACGTCCTCGAAGCGCAGCGACTCCACCGCGCCGATGTGCACCGCGTCCTTGGGACGCGGGTCCACGGGCTTGGCCATCAGCTCGGCGAAGTTGGCCATCGATGAACTCGCCTCGCGCCACGCGAGGATGACGGTGCCCAGCTCCTGCAGCGGCGCGAGGATGCCCACCGAGATGAACTGCATGGCGATCAGCTCGCCCGTGGACAGCACGTTGCGGAAGATCAGCCACAGCAGCGTGAACAGCACCGACAGCTTGAGCACGCTGAGCGTGGAGCCCTGCAGGAAGGACAGCCAGCGGATGCGCCGCACCTTGCGCATCTCCATCGCGAAGATGGTCTCGGTCTGCGCCTCCAGCCTGCGGATCTCGCGGAAGGTGAGGCCCAGGCTCTTGATGAGCGCGACGTTGCGCAGGCTCTCGGTGATCACGCCGGCGTTGCGCGTGGTCTCGCGGTTCAGCGCCCGCTGCTGCGAGCGGATCTGCCGGCTCAGCAGTCCCGACAGCCCGCCCAGCACGAGCAGGCCGACCAGGAACACGGGCACCAGCAGCCAGGTCTTGGTGACGGCGTACCAGAGCAGGAAGCACAGGCCCACCACCGAGGCGAACAGCACGTTGATGAAGGTGTTGATGAAACGCTCGGTGTCGCGCCGCACCCGCAGCAGCAGGGCCAGCGTCTCGCCGCTGCTGCCTTCCTCGAAGTCCTGGTAGCTCAGGCGCAGCGTCTGGCGCAGCCCGTCGTTGAAGATGCGCGTGCCCACGCGCTGCACGATCAGGCGCACCACGTAGTCCTGCATGGTGCGGCAGGCGCGGGAGGCGATCGCGACCACCAGCGCCAGCATCAGCAGGCGCAGCGCGCCGCCGACGAGCTCCTGGTCGGCCTTGATCCCGCGCTGGCTCGCGTAGTCGTCCACCAGCCAGCCGAAGATGATGGGGTCCACCAGCGCCAGCACCTGGCTGGTCCCCGCCAAAAGCAGCGCCACCCAGGCGAGCTTGCGCTGGTCGCGCAGGTATTTCCAGAAGACGGTGCGGCCGGACGGTGGACTCATGTGTGGCCGATTCTGCCCCGCCACGGTCGCGCGCGGGGCCCCGGAAGTTTTCTTCCGCGCGCGGAACACACTCTCCCTGGCATCCCGCGCGGGCGGGGCGCACCATGGGCGCATGTCCCATCTCATCGTCCACGGCGGCTCGCCCCTGCAGGGCCGCGTCGTGCCGTCGGCGAACAAGAACGCCGTGCTGCCGGTGCTGTGCGCGACGCTGCTCACGCGCGAACCCGTGCGCCTGCAGCGCCTTCCCGACATCACCGACGTGCGCAGGATCCTCGACGTGTTCCGCCGGCTCGGCAGCACCGTGTCGGTCGATTTCGAGGCCGGCGTGCTCGACGTGCACCACCGCGACACGCGCTTCGATCCGGCCCGCGACCACCTGCCCGAGGAGATGCGCAGTTCCATCCTGCTGGTGCCGGGCCTGCTGGCGCGCTTCGGCGCCGCGCGCATCGAGGCCGACGTGAAGGGCTGCACGCTCGGCGCGCGGGAGATCGATCCGCACGTGGAGGTGTTCGAGCGCTTCGGCGCGAAAGTCGAGCGGGCCGAGCAGGGCCTCGTGCTGCGGGTGGACCGGCCGCTGGGCCATGCCGACCACTGGGCCGACTACGCATCCGTCACCACCACCGAGAACTTCGTGCTCTGCGCGTCGCTGGCCGATGGTCGCTCCACGCTCACCAACGCCGCGGGAGAGCCGCACGTGCAGGAGTTCTGCCGCTTCATGCAGGTGCTGGGCGCGCGCATCGAAGGCATCGGAACTTCGCGCCTGTCGATCGACGGCGTGGACCGGCTGGGCGGCGGCGAGTTCACCTTCACCGAGGACTTCCACGAGGTCGTCACCTTCCTCGCGCTGGGTGCGATCACCGGCGGCGACGTGCGGGTGAAGAACGCGCAGCCCGGGCACTTCCCGCTGATCGACCGCACATTCGCCAAGTTCGGCGTGCGCGTGCTGCACGAGGACGGCTGGTCGCGCAGCGTGGTCGACGGGCCGCTGAAGGTGCGCGAGCCGTTCACCCCCAACATCCTGCAGAAGGTCGAGGCCGCGCCGTGGCCTTACCTGCCGGTGGACCTGCTGCCCATCTTCATCGCGCTGGGCGTGCGCGCCGAAGGCAGCGCGATGTTCTGGAACAAGGTCTACGACGGCGCGCTGGGCTGGAGCGGCGAGCTGTCGAAGTTCGGCGCGCATGCCTTCCTGTCGGACCCGCACCGCCTGGTGACCTTCGGCGGCAAGGAGCTGCGGCCGGCGGTGGTTGAAAGTCCGTACATCATCCGGGTGGCGATCGCGCTGCTGATGGTGGCCGCGGGCATTCCCGGCCGCTCGGTGATCCGCAATGCCGCGCCGGTGCGGCGCGCGCACCCGGGATTCGCCGAGAACATCACGCGGCTGGGCGCGCGGGTGGAGTGGGTCGAGGCGGGCTGAAGGGCGGCGCCTGGCGCAGAATCGGGCGGCGAACAACCCACCGCCTCCGGCGAGGCGGCGAGCCACAAGGAGACCGCATGTTCCAAGCCCTCGTCCTGGAGAAGGACCCCGAATTCCGCGCCGCCGTGCGCGAGGTGGACGACAGCTTCCTGCCCGAGGGCGACGTCACCGTCGCCGTCGAGTATTCGACCCTCAACTACAAGGACGGCCTGGCGATCACCAACAAGTCGCCGGTGGTGCGCAGC
Source organism: Pseudomonadota bacterium (assembly GCA_023438115.1). Lineage (GTDB taxonomy): Bacteria > Pseudomonadota > Gammaproteobacteria > Burkholderiales > Burkholderiaceae_C > Ramlibacter. The sequence continues at coordinate 849 of JAEZEB010000124.1, read as the reverse complement.
TGGCCCATGGTGGCCGGCATCGACGGCGCGGGCACGGTGCTGGAAAGCAGTGCGCCGGGCTGGAAGGCGGGCGACGCTTTCGTGCTCAACGGCTTCGGCGTCGGCGAGACGCACAAGGGCTGCCTGGCGGCCAAGGCGCGGCTGAAGAGCCAGTGGCTGGTGCGCCGGCCCGCCGCCTTCAGCGCGCGCCAGGCGATGGCGATCGGCACGGCGGGATACACGGCAATGTTGTGCGTGCTGGCGCTGGAGCGCCATGGCCTCAAGCCCGGTGACGGCGAAGTGCTGGTCACGGGCGCCACGGGCGGCGTCGGTTCCGTCGCGGTGGCGCTGCTGGCGAAGCTGGGGCACCAGGTCGTCGCGGCGACCGGCAAGGCCGCCGAGGCCGACTACCTGCGCGGCCTGGGCGCCGCGAACGTGATCGACCGCAACGAACTCTCCGCGCCGGGCAAGCCGCTGCAGAAGGAACGCTGGGCCGGCGTGGTGGATGCCGTGGGCAGCCACACGCTGGCCAACGCCTGCGCGCAGGTGCGCTATGGCGGCGCGGTCGCCGCCTGCGGGCTGGCGCAGGGCATGGACTTTCCGGCCACCGTCGCGCCCTTCATCCTGCGCGGCGTCGCGCTGCTGGGTGTCGACAGCGTGATGGCGCCCATGGCGCTGCGCGAGCAGGCGTGGTCGCGCCTGGCCCGCGACCTGGACCCGAAGCTGCTCGAGGCGATGACGACGGAGATCCCGCTCGCGCAAGCCGCCGACGCCGCGCGGAAGCTGATGGCGGGGCAGGTGCGCGGGCGGATCGTGGTGCGGACGGGGTCTTGAGAAGGCCGTCCGGTGGGGGGGGGCGCGGGGGGCGCC